>NZ_JANHAU010000002.1:600000-900000 GCF_024464185.1 Haloarchaeobius salinus
CGCCTCCTTCAGCGTGCCGCGGCCCGCGGAGACGGGGTTGACCTCGCTCCCGTTCAGCCGCATCCGGAAGACGTTGGGCCGCTGGCGCTGGATGTCGCGGGTGCCCATGTACACCTCGCAGGGCATGTCGAGGTGCGCGGCCGCCATCGCCGTCGCGGTGCCGTGCTGGCCCGCGCCGGTCTCGGCGACGATGCGCTCCTTGCCCATGTACTTCGCGAGGAGCACCTGCCCGAGCGCGTTGTTCAGCTTGTGCGCGCCGCCGTGGACGAGGTCCTCGCGCTTGAGGTACACCTCGCACCCGAGTCGTTCGCTCAGGCGGTCCGCGCGCTGGAGCGGCGTCGGCCGGCCGCCGAAGTCACGCAGGCGACGACGGAACTCGTCGACGAAGCCGTCCTCGTTCCCGAGCACGTAGCGCTCGTAGGCGTCCTCGAGCTCCTGTACCGCGGGCATCAACGCCTCCGGCACGTACTGGCCGCCGTAGCGGCCGAACGTGCCGGGGCGGTCGCCGCTCTCGTCGGGTCCGTCTCGTCGTGTCTCGTCGTTCAGGCTCACGCGTACACCAGCTCCTCTGTCGACTCTCGGGGCTCGCCGGCCATAATCGCACTGCCGACCAGCAGGCCGTCCGCACCGGCCGCGCGCATCCGCCGTACGTCCGCGGGCGTCGAGATGCCGGATTCGGCGACGAGCGTCACGTCGTCGGGTGCCTCCGCCGCGACGCGCTCGAACGTCCCCAGGTCCACCGTCAGGCTGGCGAGGTCGCGGTTGTTCACGCCGACGAGCGTCGCGTCGGCGTCGAGCGCGGTCTCCAGTTCGGCCACGCTGTGGACCTCGACGAGCGGCTCGAAGCCACGCTCGCGGGCCGCCGCCACCATCTCGCCCACGTCGTCGACGAAGCGGGCGATGACCAGCGCGGCGTCGGCCTCGACGGCGTCGAGGTGGCCCGGTTCGAGCAGGAAGTCCTTGCGCAGCACTGGGACGTCGACGGCCTCGCGTACCCGTTCGAGGTTCTCGACGCTGCCGCCGAAGTGCTCGGGCTCGGTCAGCACCGAGAGCGCGGCCGCGCCGCCGTCGACCATCGCCCGCGCGAGGTCGACCGGGTCCTCGGTCCGCGTGCCCTCGGTCGTCGGGCTCGTCGGTTTCACCTCCGCGATGAGTGGTACCCGTTCGTCCGCGTCGGCCGTCGTCAGGGCGTCGGAGAGCGACGCACCGTCGACGCTGACCCGGTCGGCGGGCACCGTCCGTCGCGCCGCGGCGTCCAGGATGGAGCGGACGGCGGGCGCGAACTCCTCTGTAGCGTTCATCATCGTACATCAATGTTCTAATCTGTACATAAGGTTTGCGTCATCGGCGGGCCGACGCGGGTCACCATCGTCACGGGAACCTTCAAGGCCGTCTCCATCCTGAAGCCCGTATGGACGCTGACGACGACGGCGTCGCTGGAATCTACGCGCGGCACTCGCCGTTCCTCGAGCGCGCCGTACAGATCGGATTCGCGAGCGGGCGGATCATCTCCGTCTCGTTCCCGCAGGAGGCCGACGCCGACGCCGGTGCAGACCACCCCGTCCTCGACCGGATCGACGAGTATCTCGACGGGCTCCAGGCGGTCGACTTCGACGACGTGGAGGTCGCGCTGACGATGCCGTCCGACCAGCGCGCCGTCCTCGAGACGCTCCGCGAACAGGTTCCCTACGGCGAGGACGTCTCCGTGGCACAGCTCGCTCGCATGACCCCCGGCCTCGACGCCGAGGACGACGACGACCTCATCCTCGTCCGCACCGCGCTCGACGCCAACCCGGTGCCGTTGCTCGTTCCGGACCACCGGGTACGCGACGGTCCGAGCGCCGCCGAGCCGCACGTCGAACAGAAACTCAGGTCGATAGAGGGGCTCTAGCCGGGCGAAACGCCCGGCTTCCCCTGCTCGGTTCGCTCGCCCGAGAACCCCGGGACGACGCGGTCGATTACTCCGGTGCCCACTCCACGCCCAGCCCCTCGTGTACCCCGAACTCCAGCGCGTTCACGAGGTAGTGTGCGACGACGACGGTGGCGAGACTGCCCGTCAGCACGAACGCGGCGGCGAGCACGAACCCGAGCCCGCCGGTGACGACGATGCCCGCCGGTCCCTGGAGGCCGTGGCCGGCCGCGAACAGGAGCGAGGAGCCGACGGCGAGCAGCCACGGCGAGACGCCGAAGCCCGCAGCGAGCACGCCGACCATCGCCGCCCGAAAGAGGACCTCCTCGAAGACGGCCACGAGCGGGAGCACGAATCCGAACAGCACCGCCCAGCCACCGACGCTCCCTGGCGCGAGGCTCTCGCGGAGGTGCTCGTCGTACTCGATGCCCGCACCTTCGGCGACGGCCGCGCCGACCTCGTTCGCGACGTAGAGCCCGATTCCGAGACCCACGCCGGCGAGCAGGGGTATCGGCCCGAACGCGGCCGGCGACAGGCCCGTCGCGGCCGCCGGGACGCTGGTGAAGTACGCCGCAGCGACGACGGCGACGAGGAACACGCCCTGCGTGACGGCGACGTTCGCGAGCAGCATCCCGGTCGACATCGCGGCGAGCGGGTCCGTCTCGCGTTCGTCGAGCCACGCCGGAGGGTCCTCGGGTGGCTCGGGGGCGGACGGGTCGGGCGTCGTCGACGGACCGGGTTCCGGTGCCGACCCGTGCGTGTCGAACTGGTCGGTCGACCCCCCGGAGCCGTCGGGCCCGGTGCCGTCGCGGGGACCGCTCGGGTCGTGCCCCCCCGATGAACCGGTCACCGCCCGCGTCGTCGAGTACGAGAGCACGAGCATCAGCGCCGTGATGATCGCGAGGGCGGCCGCGAACGACACCGCGTCGAACGACGAGCCCACGGCTGGGGACTGGAAGAACGGAAGAAGGCCGACGGCGGCTGCCGTCGTCCCGGACATCGCCGCTTACTGCGGGCTCGGGGAGCCGCCGCTGCGGCCGATGTCGTGCTCCAGCGCGGAGCCCGTGATGGACTTCAGCCGGTCGACCAGCGAGTCCTTGTCGGGCTCGCCGGCGAGCGCCACGTCCAGCACCTCGCTGATGTGGCTGACCGGGATGATCTCGATCTGGTCCTTGTACTCGTCCTCGATCATCACGTCCTGCTCGTTCGCCTTCGGGATGATGACCCGGTCGAGCCCGGCCTTCGCGGCCGCCTCGATCTTGTGGGTCACGCCGCCGACGGGCAGCACGTCGCCCCGCACGGAGAGGGAGCCGGTCATGGCGAGGTCCTGCGCGACGGGCATGTCCTCCAGCGCGCTGATGACGGCGGTCGCGACCGTGATGGACGCGGAGTCGCCGTCGACGCCCTGCTGGCCCGCCTGCACGAACTGGATGTGGATGTCCTTCTCCGAGATGTCCTCGTCGGAGAACTTCTTGATGATGGCGGAGACGTTCTGCACCGCCTCCTCGGCCATCTCCTGCAGCTTCCCGGTGGCGATGACCTTCCCGGGGCCCTGCGAGGGGGCGACCTCGGCCATGACGGGGAGGACGATACCGGAGTCCTCGCCCATGACCGCGAGGCCGTTGACGCGGCCGACCACGTCGCCCTCGGAGACCGTCATCTCGTAGTCCTTGCGGCGCTCGATGTAGTTGTCCGCGAGCTGCTGTTCGATGCCACGCGAGCGGCGCTTGGCCTGGATGACGTCGTCGCGCGTGGTCTCGTCGCGGTCCTCGCCGCGGGCGATGTCGCCGGCGACGCGGACAAGTCCACCCAGGTTCCGCAGTTCGAGCGTCAGGTGGCCCTTCCGGCCCGAGCGGCGCTTCGCCTCGAGGATGACCTCCTCGGCGGCGTCGCGGGTGAAGTGCGGGAGCCGCCCGTCGTTCTCGACCTCCTGGGCGATGAAGCGGGCGTACTTCCGGCGCATCTCGGGGGTGTCCTCGATGGTGTCGTCCATGTACACCTCGTACCCGTAGCCCTTGATACGGCTGCGGAGCGCGGGGTGCATGTTCTCCATCGCGTCGAGGTTCCCGGCCGCGACCATGACGAAGTCACAGGGCACGGGCTCGGTCTGGACCATCGCGCCCGAGGAGCGCTCGGACTGGCCGGTGATGCCGAACTCGCCCTCCTGGATGGCCGTCATCAGCTTCTGCTGGCTGCGGATGTCGAGCGTGTTGATCTCGTCGACGAACAGCACGCCCTTGTTGGCCTTGTGGATGGCACCGGGCTCGACGCGGTCGTGGCTCGGCGTCTCCATGCCGCCGGACTGGAACGGGTCGTGGCGGACGTCGCCCAGCAGCGCGCCGGCGTGTGCGCCCGTCGCGTCCTCGAACGGCGCGGTCTGCTGTTCGGCGTTGTTCACGACGAGGTTCGGGATCATCGAGTCCGTCGAGCGGCCGGAGTAGCGGAACGCGAGGTAGACGACACCGGCCGCGAGGATACCCAGCAGCAGGCTGCGAGTGACCACGGCGTAGACGAGGACCACGGCCATGATGATGAGCATCAGGAACGAGCGCATCTGGTTGCGCTTCCTGGCCTCGTCCTTGTACGCCTCGATGATCTGGTCGCCCTTGCCGGCGGGGACCGTGCGGACCTTCGGCTCGTTGCCGTCGTCCGGGTTGTGGTAGACGAGGATGTCCTGGAGGTCCTCCTTCGGGAGGAGCTGGGACATGGCCTTCGCGAGCATCGACTTCCCGGTACCCGGGGAGCCGATCATCATCACGTGGCGGCGCTGCTTGGCCGCCTTCTTGACGATGTCGCGGGCGTCGTCCTGCCCGATAACCTGGTCGACGAGACGGTCTGGCACCTCGATCTCCGACGTGGAGTCGACCTTCAGGCCGCCGAGGAGGTCGTCCTCCTCGATCTCCTCGTCGATCTCGGCCCCGATGTCCACCTCGACGTCGCTGCCCAGGCGGTCGATGTCGGGCCCCTCGTCGTCGATGGTGCCCTCGTCGTCGGTACCCTCCTCGACGGTCGCGTCGTGGAGGCCACCGTCGTCCGGGGACCCATCGTCCTCGGGGATCACCGGCTCGAACCCCTCCTCGCGGTCGGGGTTGGGGGTGTCGTCACTTTCGGGCTCCCGCTCGTCGACCGTCTCCTCGACCGTCGGCGGGGGGCCGTCGTTGGGGTCACTATCGTTACTCATGAAACGGGTTGCTACCTGAATTCTGGTGTTTTGTACTGATATACTTTCTCCCTTCTGAAGCCGCCGGCGCACGACCGAAAACGGCAGACTCAGGTGCTGGAGCGCCCGGATACGCCGATGCGGGCGTCTCGCCATCCTTATAAACGAACGGGCCGACGGGTTCGCCATGACGCGGGGATTCTACATCGGCCGGTTCCAGCCGTACCACAACGGCCACCACAGCATGGTCGAGACCATCGCGGAGGAGGTCGACGAACTCGTCCTCGGTATCGGGAGCGCGGGCGACTCCCACTCCGAGCACGACCCCTTCACCGCCGGCGAGCGCATCATGATGCTCACGAAGTCGCTCGTCGACTCCGACCTCGTCACCTACGCCGTCCCCATCGAGGACCTCGACCGCAACTCCGTCTGGGTGAGCCACGTCCAGAGCATGTGCCCCACCTTCGACGTGGCGTACTCGAACAACCCGCTCGTCATCCGGCTGTTCGAGGAGGCCGGCATCGAGGTCCGGCAGTCGCCGATGTTCAACCGCGAGGTGCTGGAGGGCTCGGAGGTCCGCGAGCGCATGGTCGAGGGTGGTGACTGGGAGTCGCTGGTTCCCGACGCCTGCGCCGAGGTCGTCCGCGAGATCGACGGCGTCGAGCGCATCCAGATGGTCGCCGATACGGACACGAACGGGGCGTGAGTCCCGGTCGGGCGTCGGGCCGACGGCGCAGACACCACCACAGTTATTCTCCCGCGTCCGGCAGTACCCACCCATGATAACGCTCTCGTCGGATTTCGGCTCGCCGTACCCCGCGGCGATGCGCGGCGTCATCCTCGACCGCTGCGACGCGCGGCTGGTCGACGTGAGCCACGAGTTCCCCCGGCACGACGTGCGGGCGACGGCGTTCTGGCTGCGCGAGACGCTGCCCTACTTCCCGCCGGCGGTCCACTGCGTCGTCGTCGACCCGGGCGTCGGCACCGACCGGGACGCCGTCGTCGTCCGGGTGGGCCGGCACGCGCTCGTCGCGCCGGACAACGGGGTCGTCATTCCCGTGGCGCGGGCGCTGGCCGGCCTCGACCCGGGTGAGCCGCTCGCCGACGCGACCCACCAGACGGTCGCGGCGTACATCGTCGACGACGAGAGCGCGGCCTCCAGCACGTTCCACGGCCGGGACGTGTTCGCACCTGCCGCAGCGCGCGTCCACGAGGTCGGCGTCGCCGCCGTCGGCGGCATGGAGGGCGTCGAGGCGACCGACGTGGCCGACCTCGTGGACTGCACGCTCCCGCCGGCGTCCGTCGATGGCGACCGTGCCGTCGGTGAGGTGCTGGTCGTCGACGACTTCGGCAACGCGGTGACGAACGTGCCGGGCGGCTTCCTCGCGGACACGGACGCCGTGACGGTGAACGGCGAGCGCGTTCCCGCCGGCGAGACGTTCGCGGCGGTGCCCGAGGGCGAGCAGCTGGTCACGGTCGGCAGTCACGGCAACGTCGAGTGCGACGTGAACCGGGGCCGCGGCGACGAGGCGTTCGGGCTGGCACCGGGCGATGAGGTGACCATCGAGCGATGCTGAACGCCCTCGCTGCGCTGACCCCCTTCGCGGCGATGAACGCCATCGGCACGGTCGCGTTCGGCGTCGCCGGCGCGTCGAAGGGCGTCGACGCCGACCTCGACTACCTCGGCGTGACCGTCCTCGGCGTCGTGACGGCGCTCGGCGGCGGCATCACCCGCGACCTGCTCGTCGGGCGCGTCCCGTCGGCCCTGACCGCCGAGACGGACGTGCTGCTCGCGCTCGCGGGCGTCGCGCTCGCCATCGCGCTCGTCAGGGCCGAACGGGGCAGCATCGCGGACTCACCGCTGCTGACGATCCCGGACGCCATCGGGCTGGCGGCGTTCACCGCCACCGGGGCCATCGTCGGCGTCGAGGCCGGCCTCTCGCCGTTCGGCGTCGTCGTCTGTGCGACGCTGACCGGGGTCGGCGGCGGTGCCATCCGGGACGTGCTCGCACAGGAGGTACCGTTCGTCCTCCACGAGGACTTCTACGCGACGTGTGCCATCGCCGGTGGGGCCGTCTTCTGGCTGCTCTGGACCGCGGACGTCGCATCCCCGGTGCCGACCGTCGCCTGCGTCGCCGTCGCGCTCGGGCTCCGGCTGATGGGGATGCGCCGGGGCTGGTCGCTGCCGACGGTCGCGTGACCGGGTTCCCGAACCCGGATTTATCTACCACCACGGTCTCGTCGCTGGTATGAGTACGACCGACGGGGGGACCGTCCGGACCGGCGGCGAGGAGGCAACCGTCGAGATGGAGACGGTGTTCGAGGAGCTGGAGGAACTGGAGGATATCGTCGACACGGAGGTGGAACGCGAGAAGGTCAGGCAGACGATGCGGACGCTCCGCCGTGCGCGTCAGCCACGGGTGTTCGGTCGGTTCCGCTCCTCGTTCGGTCTGCAGGACGCGGGCGAGGCGCTCGTCGGGAGCTTCGTCTTCGGCATCCCGATGATCGTCGAGGGTGGCACCCTCGAGATCGCCGAACACCTCTCGACGCGGCTGCAGGTGCTCGGCATGACGCTCCTCGTCGGTGTCGCACTGGTTCTCGGCATCCTCCACGCGGCGGGATTCGAGGACGTCGAGGCGGACAGGCTGTTCGGGGTCGTCCCCGTCCGGCTGCTCGGGGTGCTCGGCATCGCGACGGTGACGTCCGTCGTCCTGATGACAGCCTGGGGACGCGTGGACTGGGCGACGCCCTGGATTGCGACGAGCGCGACGGGACTCACCGCCGTCGTGATGGCCGTCGGCGCGGCCCTGGGGGACGTCGTCTCCGAACCCTGAGGGTGGCCACGACGGACCCTCGTCATGCCCGTCGAGTCCACGGGGCTACGTGCTCGAAAATGGCGGTCGGTCGCTCAGTTCGCGGCGATGACGTCGTCGATGCGCAGGATCATCGTCGCGGCCTCGGTGGCGGACTCGACGGCCTCGCGCTTCACGTCGGCGGGGTCGAGGATGCCGTAGGCGAGCGGGTCGTCCACGCGGCCGGTCTCGCCCTCGCTGATGAGACCGACGACGTCACCGTCCTCGCGGCGGGCGCGCAGCGAGACGAGCGCGTCGATGGGGTCCATCCCGGTGTTCTCGGCGAGCGTGCGCGGGATGACGTCGACCGCGTCGGCGAACGCCTCGACGGCGAGCTGCTTGCGCCCCTCGATGCCGGAGGCGGCGTCCCGCACCGCGGCGGCGATGGCGAGTTCGGACGCTCCAGCGCCGGGTAGGACCTCGCCGGACTCGACGGCGACGCTGACAACGTCGAGAGCATCTTCGAGCGCGCGCTCCAGCTCGTCGACGACGTGCTCGGTGCCGCCGCGGACGAAGACCGTTACGGAGCTGGCGGCCGCGCCGCCCTCGACGAAGGTGAGCTGTTCGTCGCCGACGTGCTCGACGTCGATGGCGTCGACGTGGCCGAAGTCGTTTGACTCGAGGTCGTCCAGTGCGCCGACGCGGCGTGCGCCGGTCGCGGTGGCGATGGCGCGTGCGTCGCTGTTCGAGAGGCCTTCGAAGGCCAGCACGCCCTCCTCGGCGAGGAAGGACGCCACCCGGCCGTCGATGTCGTCGGTCGCGAAGACGACGTCGACGTCGGCGTCGGCGATGGTCTTCGCGTACTTGCGGAGCTCGGCCTCCTCGGCGTCCATCGCGGCGGTGAGCTGGTCGACGGACGTGACCTGGTACTCGGCGTCGATGTCGGCGGTGCGGACATCGAGTTCGACGTCGAGCACGAGCACCGAGGCGTCGGTGACGTGCTTGGGCATCTCGTCGTGGACGGGCTCCTCGTCGACGATGATGCCCTCGACGAGCTCGGTCGCGTTCGAGGACGCGCCGACCTTCGTGAACACGCGGACGTCGTCGCGGTTGACGTGGCCGTCGTCGTCCTCGACGTGGCGGATCGCGGAGACGACGGTCTCGGCGAGCTGGTCGGCGGTGAGGCCGCCGGTCCCCTTGCCGGTCATGCTGGACTCGGCGACCTTGCGGAGCGTGTCGTCGTCGACCGCCGCGTCGAGCACCTGCTCGTCGATGGCCTCGAGGGCGATGCGCACGGCCTCGTGGTAGCCCTCGACGATGGTGGTCGGGTGTACGTCGTTCTCCAGCAGGTCCTCCGCCTGGGCGAGGAGTCGGCCCGCGAGGACAGCCGCGGTCGTGGTGCCGTCGCCGACGGCCTCCTCCTGGGTCTCGGCGACCTCGACGAGCATCTGCGCCGCCGGGTGCTCGATGTCCATCTCGGTCAGGATGGTCGCGCCGTCGTTCGTGATGACCACGTCGCCCGTCGAGTCGACGAGCATCTTGTCCATGCCGCGGGGTCCGAGCGTGGTCCGTACGGCCTCGGCGACCGCCTTGCCGGCGGTGATGTTCGAGGACTGGGCGTCCCGGCCGTGTGTGCGCTGTGAGTCCTCGGCCAGGATGAACATCGGTCGGTTGCCCATGCCTCGCTGTGCGAATTCTGCTGATGACATGCTCTGAAACCTCGCCACTAGATTGTTTCTTCTTCTATATAATATTTTTGTGTCGGTGGCCTCGCTTGCTTGCGATTAGCACGAAGCTACCAGAACACGTACCCGATCTCGGGTCGGGGAGTACTCTGGCTGTTCCCGTCTCCATCTGTTCTCGTCAATGGGGAGCGTTCTGGCTGTTCGTGGTCCAGACGGTTCCCACGACGGTCGAGCTGGTCGTAGCCGTGCCCCACCGGCAGGGCCATGCGAGAGGTTCCCAATCGGACCGGTATCAAGAAATACGAGGCCCTGCAACGGTGGGTAGATGCTGGAGCTGGAGCACCGCTTCCGCGTGGTCGATGTCCACGTCCAGCTGCCGACAGACGAGTACGGTTCGACCGGGACACACACCACGACGCCGGAGACCGTCGAGCGCGAGATGCGCCAGGCGGGTGTCGTGCGCGCGGTGACGTTCCCGGAGCCACGGCCGGACGAGGGGTCGTACCTGACCGCGAACAACGCGGTGGCACGGCACAGCGTCGACCGGCCGTTCCTGGCGTTCGCGCGGCTGGCGGGGCCGCGGGACCCGGGGGCGGGCGCGTCGAGCCGGCTGCGGAACCTGGCGGCGTCACGCAAGGAGTACCACGCCGGGCCCGAGGACGTGGAGCAGTACGCCTACGACGACCGGTTCCACGGGTTCGTCGTCGACCCGTTGCACGACGGGCTCCCGGACGGGGCGGTCGTCGACGTGCTCGGCGAGGTCGGCCTGCCGGTGCTGGTTCGCGCCGGCAGCGAGTTCCCGCCGGCCGCGGTCGAACGGACCCTGCTCGGGCGCGGCTTCCCGGTCGTCCTCGCGCACTTCGGTGGCTACCCGCTGGACCGGGAGGCGATAGAGCGCACCATCGAGCTGCTCGACGGCCACGACGACGTGTACGTCGACACGAGCTTCGTGCGGTTCCGCGAGCCGATGGAGCGGGCGTTGCTGGAGCATCCCGACCGGGTCCTGTTCGGCTCGGGTGCGCCGGCGGTCCACCCGAACGTGGGCGTGATGGAGCTGCTGACACTCGACGTCTCGGAGGACAAGATGCGCCGGGCCTTCTCGAAGAACGCGGTCCGGGTGGTCGACGGGCTCGCGCCGGAGGCGATGGACTGAGGCGGGAGTCGTCGTCAGTCGGCCGTCTCGGCGATGTCGTACCGACAGACGGCGCGGTCCGCGCGCGTGGAGACGCCGTTCGGATTTCTGCGGGGCGACCGGTCGGCCTTCCGTGCTGCGAGGCCGTCCTTCGCGCCGACGACGAGGCCCTTCGTGACGGCACGACCGCTCCCGAGCCACTCGGAGGGCGGTCGGTTCCCGGTCAGCACGTCGCGGAGGGAGGCGACTCCGTCGCCGAGTGCGTCGGCGAGGGTCCGACGCGCCACCGTCGGGCGGACGCCGTAGTTCTTCACCATGCGGTAGGCGAGCGCCCGGTACTTCCACTCCCAGTCCTCGGGTTCGCGACCGCCGTCTGTCTCGTACTCGCCGCGGACGCACATGTCGCCGCACCAGTCCACGTCGTAGCGCATGACGGCGATCCGGTGGGCGGCGTCGCGGGCACCGCCGGTCTGCAGGTACTCGTCGAAGCCGTCGAGTGCGGTGAGTGCACCCCGCCGGAGCGCGACGTTGTCGCCGTTGAAGTACGCGACTGGCCGGCCGGCGATGGTGCGGCGCTCCTCGGTCTCGGTGGTCATGCCGGCGGGGACGGTCCGATGGGTCGGGCCGGTGACGACGTCGGCCCCCTCGTCGAACGCCGCGACGAGCGCGTCGTGCCAGGACTCCTCGACGGCGAGGTCGTAGCTGACGAACGCGACGACGTCACCGGTCGCGACCTCGAAGCCGGCGTTCCGGGCGACGTTGACGTTGCGCTCGCTGATCTCGACCAGCGTGTCGACGTCGTCCCGAGCCCTGACCATCCCGGTCGTCCCGTCGGAGGAGGGGCCGTTGACGACGACGACCTCGGCCGACGGGGCGACGCTCGAGAGCGCGTCGAGCGAGCTGTGGAGTCGGTCCCGACCGTTCAGGGTCGGAACGACCACCGAGAGGTCCATGTTCGACCCATACCGTTGCGACAGTTAAAAACAGGTATGACGGTCCGCCAATCTGTCTTTCATTCTACCGTCGCGGTCCAGTACGAAACGGATGCGAGGCGTTCGAGCCCCGGTGCCCCGAGGATACTCGTGTCGACGGAACGGAACGTCCGCGCGACGCTACCGGGGATCTGCCGGTAGAAGCCGTACGGGAGCACGAAGTCGTGGTCGTCCTGTGCGAGCCGGAGTCCCGCGCTGTCCAGCAGGGACTCGACCTCGCCACGGGAGTAGAGCCGCGACCCCATCGGTAGCGCCCAGTTGTAGATACTCCGCGTCGAGAAGCGGTTGAACGTGTCGAAGAACACCTGGTCCTTCGAGACGCGCTGCATCTCGGCGAGGAACGATGCGGGGGTGTCGGCGAGGTGGAAGAAGCGCATCGCCATCACGGTGTCGAAGTGGTCGTCCGGGAAGGGGAGGCGCGCGGCGTCGCCACGCATGAACTCCAGGTGGTCGGCGACCCCGGCGGCCTGGGCCTTCTTCCGGCCCTGTTGTAGCATCTCGGCGGAGATGTCGAGGCCGACGATGTCGGCCCCGCGTTCGGCCAGCATCACCGTGAACCGGCCGGTCCCGCAGGCGATCTCGAGCACGTCCTTCCCGTCGACCGGGCCGATGGCTTCGAGGACGGCGCGCTTCTCGCGACGGTCGATGAGTCGACCGCCGCCGGAGAAGCGCTTCTCCTCGTACTCCTCGGCGACCTCGGCGGTCTGGTACCACTCCTGGCCCTTCACACTGTCCGTTGCTACTTCCTCGGTGGGATAAAACGGTATTGGAGTCGTCCGGCGACACAACTGTTTTGCGTATTGTGAACGTACCACATGCCATGCCTACCTGCGCGCACTGCGGGCGGACCGCCGCCGTCGAGGACCTCGTCAGACACGAGCACGAGACGCGAGTCGTCGTCCACTGCCCGGACTGCAACTGCGTCCTCGGCCGGTACCGCGACCCGAGCCTGCGCTCGCGGTGAGCGCCGGGACGGCCGACGACCCGGCCGGCGCAGCTCGCCTGTCCAGCTCAGTTCGCGACGACCCGCTCCGGCCGGATGCGGATGACGACCCGTTCGCCCATCTCCTCGCCGTGATTCGGGTACTCGTCGAGGTCCATGTACCGGCCCGCGAGCTCGTCGGCGTGTGCGTCCGCCCCCTCGGCCGACACCGACTCGACCTCGCCCTGCACCGAGAGGTACCGGTACGGGTCCCCGGGGTCGCTCATCTCGATGCCGACCTGTGCGTCCCGGCTCACGTTGCGCTCCTTCCGCCGGCCGCGGGCCGTGTTCACCAGCACGTGGTTCGCCTCCGGGTCGTAGTCGACCCAGACCGGCGTCACCTGTGGGGTACCGTCCGGCATCAGCGTCGCGAAGTGCGCGAACGTCTTCTTCTCGAACAGGTCGCGGTGGGAGGACGGGATCTCGGCCATACCAGCCGTTCGCACCGCCGCCGCAAAAGCTACCGTGTCCCCGACTACCGTGGCATATTATCACTTAATATTATCTCAACAATACCCACCTACCTATAGCCAACCCTTAACACCTGGTTCCCGCTTTCGGTGTGTATGAGCATGAGCACCGCCGACGACCGTGCAGACGATGCCGAAGAACTCCTCTCCGATGCGGAGTACCGGGAGCGCCTCCGCGAGCTCCCCCCGAGCGCGAAGCTCGTCTCCAAGGTACTGGAGACGGAGGCTCCGCTCTCGCAGGGGCAGCTCGCCGAGGAGTCCCTGCTCCCCGACCGTACGGTCCGGTACGCGCTCAACCGCCTCGAGGAGGCCGGGCTCGTCAGCTCCCGCTACAGCTTCCAGGACGCCCGGAAGCAGGTCTACTTCCTGAACTGCTGAGGCCGACCGCTTTTCTCGTTCGCGCCCGACCAGCCACCACGTGAACGACATCACCACCGTCCCGGTCGGGGTTTCGACACGCGCCCCGTCGGGACGGACGAACACGTACCTCGTCGGTGACGACCCCGCGGTCCTCGTCGACCCCGCCGGCCGGAGCGACGAGCTCGACGCCGCCGTCGCGGAACGCTCGGTCGGCCACGTCGTCGTCACGCACACCCACCGCGACCACGTCGGCGCAGTGGCCGAGTACGCCGCCGAGTCGGACGCGACGGTATGGGCACGATACGGCCGCACCGACCGGTTCGCCGACGCGACCGGGGCCACGCCCGACGGGACGCTCCGGGATGGGGACGTGCTGCCGGAGACCGACGTGACCGCCGTCGAGACGCCCGGACACGCGCCGGACCATCTCGCCTTCGAGACCGACGCCGGCATCGTCTGTGGCGACCTCGCCGTCGCCGCGGGCAGCGTCGTCGTCGGGCGACCCGATGGCGACCTCCGGGCGTACCTCGCGAGCCTCCGTCGTGTGTACGCCCGCGACCCGGACCGACTCTTTCCGGGCCACGGCCCCACTGTCGACGACCCGCGTGCGACCTGCGCGCGGCTCATCCACCACCGCCTCGACCGGGAGGAACGCGTGCTCGCCGCCGTCGAGAACGGCGCGACCCGCCTCGGCGAGGTACTCGACGCCGCCTACGACAAGGACCTCGCCGGCGTCCGCGACCTCGCGCTCCGGACCGTGGAGTCCCACCTCCGGAAGCTCGCGGTCGAGGGGCGAATCCGCTGGGACGGCCGTGAGGTCGCCCCTGCCGACGACTGACGCCAGCCTTTTGCCCACCAGTCACGGAGCTACCACTGGATGGAGTCACTCGAAGCCGAACTCGACCGCGCCCGCGAACTGGCCGTCGCCGACCTCGCCGACGCCATCGAGACCATCGGCTTCGAGTGCACGCGCTGTGGGGCCTGCTGCACCGCCGAGGACGACGATCCGCACACTGCGACCGTCTTCCCGGACGAGGTCCGCGACCTGCAGGCCGCCACCGACTACGACTTCCGCGACGTGGCCCGCCCGATGCCGTACGGGCTCGACGAGACCGACGACGGGGGCGTCGGGGGCGAGACGTTCGAGTGGGCGCTCCAGACCGACTCCTGTGGCGACTGCACCTTCTACGCCGAGGACGACGACGGCGTCGGCGCGTGTACCGTCCACGACGACCGCCCGCTCGTCTGCCGGACGTACCCGTTCAGCGTCGCGCTCGCCGGCACCAGCCAGCCGATGGGCGAGGCCGTCGACGAGGAGGGGCTGGTCCGCGCCCACGAGTGCGAGGGGCTCGGACGGGACATCTCGCGCGAGGACGCCGAAGAACTGGCGGCGACGCTCAAGGAACGAGCGGTTCGAGAGCTGGAAGAAGCTATCGGGGTCAGGGACGCATACGAGCCCGCCCGTCCCGAGCCGGGTGCCGTCGTCGTCCACGACAGCGAGGGCGCGAAACGGCCGGACGGGTCGGCCTACGAGCGCTAGAAGGTGTCCTCGATGATCTCGCCGACCGCGAAGTTCGACTTGACCTCGGTGACCTCGATCTTCACGCGCTCACCGACCTCTGCACCCGGGACGATGATGACGTAGCCGCGCTCGACGCGGGCGATGCCGTCGCCCTGCTTGCCGATGTCCTCGATCTCGACGTAGCGCGTCTCGCCGATCTCGACCGGCGGCTGGGGCTCCGAGGGAGCCGTATCGTGGCTCTCGGTCCCCTGTGTGGTCTCCTCACGTTCCCGCTCGATGAGTGCGACTCGGTACGTCTCGCCGGGTTCCACCGACCCGGTGTCCACCTCCTGGCGCGGTACTTCGACGACGTAGGAACCGTCCTCGACCTCGACCTCCGCACTGAACAGACACAGTAGCTTATCAGATATCTCCACAGTGAACCTCCACCAGAGTACTGGTACGGGTGGGTATTAGAATTACCGTTGCCGTCCGGAATCAAACGGCAAGCACCGGACTCGACGGGCGTCGGCGTCGGTGACCCGGTCTCAGTCAGCGCCGGAGCCCGACGAACTGCCCGCGTACTTCCGCAGGTCGACGTCGGCGGACACCTCCTCGGGAGCGGTGTACGGCCGGTTGACGACGATGTCGCCCGCCGTCCCCTTCCCGATGCCGGGGATGGCGGTGAGCTCCTTCAGCGACGCCTCGTTGAAGTCGAGCGGGTACGGCACGCCCGTCACCGAGCGGTAGCCGTGGTCCACGACGGCCACGTCGATGGTCAGTCCGAGTTCGCGCTCGCCCGGCAGCCCGACGAGCAGGGGGTAGGTACCGAGCTGCCGCCCGAACGTCGTGCCGTCCTCGTGGTACTCCAGGTGGACGTCCGGGAGCACGGTGCCCGGCGGCGCGAGGCGCTGCAGCATCGGGTTGTCTATCTCCTCGCGCACCTGCGTCTTGTACCGCTTGAACAGCGACTTGTGGTCGTGGGCGATGTGTGCGCCCTCGCTGTTCATCTCCGTCCCCGCGAACGTCATCACCTGCCGGATGTTCACCCGGCGGAGCATCAGCCCCGCGTCGTAGACGCGCTGGAGGAACTGCCGGTTCAGCTCGTAGGTCTCCTCGCGCTCGTCCTTCAGCCCGTGCAGGAGGTTGATTCCGGGGAGGAGCTTGGGGAGGCGTCGCGGTGCGTCGGGGCCGGTCGACGGCCCTGTACCGGGCTCGTCGCCGGGTCGCCAGCCACCCTCCTCGTTGACTATCTTGACGGCCTCGAAGCACTCCTCCGCGGTGACGTTCAGGTTGTTCGCCTCCTGCACGACGGGGTCCGCGGACTCCAGCCCGAACGCCGCCGTGTCGCCCGGCGTGTTGTGCTTCGCGATGACGCGGATGCCCTCCCGCGAGAGTTCGGGCCACTCGACGACCGTGATGGGGTTCATGTTGTCGAGGTGGAGCGTCCCGAGGTCGGGTGCGACCTCGTGGATACCGCCGTACAGCTCCCGGAGCGCGTCGGGATTGGGCTTCTCGCCGTCGCCGCCGTAGGCGAGGATGTCGGCCTGCCGACCGAGCCGGAAGTGCCGCGCGCCGCGGTCGTACAGCTCCCCGACCTCGCTCACGACCGAGTCGGGCGACCGGAACGACGGGTCGCCATAGAGGGGCTCGGTGCAGAACGAGCACCGGTACGGACAGCCCCGCGAGGTCTCCATCTCGCAGATGAGGTACTCGGGGTGGTTCGGGTGCTGTTCGACGACGAACGCGCCCTTCGCCGCCCAGCGGTCGATCTCGCGGTTGTCGCGCATCCGGTTGTTGAACCCCTCCAGCCCGGACTCGACGAGGTCGTACGCGGCGGCCTCCACGTCGCCCTTCGCCACGAAGTCGTAGTCGAGGTCGTCGCGCTCGGTCTCGGTCGCCCCGGCGTTCTCGTCGCCGACGCCGAACTTGACGGGGCCGCCCATCAGCGTCGTCCCGTCGGCGGTCCAGGCGATCTCGCGCACCTCGTCGGGTTCGGCGGGCTTCCCGCCGACGTACTTCCCGGGGACGGTCATCCCGCCCAGGTAGCAGACGAGGTCGGCGTCGGCCACGTCCGCCCACAGCATCCGGTCGTCGCGCAGCTCGTCGATGGTGTGGTAGGTGATGCGCTCCGCGGGGACCCCGGCGTCGACCAGCGCCCCGGCGGTGTACCGGGGGTACGTCGAGATGTACGGCGGCACCCCGAAGTGCGCCGGCTCGTCGACGTAGCCGTCGACGATGGTCACGTCGAGCTCGGCGGGGTCTGTCATAGGGCGTGGTTGCGTCTCGACGGGGAAGAAGTTGACTACACGCGGTCGGCGACGCTCGATGGTGGCAGGGGTTCCGCCCTCCGAAAACTGTTTTCCCGTGACGCCCCAAGCATCGGGTATGCCCGCGACGATGGAAGTACGGTGTACGGAGACGGACTGCGAGCTCGACATGTTCGAGCTGCACTACACCTACGACATGCCGGACGACGTGACCGTCGAGGACTTCGCCTGCCCGTACTGCGGGACCACGGCCGGGCTGGAGGAGATCGAGCTATGACGATCCGCGAGTTCGGCCGGTCGGTCAGCAACGGCGTCCTGCGACAGATTGGCCGCGCGTCCTCGCAGGTGCAGGAGAACCGGCCGCTGCCGACGGACCTGCTGGAGAGCGACGACGCCTACCTCGCCGTCTTCGACGCGCCGGGGGCGACCCACGCCGACGTGCAGGTCCGCTACGACGACGGCGCGGTGAAGGTCCGCATCGACCGCTTCCGGGAGTTCCACGAGGGCTTCGACATGCGAATCCCCGGCCGCGGCATGGCGCTCGACGGCCGGGTCCGGCTCCCGGCCGACGCGCTGGTCGACCCCGAGTCCGCCACCGCGACCCTCCGAAAGAACGGCACGCTGGAGGTCGAGGTCCCGAAGGCGGTCACCGAGGAGGACGAGGGAGACGGCGGCGGTGGCGACACCGACACCGTGACCATCGCCGAGGTGGGCGACGGTGACGACGAGACCGACGACGCGAGTGCGGACGCCGACGCGAGCGCCGACGCTGCCGCCGACGAGTCGTGACCGCCGCCGGCGACGGCGTTCCCGGTGGTCGGTCGTTTCTGCAGACGAGACGGACCGCGATGCGACGAGCGGCCGGCACAGCGCTCGTCGGTGGCGTCGTCTCGCTCGCCGGCTGCTTCGGTGGTCCGGGCGGCGGCTCGTGGGATACCGACCGTGAGGGGAGCCTCGGCCCGTGGCTCTACGACCCCGCGAGCTACCGGTCGGACGTGACGGACTACGTCGTCGGCTACTGGGAGCCCGCGACGTTCGCGGCCAGCCGCGACTCGCTCGGCGAGAGCGCGAACCGGGTCCAGCGCTACCACGCCGCCGCGCCCGAGGACGTCGAGTTCACGGTCGAGCTCGGCGGCGCGAGCGCCTCCGGCGGGCTCCCGTACGTGCTCGTCTCGCAGGGCTCGTTCGACGCCGCGACGGTCCGGGAGAGCCTCACGAGCGGGTTCGAGCGCCTCGGCAGCGTCGACGACCGTCCGCTCTACGGCGACGGCACCGACGCCTTCGCGGTCGTCGCGGACGGCGAGCTCGTGTTCGTCCGCGGCCTCCCGCGCGCCGACGCCGAGTCGTACGTGACGGGGTCGCGCTCGTTCGCCAGCGACGACGACCGCCTCGCCGACTTCTTCGACACCGTCGGCGTCGGTGCGAACGCGGGGTTCCGGCTCAGCTCCGACGAATCGGGGACGCCGACCTTGCACGGTCACGCCTACCGCATCGACGGCGGGACGACGAACGCCCGGGCGCTCCGTGTCCCCGGCGTCGGCGAGGCTCGCGGCGAGGAGCTCGAATCATACATCGAACAGGTCCGGTCCTCGGTCGACCGCCTCCGCTCGGCGTCCGTCGAGTACGACGACGGGCGCGTGCTGCTCGACCTCGAGTTCGCAACCGGGCAGGCCCCCTTCGGCGTCGACCCACTGTCGAACTTCGGACTGCGGTGAGCCCTGGACGCAGGTCGAGCCGACTCACTCCTCGACGACCATCCCCTCGACGACCTCGAACGCCTCGTCGCCGTCGAACCGGGTCGGGTCGAACCGCGCGATGCCCTCGCCACCGAGTATCTCCGCAGCGACCGCCTCGCCCAGCGCCGGCGCGCGCATGAAGCCGTGGCCCTGGAAGCCGGTCGCGACGGAGAGCCCGTCCGCGAGCTCGCCGAGCAGCGGGTCGCGGTCGGGCGTCGCGGTGCAGAGGCCGGCCCAGGCGCGCTCGACGGACGGCTCCGTGCCGGTACGCTCGGCGACCGCCGCGACCGCGCCGTCGACGAACCAGTCGTCGGCCGCGCGCCGCCAATCGTCGGGGTCGGCCTCGCGCTCCTCGGTGCCGTCGCCGACGAGGAGTCCGTCGGGGTGTGGTCGGAGGTAGACGCCGGCGGTCGCGTCGTAGCAGGTCGGCACGTCGCGGTCGAAGTCGGCGGTCAGCGCCTGCACGCGGTAGGGCTTCATCGGGATGGAGATGCCGGCGTCGGCGAGCAGTCGCTTCGTGTGCGCGCCGGCGGCGACGAGGACAGCGTCGAACGTCGTCCGCTCGCCGTCGCGGTGGACCACGGACGGCCCGTCGTGACCGTCGCTCCGCACCCGAACCGGCGTCGCCGCCCGGACCGTCGCACCCTCCGCTTCGGCCAGTGTCGCGAGCAGCGGCGGGTACGTCGCCGGGTCGACCACGCCGGCGTCGCGAGCGACGGCCGCGACAGCCACGTCGTCGTGCCGGAGTGTCGGGAACTCCTCGGCGAGGTCGGCGGCGTCGAGCAGCTCCACGTCGCGGTCGTTGGCGCGCATCCGGGGCACCTGCTCGCGGATGGCGTCGGCGCGGCGGTCGTCGCCTGCGCGGGCGAGCCAGACGTACGGCGTCTCGTCGAAGGTGAAGTCGCCGCGCCCGTCGAACGCGCGGAACCGCTCCATCGCGCGACCCGCGACCCGGGCGTCGACGTCCTCCGCGAAGGCGTCGTAGCAGATGCCCGCCGCGCGGCCGCTGCTGCCGCCCGCGATCTCCCCGGCCTCGAACAGCGTCACGTCGACGCCGTGGCGCGCGAGGTCGTAGGCGGCCGTCGCGCCGAGGGCACCGCCACCGACGACTGCGACGGTGTCGGGCGCGTCGTCTGTCGGGAGCTCCGCGTCCGCTGGAACCCGCGCGCTCATCGGTGGGCCTCCGGCAGCAGCGCCTCGAAGGGCTGCTCGGCGAGCCAGTCGACGAGCGCGTCGAGCTCGTCCGTGGCCTGCTCGAACAACCGTTCACCCGCCTCCGCCGAGCCACGGGTCGGCCGTCCGACCGCGCCGGAGTCGGAGAAGTCGGCGGTGTCGAAGCCGACGGTCGCGCCGTGGACGGACTTCCCCCACGAGTCGGCCGCGCCCGCCTCGGCCTCCTCCAGCCGTTCCTCGTGAACGAGGTCGGGCGCGACGTGGGCGACCATGCTCGTCTCGAGCTCGTCCGCGTGGCCGATGCCCGCCTCGCCGAACAGCGCCTCGTCGAGTCCGTCGAGGTTCGACCACCAGGCCCACGGTGCGGCGAAGGCGACCTCCTCCCGACGCAGGCGGCGGGCCGCGCGGGTGATGGCGTCGGTGTTCCCGCCGTGGCCGTTGACGACGACGGCCTTGCGGACGCCGTGGCTGGCGACGCTCGCGAGCGTGTCCGCCACGTAGTCCTCGAACGTCCCGGGGTGCGTCCAGAGCGTGCCGTCGAACTGGCGGTGGTGCTCGCTGACGCCGACCGGCAGCGTGGGGAGGACGAGCGTGTCGTCGCGGTCGGCGACGGCGGCGGCGGTCGCCTCGGCGGCCAGGAAGTCCGTGCCGAGCGGCAGGGCCGGGCCGTGCTGTTCGACGCTTCCCACGGGGAGGACAGCGACCTCGGCCGCGTCGGCAAGGCTCGCCGTCGTCTGGTGTGCGAGTCGCATACGCCCCCGTTCCACCGCAGTTCATAAACCGTTTCGCTCGTCGGCCCACCCGGTCGGGCTCAGGCGTCGCCCGGCTGGGTCGCCTCGTTCGGCGTCCCCGTCACTTCCTCGGTCACGAGGTCAGCCTCCTCGACGACGAACGTGTCCGCCAACCTGTCCCCGATGCGCTGGCCGTCTCCGAGGACGAACATCGCACCGAGTTCGACGAGGAGCCAGCCGACCATCATCGCGAACGCGAGGGGGAACCCGATGACGGGGACGAAGACACTGACGACTGCCATGAGCGGGAGGGGCGCGATCAGCACCGCGTTCCGGACGAGTGCCTGCTTTCTCGTGACGGGCGAGCCGTCGGCGGCGACGACTTTCACGTCGAGGAGGTTCATCCCGAGTGTCTGACCGGAACGCGTCTGCAGGAGTGTGAAGTACGCCAGCAGCGCCACGCCGATGAGCGCCCACTGTACGAGCGCGAGGAGGATGGCGAGGACACCGAGGCCGGTGCCCACGGAGCCGTCCGACGCGGCACCACCGATGGCCAGGACCGCCCGGACCATCCAGAAGAGGAACCAGATCACCGCCGAGAGGAGCGACAGTATCACCCAGTCGACGCCGAACGCCATGACTCGGTTCGGGATCGCGTCGTCCGCCTTCGCTGCTATTTCCATGCTCCCGAGATTAAATTACACCTATTTATACGTTCGTATGACCGTCGGGGACGCGCGGTCGCTGACTGGACGGATGAACGGCGGACCGCTCAGCCGAGGAACTCGTCCAGCCCACGGGCCGGGTAGCCGACGACGTGGTCCGCGCCGAGGTCGTGGAGTTCGGCGACCCGGTCGCGCACCGTCCCGGCGTCGCCGACGAGCGCGAAGTCGCGGCTCGCCTTCAGCAGCACCTCGCGGGCCCGGCCGGTCGCCGAGGCGTCCGTCGCGGCACCGTCGGGGAGGGCGCGGGCGACGCTCCCCCGCCGGCCGACGAAGTCGCCGACGGCGTCGAGGATCGCGTCGTCGTCGGACGCGAGTACGGTGGGCGCGTAGACGGCGATCTCGCCCTCGTAGCCCGCCGCACGCAACGACTGCAGGTCGCGGTCGGTCGACCGCGAGAGCAGGTCGAACTGCGTGCCGCCCGCGGCGAGGGCGACGCGCTCGACCCCCTCCGTGCCGACCCAGGCGTCGCTCGCGACCTGCCGGGCGGCCCCGAGCCGGGGTGCGATGGCGCGGCCGGCCTCGCGCTCGGTCAGGTACGCGCCGTGGCCGGCGACCAGCACGCGCCCGACGCCGTCGGGCAGCTCGTGCGCCAGCGAGTCGTCGCCGAGGGGGTCGAACCCGTCTGCGCGCACGGGCGTCGTCACCCGGACCGCGGTCTCGTCGGCGAGTTCGCGCAGGACGTACGCGTCCGGCAGGTGTTCGCGACCCTCGTAGTCGACCACGAGCAGGTCGGCGTCGAGGTGGACCGCGTCGGCGACGTCGACCTCGGCGGGCTTGAGAGCGATGCCGTCGAGCCCCGTACGGGCGACGGTCGCGCCGCTGGTCAACATCGGCGACCACCTCGGACGACGGCGATACGGCTCAGGAGAAGTAGGCTATCGGTCGAATGGAACGCGACCCATCGTCTTGTGGACCATGTACTCGTCTCCATGTCTCGACGCGGGATAAACGTGTCGGAGACTGCGAAGACCTGCCGGGTGCCGGATCGCCGGCGGCGCCGGGTCAGGCGGGAGACCACTCACAGCAGTTCCCGGTCGTCAGTCCCTCGTCGTCGATGTAGGTGGCGAGACAGGCGTAGTTGCAGAACGCCAGCTCGGCCCCCTCGTCCTCCCGGACGTACACCGGGTCGTGGTGCTCGACGGGGCTATCGCAGTACACACACGGTGTCGACATGTGTCGCGGTACGGTCGCAGGCGACAAGAGTCCCCCGGGGTCACACCCGCCGGTCGATGCGTTCGGGCGCGCGCCAGTCCGTCGTCAGCTCGAGCAGCTGGACGAGGATACGGGCGGTCGCGCCCCAGACGGTGAAGCCGTCGACGGTGAAGTAGTGGATGACGATGTCGCCGTAGTACGGGTGGTCGCGGCGCTCGTACCGGTAGTTCTCGTGGTCGATCAGCGCGTCGACGGCGAGCATGGCGACCTCCGCGACCTCGCGCTCGTCGGGGTGGTACTCGCGGTCGGGGACGCGTCCGACGAAGGGCGTGACGGCGTACTCCGTGATGGTACGGATGTCGTCGAGCCGGCCGACGAGCTCGACTTCCCCGGGGAGCAGCCCGATCTCCTCGTACGCCTCGCGGAGCGCGGTCTCCTCGATGTCGGCGTCGCCGGGCTCGTAGCCGCCGCCGGGGAAGCTCATCTGCCCGGCGTGCTTGCCGAGGTCCTCCGAGCGCTTCGTGAAGATGAGGAACAGTCGGCCGTCGCGCTCGACGACCGGGATGAGCACGCCGGCGTCCCGCGGCTCGTCGTCGACGGAACGGGGCGTGAACTCGGCGACACGACGCAGGTCCATCGCCACCGGCTACGGTCCCCGGCCCTAAAGCGTTCACTCTCTCGTTCTCAGAGGCGGGCGTCGAGCCGGCTCCGCACGTCGGTGCAGTCGACGGGGGCCCACGCCTCGAGGTCGTAGGTCACGTCGAGCAGTTCGTGGGCGCGCTCCTCGTTCCCGCCGGCGAGTGCCGCCGTGGCCTCGTCGGCCAGCCGGTCGTGGACCTGGGCACCGAGGTCGGCGCGGTCGACGCTCCGGGGTTCGACGTCCATGATGTGCGGGAGGTCCTCACCGTGGGGTGGCTCCTCGGGGAACGACCGCGGGCCGGCGACGTACAGCGTGCGCTCGCCATCGTCGTAGGCGACGAGGTGGTAGGCGTCGACGGCGTCGGTCACCCACCCGTCGACCGTCTCGGCGTCGACGTCCGCACCGGCGCGAAAGGCGACCTCCTCGACGGCCTGCTCGAGTTCCGCGCGGGTCAGGCCGCCGAAGGTGTCCACGACGCCGGCGAGTTCGTCCTCACTCAGGCGCATGTGGGGTGCCACGGGCGAGGGGGTAAAGACTCATTCGACCAGTTCGTCGCTGGCGGCGCGGGCGGCCGCGGCGACGTCCCCCGGCGAGAACGCCACGTCGTCCCAGGCGGGGAGCCGGGTGTCGGTCCGGGGCGGGCGGACCGAGCCGGCGTAGGCGTCGACCTGCTCGCGCTCGCCCGCCACGTCGTAGTCGAGGCCGTTGAACCGTGCGTCGGCGGCGTACTGCCGGACGAGGGTGTCGGCGGCCGTGCGGTAGCGGTCGGGCAGCGTCCCGAAGTCGGGGTCGAGTCCGTGGTCGCCGAGCGCGTTGAACAGCGCCTGTCCGACCTGGTCGGCCATGTCCGAGAGCCCCGTCGGCCCCGACACCGAGCGGTGGTCGTGCTCGTGCCGGCCGAGGTCGACCTGTGCGGTGCCAGCGAAACCGGCGTACTCGTACGCGTCAGAGAGCATCCCGACCTCCAGCCCGAAGGCGCGCTGGGCGCGGACGGTCCGGGCGAGGTCGGCGGTCATGGCGAACTCGCCGGCGAGCGCGTAGCGGAAGGCGTCGAGGTAGTCGAGGAACGGGTGGTCGTGTTCGTCGTCGAGCGCGCGCACCAGCGGCGTGAAGAACAGTCGGAACAGCCGGCCGTAGAGCTGGTTGTTCTCGACGCGGGCGTAGTAGCCCTTCGAGAACTCGAACTCCCCGGCGACGGGGGCGAGCAGTCGGGGGACGTGGCGCTCGGAGTAGGTCTTCGCGTCCGCGTCGTGGACGACGACGTAGTCGGCCGCCTCCGCCGCCACCCCCAGCGCGAGCCACACGTCCCGGCCCTTCCCGAAGCCGTTGTCGAGGCCGTGTTCGGCCAGCAGCTCGGTGACGCGGTCGGCCGAGCACCACAGCAGCTCCACGTCGAGGTCGAACGAGTCGAGCCACGCGTGGAAGTCCGGCACGCGCTCGGCCGGGGCGCGCAGCGGCACGACGACCGCGGCGGGGTCGACCGCGGCGAGCGTCGTCAGCACCCGCTCCGCGGCGAGGCCGGCGTACTCCCGTTCGGTCATCGGGACGACGACGGCCGCGCGGTCGGTCGGCGCGTCCGGCGTCGGGTCGGTGAGGTCGTGCAGCGTGGCGACCCGCTCCTGGACGTACTCCATCACTCGACGGTCGGGACCACAGTCCTAAAACGGCCCCGACTGGGGAACGGGTTTCCGGGGTCGCGCCTCGTCAGGTCTCCGCACCCGACGGGAGCCGGTCGAGCAGGTACAGGCCGACGAGTCCGGCCAGCACCAGCACGAGCACCGCCGCGAACCCCTGGAACGCGGCGTCGTACTCCACGCCGGCGTCGACGAGCAGCCCGACCGCGACGCTGCCGGTCGCCTGCACGAGCATCATCGAGCCGGAGTAGAGCGCGTACGCCGACGCCCGGTTCTCGTCGGGCAGCGAATCGAGCATGAACGTGTCCATCGCGGGGAACGTGCTGTGGACGATGTAGCCGAGCACGAGCGTCACCCCGACGAGCGGGAGGAACCCGCCGACGAGCGTGAGTCCGAGCAGCGAGGCGACGAAGCCCCCGAGCAGCGCGAGCAGCAGCGGCACGTGGGGGATCCGGTCCGCGAGGTCGCCGGTGAACAGGAACGCCGGCACGCCCGCGAGGAAGACGAGCGTCAGCAGCGTGCGGCCCTGACCCGCAGTCAGGCCCTTCGAGACGGTCATGTAGCGCACGTAGAAGTTGAACACGCCGTTCCAGACGAACCCGGTCGCGCCGAGGATGGCCAGCCCGGTGAGGATGATCTTCCACTGCCGCCGGAGCGCCGAGAGCAGGTCGCGGTCCTCCGTGCCCGCCACCGGCATCGTCGTCCGGCGCGCGACGACGTAGAAGACGGCCGTCGTGACCGCGGTCACCGCCGCGATGGCGACGAAGACGACCCGCCACGCCTCCGTGCTGCCGAGCATCGGCACCCACCAGGTATCCCGGACGAGCACCAGCCCGACGAACGACGGCGCGGCGACCGCCGCGAGCTGGCTCGACATCCCGTGGACGCCGATGGCGCGGCCGACCCGCCGGGGGAACAGCTCGCTGACGAGCGGGTTCGCCGCGATGAAGTACGCGCCGCTGGCGAGGCCCATGCAGAGCGCGCCGACGTACACCATCGTCAGCGAGGTCGCCGCGGCGGTGAACGCCGCCGAGACGGTCAGGACGAGTCCGGTCCACCCGACGACGCGGTGGCGAGGGACGCGGGTCAGCACGTAGCCCGTCGGGATGCGCGGGAGCGCGCTGCCGACCCACGCCAGCGTCGCGATGAGTCCGACCGCGCCCTCGGTTCCGATACCGAACTGGAGCCGGAACGGGTCCAGCAACGGCGCGAAGACGACCCGCGCGAAGTTCACGAGGAACACCATCGTACAGAGCGAGCCGAACACGCCGAGACGGCCGTCTCGGCGGTGCTCGGACTCGTTCCGTGGCTGTTCCGTCACGAACCGTGTTACTCCCGGGGTGCGTTCAAACCTTTCGAACCGAAACAGAATTGCCAGTCGCTCGGTCGGCGTCGGGACAGACGCGTGTCGCCGGTGGTAGCCATCGACACTCGCCGAACCTGTCACTCCGGAGGCACCCCGCCTCTTGCCGGCGGTATCCCGGATCGACACCCGGGTCTTTTTCCCGCCGCCCCTCGTAGCGACGCCACATGAAATCGGTCAGGAAGGCGCTCAGGGACGGCACGCTGGAGAAGGACACGTACGAGCGACTGAACTGCGCCGAGTGCGGGAAGACGCTCAAGACGAAGAACGACCCCGACGAGATCGGTACCGTCCGGGTCTGTCCCGACTGCGGTGGTGAGTGGAAGGAGATCTAGTCACTCGAAGGTCGCGTCGAAGGCGTCCGCACCCAGCGGCTCGAACCGTCCCGCGTCGACGTTCTCGGCGACGTGCTCGGTCCGACTCGCGCCGACCAGCGAGCAGGTCACCCCCGGTGCCGACCGAGCGAAGTTTATCGCGCGCTGTACCGCCGTCTCGCCAGCGACGCGTGCGTCGACGTCCTCGGGCAGCCCGTCGGCGAGGTCGCCCTGCAGGATGGAGGCACTCGTGAACACGTCGAGGTCGGCCTCGTGGGCGAGCCGGAGCGTGCTCACCGGCCCGTCCGCCGACGGCTGTGCCTCCACCGTGAACGCATCGGCCATGTGGACGTTGAACGGGAGCTGGATCGCCCGGAAGTGCGTCGCCGCGTTGCCCGCCGACTCCGCCGCCGCCCGCGCACGGCCGACGACCTCCGCCAGCGAGAGGTACGACTCGTGGTCCTGTGGCACCCGGAAGCACTCCCACGTCGCCACGCCGTAGTGGTCGATGTCGTCCGTCGCCGCCCGCTCCTCCAGCCGCTCGAACGCCACCTCCAGTCGGTCGTACACCGTCTCGCGGTCGTGCTCGGCCAGCTGGGTCTCCGGGTTGTGGACGTAGTAGAGGTCGATGGTGTCGAGGTCCAGGTTCGCCAGCGACCGGTCCAGCTGGTCGTCGAGGTAGTCGGGTGCCATGCAGTGGCTCCCCCGAACGAGCTCGTCCGGGTCGACGATGCCCGTGTCGACGTACTCGGACTGGATGTACGCGCCGGGGCTGTCGGGTCGCGAGCCGTCGAACGGCACGAACCCGCCCTTCGTCGAGACCAGGACGGCGTCGCGATCCACGTCGGCGTCGGCGAGGGCTCGTCCCACGACACGCTCCGAGCGCTGACACCGGTAGTTGATGGCGGTGTCGACGACGTTCGCGCCCGTCGCCAGCGCCTCCCGGATGGCGTCGTAGTACCGCTCGTCCACCTCGTCCGTCGGGTCGCCGAGGTACGTCCCGACGCCGATGCTCGAGACCAGACCGTCGCCGAACCGCCGGTAGAACGTCCGCGCGAACGCGTCGTGGAACTCGTCCCGGTACGCCCACGAGGCATTGCTGGTGACCATGGGTGGGTGTAGTGGGGTGGTCGTGAAAAGGAGCGCGCTCGGTTTCGAACGTCGTTTCCGGAGTCCGATCAGGTACCGTAGCCAGGATGGTCCCGGAAGCCCCGAGCGTCTCGACGGCTGCACCTCGCCCCCCGCGCGGGATGGCTCGCGGAGACCCCACAGGGCTCGGCACGCTCGCCAGTGGTGGGAAGTGGAAATTCGTCGTCCCGTCGAAAACCAGCCAGCTATCCCCTCGCACCTGCCAGCGCGTCGAACAGCCGCTGCTTGAAGTCGTCGCGCGAGACGCCGTCGGAGGGGCCGAGCCCCTCCATGTGCTCCTTCGAGAGCTGGCCGCCACCCATGCGGGCGTGGCCGCCGGCGTCGGCCATCGGGATGTCGGCGACGACGGAGCGCAGGGCCTCGCCCATGTGGATGCGGTCGTCGCGCGACCGGCCGGACATGTGGACGGTGCCGTCCTGCTCGCCGAAGACGACGACGGCGCTGACGCCTTCGAGGTGCATCAGCTCGTCGGCGGCCTGCGGGATGGCGTCGACGTTCGGGATGGCCCCGAGGTCGCAGACGGCGAAGGGGCCGTCGACGTCCTTCTCGACGATGGCCTTCGCCTTCGTCTTGAGCACCTCGTCGGGGACCTGCGGGTTGGCGATGCGGTCGAGCAGGTCCTCGTTGACGGCCGGGTAGAGGTACGCGCTGGCGTCGAACTCGGCCGCCGAACAGCCCTTCGTCAGGTCGCTCGTGTCGGAGAGGATGCCGTAGACGAGCCCGGTGGCGGTCTTGGACTCGAGTGCGAGGCCCTCGTCGCCGTTGCCGTGGCTGGCGTCGAGCTCCTCGTAGTACTCCGCGAAGATGGTCGCACACGCGCCGTAGTCGGTCCGGATGTCGGTGTGGTCGGTGCCGGTTCCGTTGCCGGGGTGGTGGTCCACGACCGCGTACGGCTCGACGCTCTGGGCACCCTGGAACCCGCGGGCGGTGTTGTGGTCCACGAGGACGACCGTGTCCGACGCGAGGTCCCCGGCGGTCTCGATCTGTTCGAGGTCGAGGTCGAGGACGGTCCGGAACGCCCGGTTCTCCTGGTGGCGTATCTCGCCCGGGTACTGGAGGGTGGCGTCGGCCCCCGCGTGTTCACAGAGGTCGGCGGCCGCCATCCCGGCGGCCATCGCGTCCGGGTCCGGGTTCGGATGCAGCAGTACCGACACCTCGTCGACACCCCCGACGGCGCGGACGAACCGTTCGCCGGGTGACCGACGAAGCCGCTGGACGCCGACCAGCCCCGCTCCGGCCCCCAGGACCACCGCGAGCAACACACCGGCAGCCATCATCGGATCGTTGGTGGCTGCGTCGACGGCGTTGGCGGCGCGAATGGCGGCCGGGGTGACAGCGAACCCCATACCCCACGTCTCACATCGGACGAGTAAGAAGGTTCCCACTCGGTCACTACGCGCGATACCCGTCGACAGCGGCACGATAGCCGGCCCGGAACGTCGGATATCGGGGCTCGTATCCCAGCTCGCGGAGGCGGTCGTTCGAACAGCGTTTCGACGTGCGGATGCGTCGCTTGGCCGCCTCGGAGAGGTCGGGGTCGGCCAGTCGCTCCGCCTTGGTCTGCTTCGGCGGCTCCGGCACCCTGCACTGCTCGGCCAACCAGTCCGCGAACTCCCACTTCGAGACGGGCTCGTCGTCGACGACCTGCACGACGGCACCGCGTGCGAGGTCCTCCTCCAGCAGGAACCGGACCGCACCGGCGGCGTCGTCCCGGTGGACCATGTTCAGGTAGCCCTCCGTGACCGGTCCGGAGAGGTACCGCTCCAGACGGTAGCGGTCGGGACCGTACAGTCCAGCGAACCGAGCGACGGTCCCGTCGATGCCGTGGGTCTCGCCTGCCGCCAGCGCCAGCTCCTCGGCCTCGACCAGCACCTCGGTCTTCGGCGTCGTCGGGTCGAGCGGTGTCGACTCGTCGACCCAGTCGCCGTCGTGGTCGCCGTGGACGCCCGTACTGGAGGTGTAGACGAGCCGGTCCGGTGGCGACTCCCGCGCGGCGAAGTGGTCGAGCACGGTCCGCAGCCCGTCGATGTAGATCTCGCGCGCGGCGTCGGCACCGCGCCCGCCGGTGCTGGCGGCGAAGACGATGGCGTCCGCGTCGGGGACGGCCGCGAGGCTCTCGCCGTCGGTGATGTCCGCCTCGACGGCCTCGAAGCCGGCCGCCTCGATGGCCGCCAGCCCGTCGGTCGAGCGCCGGACGCCGACGGCGTCGTGCCCCACCTCGGTCAACTGTCGTCCCAGTTCGATGCCGACGTAGCCACAGCCGAGGATCGCGACGCGCATGGACGGTGGTAGGAGGGAGACGGTGTTAGGGATGCCGGGATTCGACGGCGATGGCAACCGTCGCGCGGTCTGACTACGGCTGGTGCGTCGCGATGACGTGCTGGATGTAGACGAACTCCCGGAACGTCATCGGGGCGCGGCGCTCGATCTTCTGCTGAACCTCCGTCGCCTCCAGGTTCAGCGGCAGCTCGGCCGTCACCGCGTCGATGTCGAGCACGCCCGTGGTCATCCCGAGCAGGAGATGCTCGCAGGCCATCTCGTGGACCGTGTCGGCGTCGGCGACACCGTCGGCCAGCGCCTGGATCGCTGCGGCCTGCTCCAGGGTCAGCTCCTCGGGGAGCTCCTCGTTCGCGACGGTCTCGACGAGCTGCCGGTCGAGCCCGGTCTCCTTGACGACTGCGTCCACGCCGTGGGCCTCGACGATGGCGGCGAGGTCTGCGGCGTACTCCGATTCCAGCTCGGGCGGGGACTGCCCCGACACGTCGGTCCGGTGTTCGTGGAACATGGCTGTCCGTTCGGTCCGGCGCGTACAAGTCAGTGCTGCAATCGGACGCGTTCCCGGCCTCCGTACCCGCGGGGGTGCCGGTCGCCGCCGGCCAGCGTTCGGCCCCCGGACACGGCCAGGCACCGGTGTGCTCGTCTGCGACCCCGTTCCTGTCCCCCACGCCCTGCTTGCCCGGTGGGACCGCCACGACGACGGCGACGCTGTTCTCGAAGGAGACGCGGTCGGCGTGTCCGACACGTTCCGGGTCCCCGTCACCGTCGACGTCGAACGCGACCGGGGACCCATCGCGGCTGTAGACGAACCCGCCCGGTTCCCCTGGGGTTCCTCGGTCGGCTCGCACGGTGAACCGCGGATACGTCCCGCGAACGTCGACGACCCAGACGTTCGTCGTGACGACCCAGGAGTAAAGCGGCACCAGCGGGACGCCGGTGAACGTGTGTGGCACCTCCTCGTCGCTGCTCCCGTTTAGGTAGCCCTCGACACCGTCCTGAAGCGCCGAGTGCGCCCCGGCGGCCACGAGGCTACGCTGTCGGTCGCGGAGGAAACGGCTCGCGTCCCCGACCGGACCCTGCGGGAGCCGTGCGGCCTCGGACTGTCTCGCGTCCCGGACTGCAGTCGTCGCCCGGACCTGCAGTTCGTCGCGTTGTCGGGCGGTCACAGCGCCGTCCGGCGGCAGCCTGGTCGCGGCCTCGCCGGCGACCTGTGGTGCCAACGAGCCGTTCACGACCGCCTCCGCTCGCTCGGCCTCGGTCGGGTACCGCCCCAACGCCGCCGCGACGGCGGCGTCGGCCTCGGGATAGGCGAGCGTCGTCGTTGTCGCGAGGTCGACCGCGACCTGCTCCCGGACGCTCGCCAGCGACTCGCCGACCGCGGTCCGGAGCCGCTCCCGTCGTTGCCGTGCGCTCGCGTTCTCGGCGACGCGGCCCGCGTGCTCCATCGCAGACAGTGCCGGGCTCCCCGTCGCGAGCGCGACGCTGTCCCCGCTGGCTCCCTCGTCGACCTGACGTGTCACGCTGTCGGCGGCCTCGCCGTACGGGACGGTGAACAGGTTCACGTTCCGCGCGGTCAGCGGTGCGAACCCGTCCTCGCGCACCGCCCGGAGCCGGTCGGTGTCCAGCTCGCTCGTGACGAGGTACGACGGGCCGGCAGCGACGTCGAACGAGACCGGCCCCGCCGGGCCATCGCTGCCGAGCGTGGGTGCACCCGGCAGATTCGCGTTCGCGCTCGCGTCCATCGTCGCGTCAGCTTCGGCGAGCGAGTGGCCGTGGTCCGAGAGCACCTCGTCCATCCCGTCCCGGGTCCGGTCGGTCGCGTCGGCACGGGACTCGAGTTCGGCTTGGAGCTGGTCGAGGTACGCGGCCCGGGCGGCGGTCCGGAGTCGCCCCGCGACGCTCGGGTACGGGTCGGCTGCCGAGACGAGTTCGGGCCGGTCGGCGGCGATGCCGTCCGCCAGCGAGGTCGCGGGGCTCGCCGAGGTCACGAGGTCACCGTGCGTCGTCGTCACCGACCGGTTCCGCGTCCGGTCGCGGAGCGCGGCGGCGGCCAGATACGCGGTGTCCACGGCGTCCTCGGGCGGAGCTCCATGGACGACCGTCGGTGTCTCGTCGAGCCTCCCCGTCATGGCGGCGGTGGCCACCGAGTCCGGCCCACCGCGGTCGTCGACGACCGAGCGCACGTGCTGGCGCACGTCGGACGGGGTCTCGCCGCCGAGCACGCCACCGGGCTGGAACGCGCCCGGAACGTGGCCCTTGGGCCCCGGGGCGAGTGTCGCGGGCGTCGCGTCGACCGCCACGCCGACGCGGTCGGTCCGGTTCGCCGTGCGCTCGGTCTCGGTGCGGTTCGCGCCCCGGACCCAGACCGTGGTCGTCGTCTCTGTGACGGTGACGACGCGCTCGAACGTCAGGAACCGCGTCGCTCCGGACGGCCGGGACGGGACCGGCGCGGAGCCGGTTGAGACGGTGACAGCCCGGGTTGTGTGGCTCCCGCGTCGCTCCCAGCCCGGTCCCGGTGGGGCCGCGGGGAGCGCCGGCTCCGCGGCGACCTGCCTCGTCGTCGCGTGTACCAGGACCTCGGCGCTGTAGGTCCGTCGGACGACCTGTTCGACGGTCGGACCGTCGTCGCCGTCGAGCAGCCGGCGGAAGGCGTCGGTCGCGCTCTCGTTCACGCCGACTGTCACCGGGTCGTCGTGCGTCGTCCGTGGCGAGCCGGTCTCGGGGACCGCCGACACGTTCGGGTCCGCGTTGGCGAACGACCCGTCCATGTCCCCCAGAACGAGGTCCGTCCACTGCCCCGGACTGATGCCGGTCTCGCCCGGAGCCTGGTCGAGCGCCTCCTGTGCCAGCAGCCGAGCGCGTGCTCGCCCGAGTGCCCGTCGCCCCGCGTCGTCGCTCGCGCCGAAGACGCCTCGCTGGGTCGCCAGCGCCGCCTCGTTGGCCGACAGTGAGACGTGGCGGTTCCCGAGCACGTTGTCGACGGGGAGCCCGCCGAACTGTCCGTAGCCGCGGGCCCACGTCCAGGCGTACAGCCGTGAGGCGAACTGGCGACCGAGCCCCGGGCCCTCGGTCGGGCCACGGTTCAGCCGTCGCTCGTACTCGGTCACGCGGTCGTGGGTGGCCAGTACCGGCGTCGCACTCGTGAGGCGGACCGTCTCCGTCCGCCGGTCGACGGCGCGGTCGTGCCGCCAGAGCGTCACTGAGACGTTCGAGATGGCCACGGACACGGTGCCGTTCCCCGTCCTGGTGAGCGAGACGCGCTCGATGGCCGCCCGCGCGTCGGCCGTGCCGTCGATTGACGGGAGGGCGGCCGTCGCCCGTGCGTCGCCCGCACGGGCACCGACGCCGGCGAGCGCTCCTCGTGCCTGCAGGTACACCCGGAGTTCGAGCGCGTCGCGGAACGGCCGCGACCCGTTTAGCACCCGGCCGTACGTCGTGTTCGCCGGAGAGACGACCGGGTCGGCGGCCGCGTTCCGGGCCGCACGCTGGACCGCCGCCCGGAGTGCGGTCGTCACCGCGGCGTCGGCGCGCTCCATCGCCACGTCGCCGTCGGCCTCGGCACCGCCCGGTTGGCGCGTGGCGAACGTCGCCGCGAGCGTCGCGCTGCTGACAAGCAACAGGATACCGACGATGGCGAACGGAACCCGCGCTCGCTCGTCGTCCGCGAGTCTCACGCCGACCACGTCCTGACGGTGACCGTCGCGGTCTCGACCGAGACCAGCGCCGCGGCGGCGGTCGGGTCGTCGGTTCTCGTCTCGAGGTCGCGGGCGTACCGTGTGGCGAGCGCGTCGGTGAGGATACTGTTTGCCCGTCTGACCGACCCGTCCGCGACGGCACCGTCGAGCCCGACGCCGAGTGCGGCCGCGGTTCGGCGGTAGTGGCTGGCCGTTCGCTGGTCGGCCGATGCCTCCCCGACGAGCGCCAGCCGCGTCGGTTCGGGCGGGAACAGGCGGGTGATCATCGTGCTCGCGGCCTGTCGTGCGACGGCGTCGACCGTCCGTGGTTCGTCGGCACCGGTTGCCTCAGTCGCCCCGTTTCCGGCCACGGGTACCTGGAGCGTCGCGGTGTGGACGTCGACGCCAGGCGGTGGGCCGTCACCGACGACCAGGCGGCCCGCGAGCGGCGCGTCCGGATACGCCCGCCACGTGACGACGACCTGCCACGAAGACCGGATGCCGGCGAGTCGCTGATGTGTCGCGTTCCTGACGCCGCGCTCGAACCCGGAGCCCTCGGCGGCGGCAGTCACGTCGGCGACCGCGGCATGGGCGAGGAGGTCGGCGACAGTGCCGTGGGCGGTCCGGCAGTCGTCGGGGCGGGAGCCGCCGTCGACTCGGCAGGCGACCGCCGCTCGACCGCCGCTTCCCCCGTCCGGTCCCGTCGCGGCGTAGTGCACCGTCGTGGTCGTCGTGCCCAGCAGCGAGGCCGCGCGGTCCGCGGTGTCCGAGTCGTCCGGGGTGGGCCGGTCGACCGTCGCGAGGACTCCGACGGCGGCGGTGACGAAGAGCAGGCAGACCGCCACGTCGAGCACGGTGCTGACTGCGCGGCCGCCGGCGGAGTCGGGGAGCATCACGTCCACACCTCCACGTGGAGCCGTCCCGAGACGACCACGCCCGGTGCGACGCGGACGCTCACCGGACGTGCGGCGGTCGCGGCAGTCGGCGGTGCTGCGGGGCCAGCACGCCACCGTTCGCCGTCGGCCGCAAGCGTCACCGCGACGTGGTAGCCGTCCGGGCCGGCCGCGAGCGCCTCGTTCAGGTCCGCAGGGTCGGCGACGCCGGTCTCGGTCAGCGACTCGTGGACCCGCGAGAGCGTCGGCTCCGCGACCCGGCGTGAGTCCTCCGCGACGGGCAGCGAGTCGAGCGCGCCGGCGTACAGCGTCAGTCCGACCGCGACCGCGAACACGGCGACGAGCGCGGCGGTCGGCTCGACCTGCGCCCTACGCGTCGACCAGCGTGACATCCAGCTCACCCCATTCGAGGTGCCTGACGACGAGCTGGTCGTCGGCGGGCCGCCAGTCGGCGTCGGCGGCGCGCTCGCGGGCGGCCTCGACGGCCTCGCGGAAGGCGGCCAGCGAGTCGAACGCTCGTCCGGGTGGCACACCTCGGGCGACGCGAGTGAGGGCGTCGTCGCCGCCGACGGGGACGACCGGCCCGAAGGCGAACGTGGCGTGGCTCGTCTCGCCGTCGGTCCGGAGGGCGAGTCGGTGCGGGCGGAGTCTGACCCGGTCAGCGTCGAGCGGATGCTCGGCCGAGCTGGGGTAGCTGGAGCCGGCGACGGCGTCGACAGTGTCGGCGGCGGCCGACGCGTCGGGCGCGGGACGGGTCGGCAGGTCGGTCGCGACGCCGGCGACGGCGACGCTGGCGACCGCGACGGCGACCCAGGTATACCAGACGTCGGGTGGTGCGTCGAACATGCCGACCCTGGCCGCGGCTCCGTACTTGAACCCTCAGACGACCACGCCCGCGGCGACGACGCTCCCGACGTAGACACAGACCGCGGTCGGGAGCGCGCGGCCGACGTGGAGCCCGACGAGCGCGCGGTCGAGGCCGTGACGGAGCCCGGTCGAGAGGACGGTGAGGACGACCGCGAGCAGGCAGACGTAGACGCCGACGACGATGCCGAGGTCGGCCGTCGGGAGCGGCGGGACGCCTGTCGCGCTGCCACCGGCTCCCGCGCCGCCGAGACCCGCCGCTCCGGTGCTGCCGTCGATCCCCATCCCAGCTGCCAGCGCGACCGTCGCGCCCGCGACGAGCGGGCCGAACGTCGTGGCCGTGCTGGCCAGCGTCCCGGTCACGCGTGCGAGGTCGGTGCGACAGTCGCGCTCCAGCGCCTGCAGGTCGGCGAGGTGGTCGGCCATGGAGACGAGCGCGCGACCGGCCGGCGCACCCTCCTCGCTGGCGAGGCCGAGCAGCGTCGCGGTTCCCCTGGCCCGCGGGCTCGGCACGTCCGCGAGCGCGCCGTGGTCGCCGAGGAACGCGCGCTCGACGCCGACGCGGAGCTGGCGCTGGCGGCTGGCCGCCGTCGCGAACGTCTCGCCGGTCTCGCCCTCGACCTCCGCAGCGGCGCGTTCGACGGCCGACTCGACCGCTGTACCCTCCGAGACGCGCCGGCCGACGAGGTAGAGCGCGTCGACGAGGTCCGCCTCGACGGCCCGTGCGTGGTCCCGGACCGACGCGATGGGCCGGTAGCGGACGAGGAGCGCGACGCCGGCACCCATCGCGATGCCGACCAGCGGTGGGGTCCACGGCGGCGCGACGATACCAGCCAGTGCCGCACCGCCGACGCCGGCACCGAGCCCGCCAACGAGCGCGCGCCAGGGCCGGTCCGGTACGTCGGGGTGCGAACGCGGCACCGACGGTGGTGGGAACGCGACCGGACGGCGGGCGAACAGCCACGCACTCGCCCCGAGCAGGCAACAGGGGAGCGCCACGTCGTAGACGAGCACCAGGACGCCGACGGTGACCGGGACGCCGGCGACCCGCGCGGCCGGGAGCACGGCGACGAGCGCGAGCGGCAGGAGCACGCCGAACGCGTAGATGCCCGTCGCAGGACCCTGGATGCGTGCGCCGAACTCGTCCATCCGGTCGCGGGTCCCCCGCGTGACGGCGGTCATCGCCCGGTCGAGGGTGCGCCCGCGCTCGCCCGGCGGCGCGTCGGCGGCCGCGTCGACGAGGTGGAGGGCGCGGCGGAGCGCCGGGAACTCCGCGCCCCACTCGTCGGCGAAGGACCCGAGTCCGGACCCGGGTGCGCCACGAGCACGGCGGACGTGGCCCGCGAGGCTCCGCGCCAGCGGCCCGTCGTCGGTCTCGGCCGCGAAGGCGGCGGCGCGCTCGGCCGCGGGTTCGACGTGCATCCGCAGGACCGCTCGGCCGACCAGGTCGGGTGCGTCACCGAGTGCGGCGGTCCGACGGGCGCTCGCGAGTGCGCCGGGAGCGACGTGGACGGCGTGTGTGACGCCGAGCCCGAGCGCGGCGGCGACGAGCGGCACGGTCGTGGGGGAGAGCGAGAGGACGAGTGCGACGGCGGTGCCGGCGAACGCGGCCAGCGCACCCATCACGTAGCCGGCCCGGACGACCGTCGCGGCGTCGACCTCGGCCCCGACGAAGGCGAGCGCACGCCCCAGTTCGCCGCTCGTATCGACGGGCCACGGGTACCCACGGCCGAGTAGCGAGAGCACGATAGCGAGACGGGACGTCACGACCAGCCACCGTCTTCGGGCACGTCGCCGTCGACCTCGCCGGCGAGCGAGGCGATGCTCTCGGCGCGGTCGGCCAGCGCCTCGCGCACGTCGGCGTAGGACTCGCCGGGGCGGGCGAGGGCCACCACGAGTTCGCTCTCGCCGCGGTCGATGCGCCCGGTCGGCTCCAGCTCGCGGCCGTCGAGTTCGAACAGCGGCGCGAAGGAGACACCGTCGTCCCCACCGGTACGGACCTCCTCGATGCGGCAGACGCGCCGAACGCTCCCATCCGGCGTGTCGAGCGGTCGGAGCGTGACGACGAGGTCCGTGACGGCGAACGAGGAGACGGGAACACCGAGATCCGAGACGACGCGCTCTTTCACATCCGCACCACCGTCGCCGTGGATCGTCCCAAGCACCGCGCTCCCGCTCGCACCGACGCGCATCGCCTCGTAGAGCACGCGTGCCTCCTCGCCGCGGACCTCGCCGACGACGAGCGCACCCTCGCCCAGCCGGAGCGCGGTGCGGAGCGCCTCGTCGGGGGCGACGCTCGGCCCGTCGTCGGTCGCCGTTCGGAGTGCCTGCACGTCCCGCCCGTGGCTCTGGAGGCTCGCGACCGGGAGTTCGGGGGTGTCCTCGATGACGACGGTCCTCGTCTCGACGGGGAGCTCCCAGAGCAGCGCGCCGAGCGTGGTCGTCTTGCCCGCGCCGCGGGTCCCGGCGACCAGCGTGGCGGCGGCTCGCTCGACCGCGAGCGAGAGCACGGCGGCGGCCCGGGGGGTCACGGAGTCGACGGCGACGAGCCGTGGGAGCGTCCAGGCCTCGGTGCCCGAGCGGCGGAACGCGAAGCCGTAGCCGTCGCTGACCGGTTCGGTGACGCCGGCGACGCGGATCTGCTCTCCCGCGACCGTCGCCGTCGCGTCGAGCGTCGGGCTTGCCCTGGAGAACGCACGGCCGCTCTCGCGACGGAACCGGGAGGCGAGTGCGGCCGCGCCGTCGGCGGTCAGGCGAACGTTCGTCGGCATGGTGTGTCCGTCGGCGGTCACCCGGAGCGGGGTCCCGGTGACCGGTGCAGAGGCGAACACGTCGGAGACCGCGTCGTCGGCGAAGCAGTCGGTCAGCACGCCGAAGCCGCGGGTGTGCTTCCGGAGGACCGCCGAGAGCGTCTCGACCGGGTCGTCGTCGTCCGCGACGGCACGGACGGCCCGGCCCGGCGCGCGTCGGCCCGCACCGTCGTCGTCGACGGCACCGTCCGCGGTCCCCGACGCGAGCCGTTCGTAGGCGGCGTCGAGCGTCCGCAGACTCGCCGGGTCCAGCCGGTGCTCGACCGGCTCGACGTGGTAGCGCCGTCGGCCCGCTGCGTCCTCGTACTCGCGCACCGCCGCGTCGGTGTCCGTCTCGCGAGCCCGCAGCAGCGTCGCGCCCGGTGGGGGCGTCGCCGCGACCCTGGCGCGGGCGAGCGACGGAGCCACGTACGGGCGGAGCACGGCTTCGTACCGGCCGATGTCCGCGTCGCCACCCGCCGCGAGCTTCCGTGCGCGCTTCGCTGCGAGCGCGAGGCCCGTCTCGGCGGCGGCGTCCGCGACCGGTCCGGTGCGTGCCTCGGCGTCCGCTGCCGCCCGGAGCGGGTCCGTCTCGGCACGGTCGGCAAGCGTCGGGTCGCGGTGCGCGACGGTCTCGGCGAACCGGCCGGCCGCGACGAGCAGCGCCGCGGCGTCGTCCTCGTAGGCGCGGTCGACACCCTCGGCCCGACAGACGACACGGTCGGCGTCGCGCGAGGCGAGGGCCCCGACGACGGTCGCCCGACAGTCCGGTACCGTCGCGAGGTCGCCACGGCCGTCACAGTCGCTCGCGTCGACCAGCAGTCGGTCGTCCTCGAACCGAGGGCGACAGCCACAGCGGTCGTCGTCATCGTCGCCCAGCAGCGAACGGAGTGGTCCCATGCCGCCCCTGGCCGCCCGCTCCGGTTTAAACTTCGACCCGGTCGACGTGCACACCGTCCAGTGCGAGCGTGAGGCGCAGCTCGTAGCGGCCGCTCCCCTCGAGCACGAGGGGTCCATCGGCGTCGGTGACGAGCCGGAACGGGAGTTCGACGGTCCGGGGGTCGCCGCCAGCGAGTGCGTAGGCGACGACGTGTGGGTCGCGGTCCGCCACGTCGGGGCGTCCCCCGAGTGCGACCCAGTCGACACTGGCGGTCGTCAAGCTCTCGCCCGGGACCCGCAGCGTGACGAACCGTCGCGGCCCGGTCGCGGGCGACGGTGTCGGGGCCTCGAGGCCGAGTAGCGCCGTCCCCGCGCGTTCGAGAGCCGTCAGGTCGGTCGCGACGACGCGGTCGCTCCGGTGTTCGCGGGCGTCCGCCGCGGCGGGGGCGGCCACGGCGAACAGCGCGAGCGTGACGGCGACCGCGAGGACGACGCGCATCACAGCAGGTCACGCAGCCGGGCGAGCAGCCCGGGGTCCGCGTCGGTGTCGTCCTCGCTCTCGAAGCGTGGCGCGGGGGATGTCGGCCACTCGGCGTCGAGCGTCCGGTCGCGTCGTCCGGTGGTCGGTCGGTCGTCGTCCTGCTGGTCGTCGCAGTGCGGGCAGTGCCCGTCGTGACTGGGTTCACGGTGTTCGCGTGACTGGGTCGGAGCCGTCTCGAGCTCGTCGACGCGGACCTCCAGCGTCTCGACCGCGGCCAGGGCTGCGTCGGCACGCTCTTCGACGCGTTCGTCGACCGACCGGACCTTGCCGGCGTAGCCACGGAGCGCCTGGACGGCGGCCTCGACCTCGGACAGCGTCGTCTCGGCGTCGTCGAGGCGCGATTCGAACTCGTCGAGGCGGTCGCCCTCCCGCTCGTCGTGTCGCCGGGCTGACCGGTGGTCAGCGTTCGGTTCGTCGGGCGTCGTCGTCACGCTCGCGGCGCGGTCGGTCGACCCATCCAGCGCGCGTTCGACTGCGCGGAGCCTGTCCTCGAGGGTGTCGGGCATGACCGCTCTGGGCGCGTCATCCAACAAAAACGATTGGTCGGAACGTTTACCCCCTCGTCGTTCGACGTTCGGGACATGAAAGTCGTCCTGATTGGTGTCGGGCAGGCCGGTGGGAAGCTCACCCAGGCCCTGGCCGAGTTCGACTACGAGATGGACTTCGACGCCGTCCGCGGCGCACTCGCCGTGAACACGGCGGAGACGGACCTCCAGACGCTCGATATCGAGACACAGCTCATCGGCCAGGACCGCGTGCGCGGCCACGGCGTCGGTGGCGACAACGAGCTCGGTGCCGAGGTGATGCAGGAGGACGCCGTCGAGGTGATGGACGCCCTCGACGGGAAGATAACCGCGGAGGCGGAGGCGGTCTTCGTCGTCGCCGGCCTCGGCGGCGGCACCGGCTCCGGCGGTGCACCCGTCCTCGTCCGCGAGCTCAAGCGGGTCTACGACGTGCCCGTCTACGCACTCGGTATCCTCCCCGGACGCGGCGAGGGGTCGATGTACCAGGCCAACGCCGGCCGTTCGCTCAAGACCGTCGTGCGGGAGGCCGACTCGACCATCCTCGTCGACAACGATGCGTGGCACGACGCCGGCGAGTCCGTCGAGGCCGCGTTCGACACCATCAACCGGAACATCGCCCAGCGCATCGGGCTGCTCTTTGCCTCCGGCGAGAACGTCGAGGGCGTCGGCGAGTCGGTCGTCGACTCCTCGGAGATCATCAACACGCTCCGCGAGGGCGGCATCGCCTGCGTCGGCTACGCCAGCGCCGCCGCCGGCGAGGACGCCGAGGACAACATCAACGCGGTCACGAGCATCACGCGCTCGGCCCTCTTCACGGGCACGAGCCTCCCCGACGCGGTGACGGCCGACGCCGCCCTCCTCGTCGTCGCCGGCCGTCCGGACGCCATCCCGCGCAAGGGCGTCGAGCGCGCACGGAGCTGGGTCGAGGACCAGACCGGCAGCCTCCAGGTCCGGGGTGGCGACTTCCCGCTCGACTCCGACCGCCTCGCGGCGCTGGTGCTGCTCGGCGGCGTCGAGCGCTCCCCGCGCATCGACGAGTTCATGGAGCGCGCACGGGAGGCACAGCAGGAACAGGAGCAGGTCGACCACACCGCGAACTTCCAGAACGACCAGCTCGACGACCTGTTCTGAGCTACTCGCGCTCCCGTTCGGGTTCTAGCTCGCGGTCGTCGTCGGTACCCTCCTCGTCGGCCGACGACCGTTCGATTCGGGCGCGGGCGTCCTCCAGCGTCTCCGTCTCCAGCAGGTTCTCGAGCTTGTTCTCGAACTGCTCCTCGGAGAGTTCGCCCTGCGCGTAGCGCTCACGGAGCGTCTCGAGCGCGTCGCGCTTCGAGTCGGGCAGCTTGCCCTCGCTCCGGCCCTTCAGTGCGTCGTCCATCCGACGGTCCGTCTCGTCGAGCACGTCGTCGTCCTCGTCGAAGAGGATGGCGACGATGGGGAGGACGACGGCGTAGCCGATGACGAAGATGAGCCACCAGTTCGGCACGTCCAGAAACAGACCGAGCAGGCCCGCGCCCAGGACGAGCAGCGAGGTGATCGCGGAGGCCTTTCCCTGGGAGTCCCCGTCGTCACCCGGTGTCATGCCCTGACGTTGGTGCAATCGTCGCAAAAACGTTCCGACAGGACTCAGGCGAGCGAGCCGCCGTCGAACTCGGTGCGCTCGTAGTCGACGTCCATCAGGTCGAGGATGGTCGGGGTTACGTCGTAGAGGTCGGCGTCGGTGATACTCACGTCGGGGTCGTCGACGAACAGCGCGGCGTTGTCGAAGCTGTGCATCCCGTTGCGCGCCTCCTTGCCGAACACGTCGTCGTGGCCCTTGAACCCGGCCTTGAGGTCGAAGCCGTGGTTCGGGATGACGACGAGATCGGGCGCGATCGCGTCGTGGTCGCCGCGGAACGCCTGCTCCTTCTCGACGACGCGCTCGGCGACCGGCTCGCCGTTCGGCCCCTCCAGGGCCTCGAGTTCGGCCTTGAGCTCGTCGCGGACGGCGTCGGACTCCTCCTCGGGGACGCTGCCGCGGGGTTCGCGGCCCTCGAGGTTGAGGTAGACGCGGCCGGGGATGAACGAGTACGCCCGGGTGTCGTCGCTGATGTCGCCGAGCTCGCTCGGCTCGTCGGTGTCGAAGGAGAGCCAGCCCTCGCGACGGAGCCACTCGTTGAGGTGGACCTCGTGGTCGAGGGTGGTGAACCCGTGGTCCGAGGCGACCATCATCGTCACGTCGTCGGGGAGTGCGTCACGGAGCTTCCCGATGTACTCGTCTACCTTGCGGTAGAACTCGATGAACTCCTCGCTGTACTCGCCGTCGCGCTCGTAGTGCTCGAACAGGAAGTGGTTCACGCGGTCGGTCGTCATGAACACGCCGAAGAAGAGGTCCCAGTCGTCCTCTTCGACGTAGTGCTCGAACGTCTCGAAGCGCTTCTCGAGCGTCTCGTGGGCGTTCTCGATGAACGCGGACTTGTCCTCGTCGTGGCCGAGCTTGGCGTTCACGTCGAGGTTGTAGTCGATGGAGTCGAGGTACTGCTGCAGCTCCTCGGGCTGTGCGGCCTTCGACATGTCGTCGACGGAGAGGAAGCCCGACACCTGTCGCTGGACGTTGCGCTGGGGCGGGAACGTCACGGGGACGTTCAGCACGGTGGCGTCGCGGCCGTCCTCCTGGACGCGGTCCCAGAGCCGTTTCGCCTGCACGTCGTCGCCCATCGGGACGTACGTGTCGTAGGTGCCCGTCTCTCGGTCCTGGAAGCCGTAGACGCCCGTCTCGCCCGGGTTGACGCCGGTGGTCAGCGACGGCCAGCACGCGCTGGACTCCGGCGGCACGATGCTCTCTATCGCCGCGGCACTGCCCTCGCGGGCGATCTCGTTGAGGTTCGGGAACACGTCCTCGTTGTCGGTGACGAGGCTGTACGGCACACCGTCGATACCGAAGAAGGCGACGCGTGGCGCGTCGTCACCGCGTAACCTGTCGAACAGACCCATACCTTCCCGTACTGGAGATGGATACAAGAACCTTCTTTTCACCGGCAGCGCCACCGCCGCTCGTCGATGGCGGCAAGAACGGCTACCGCTCCGGCCGCTCGAAGTTCGTCGGGACGACGGTGACGTGGGAGAGTCCGACCGACGGGCGGTCGTCGTCGTCCTCGCGGCTGTCGGTCGTGGGAGTCGTGGTGTTGGTCGCCATCACAGGTGGTGCTACGGACGGTACCCGGATAAGATTACCCATGCTCATAATTCATCGTGGGGTGGGTTCGCATAACCGGTGCGTATCCGGGGAGCGCCGCGTCGCTGTGTGGAGGTGTGATCGCGGCGAAGAACGGAGCGTCGTGGGTCGTGACGGCGCTACTGGAACTCGTCCTCGTAGAGGTCCATCGCGTGCTCGATGGCCTCCTTCGCGGCCGCCTTGTCCTCCCAGCCCAGCGTCTCGACTTCCTTGCCCTCCTCGAGGTTCTTGTACGTCGCGAAGAACTCGTCGATCTCGTCGCGTTGCTGCTGTGGGATGTCCTCCAGGTCCTCGATGTGGTCGAAGCGCGGGTCCTCGGTCGGCACCGCGATGACCTTGTCGTCCTGCTCGCCGTCGTCGTCCATCTTCATGAGAGCGACGGGACGGGCCTCGATGATGCAGCCGGGGAACGTCTGGTCCTCGACGAGCACCAGCACGTCGAAGGGGTCCTCGTCGTCGTAGTACGACTGCGGGATGAAGCCGTAGTCCGAGGGGTAGTGGACGTTGCTGTGGAGCACACGGTCGAGCACGACGCCGGGGACGTCCTTGTCGTACTCGTACTTGTTGCGCTCGCCCTTGAGGCACTCGACGACCGCGTAGATCTCTTCCGGCGGGTTCGGACCCGTCTCGAGGTCTTCCCAGAGGTTCGTCATACGTCCCGGCGTGGGACTGGCCGGGGCAAAGTCCTTTCGTCTCGGCCGTATGCGGCACGTTCGCACGTGCCCGGGTGGGGTATGCGTGTCCGTCTCGGCCTCAGATCGGCTGTTCTCGGACTCGGCCCGAACTGGTCACCGTCTGGTTTTTTCCCTCATGCAATTAAACGTAAGTAGCGGCGGACACAACGAATAGTTGAGAAGTGTTAAATAGCTCGATGACATTTATGCAACCATGTCAGAGGCACAAACAGTCACCGGCAAGCAGGGCATTGCACGCGAACTCACCGCGTTCCAGCACAACATCCTCGTGATCCTGGCCAAGGAACCGATGTACGGGCTGGCGATCAAGCGGGAGCTGGAGGAGTACTACGGCACCGAGGTCAACCACGGGCGTCTGTACCCCAACCTCGACGAGCTGGTCGGGCTCGGGCTCATCGACAAGAGCGAGCTTGACAAGCGCACGAACCAGTACGAGCTGACCGACGACGGCTACGACGCCGTCATGGACCAGGTCGAGTGGACGCTCGAGAACATCGCGACCGACGAGGAGCGCGCGGACGACGTCCGGGCCATCCTCGAGTAACGGAACTGCGACAGTCGCTGACGACGCGGGAGGCGGACTACGGACCGGGCACCCGCTCTCCTGCCGTCTCGTACACGAGTTCGAGCGACTGCTCCACCACTGCGGTCTGTTCCTCGCTGGGCCAGGCGTTGCGCGGGTAGTACTCCTCGAGGAACTCCCGCATCTCGCCCGCCGTGAGCGACTCGGCGGGCTTCGCGTAGTGGTTCCCGGCGAAGTCGGCGAACGCCGTCGCGTTCCGTGCGTGTACCTCGCCGTGCTCCTCGCGGACCTGTTCGACGAGCTCGCGGTTGTGCTCGTCCACCGCGCGCCACTCGTCGGGGTCGCCGGGGCCGGAGAGCGGCACCTCCACGGCGCGTGAGGTGTCCTCGATGCGGTCCATCTGGACGACGCCGTCCTCGAGCCAGTCCTGCGGATAGCAGACCAGGGTGGCCTCGTCCTCGCTCCGGACGCGCGCGGCGTAGCCGTACTCGTCGACGAGGTCGGCACGTCGGTCGCGGTACGATTCCGCCTCGGCGTCGTCGACTGCCTCACGCGCGAGCCGGGACAGGCGCTCGGCCTCGTCCACCACCGGCTCTGGGAGCTCGTTCCCGCTCTGGTCCATCGCTGTGTCATCCACCGTAGTGTTATCTTTCCCTGACATTGACACGTCTTCTCAGGCCTCGTCGAGTGCCTCGTTGGCCAGTTCGTCCGCACGCTCGTTAATCTCACGGGGGACGTGGCTGATGGTCCACGAGTCGAAGTTCGACAGGAGCTCGTGGACCGAGACCCGCTTCTCCCGCATCGTGGGGTCGTTCGCGTTGTACTCCCCTCGCACCTGCTTGACGATGAGTTCGGAGTCGCCGCGGATCTCCACCTCGTCGTAGCCGTAGTCGACGGCCACCTCGAGTACGCGCAGGAGCGCCTCGTACTCGGCCTGGTTGTTCGTCGCGTCCCCGATGCGCTCGCCACCTTCGGCGACGATGCCGTCGCTCGTGACGACGACCCAGCCGATGGCGGCGGGCCCGGGGTTCCCCCGCGACGCGCCGTCGAAGTAGCAGTGCGCCCGACCGCTCCCCTCCCGGAGGAGCGCCTCGATGTCGGCTGGACGTGCGCCCTGCACGACGACCTTCCCGTCGTACGCGACCGCGGACGCATCTCCGTACTCCGCGCGCCAGCGTTCGTGCTCGGTGTTCCCCTCGGTTACCCTCGCACCGGCGGCTTCCAGCGCCGCGCGGGCCTCCTCGACGTCGCACTCGATGGCCGGCATTGACCGAAGGTCACCGAACCTCGGGTATAACCGTTCTGATTCCGAATTCGTGTCGGAAATAGTTACATCGCGCAGTCGTGCGGTTGTCTTCCTTCCACGTGGTTGTGTCCCCGTAACAGCCGACAGATTCCCACCGAGGGTTTAAGTGTGTGCGAAATACTACTATAAAAGTGCGATGACACGGTCCACCCGCCAGCGGGAGCGAGAAACCGAGACCGAGGCGTCGGACGAGCAGGAGGGAGTCAGGGAGTGTCCCGAATGCAGTTCCGAGAACCTGGTCAAGAGTTCCGACAGGGGCGAACTCGTCTGCGACGACTGCGGGCTCGTCGTCGAGGAGGAGAAGATCGACCCCGGTCCGGAGTGGCGAGCGTTCAACCACCAGGAGCGCCAGGAGAAGTCTCGCGTCGGTGCCCCCACAACGCAGACGATGCACGACAAGGGGCTGACGACGACTATCGACTGGAAAGACAAGGACGCGTACGGCCGTTCTATCTCCTCGAAGAAGCGGAGTCAGATGCACCGGCTCCGCAAGTGGCAGGAGCGCATCAGAACCAAGGACGCGGGCGAGCGCAATCTACAGTTCGCGCTCAGCGAGATCGACCGCATGGCCAGCGCACTGGGCGTCCCACGCTCGGTCCGCGAGGTCGCCTCGGTCATCTACCGCCGCGCCCTGAAGGAGGACCTCATCCGTGGCCGGTCCATCGAGGGCGTCGCGACGAGCGCGCTCTACGCGGCCTGCCGCAAGGAGGGGATCCCGCGCAGCCTCGAGGAGATCTCGGAGGTCTCCCGGGTCGAGCGCAAGGAGATCGGGCGCACGTACCGATACATCTCCCAGGAACTCGGCCTGGAGATGCGGCCGGTCGACCCGAAGAAGTACGTTCCCCGTTTCTGCTCCGAACTCGAACTCTCCGAAGAGGTACAGACCAAGGCCAACGAGATAATCGAGACGACCGCGGAGAAGGGTCTGCTCTCCGGCAAGTCGCCGACCGGCTACGCCGCCGCCGCCATCTACGCCGCCTCGCTGCTGTGCAACGAGAAGAAGACACAGCGCGAGGTGGCCGACGTGGCGCAGGTGACGGAGGTCACCATCCGGAACCGCTACCAGGAGCAGATCGAAGCGATGGGTATCCACAGCTAGAGCCCACACACCATCCACCCGTTCTTTCGCCCGCTCCCCTGCAGTACCGACTCAACGGGCCGTCCGACCGAGCCTGCCACGTGCGACACAACGCTTAACGAGCGTGGCGACAGACGTACCCGAAGATGGTGCTACTCGTCGGCACGTTCGACGGTCTCTTCGCCGTCCCGGAGGACGACGACGCCCCCGAACGACGGCTGGACGCGACCGTCCACCGACTGCACTCGACCGCCGGCGGCTGCGTCGCGGCCACCGAGTCCGGCCTCTACCGGACGACCGACGGCCACGACTGGGTCCACGTCGCGGACCTCCCCGGTGCCGCCGTCTCGACGGGTGTCAGCCCGGACGGCGAGCGCTGGTACGTCGGCACCGACCCCGCCGCCGTCTACGTCTCCACCGACGACGGGGCGAGCTGGCGCGAGCTCGAAGCCCTCCAGTCGCTCCCCGGCCGCGAGCGCTGGCGCGACCGCGCACCCGGCGACGACGCGAGCGTCCGTACGATGGCCGTCCATCCGGGCGCACCCGACCGGCTCGCCGTCGGCATCGAACCCGGCGGCGTCTACCTCAGCGTCGACGGCGGCGAGACGTGGTCGGCCCGCTCCGCGGGCGTCCACGACGACGTCCACCACCTGCTCGCGCTCGGGGCCGACGAGTACGTCGCCGCCTGCGGGAACGGGCTCTACCGGACCGACGACGCCGGCCGCACGTGGCTCAGACAGGACACCGACTTCCGCGACTTCTGGTTCAACTACTTCCGCGAGAGCTGCGAGCACGACGGGACGCTGTACATCGGTGCGAACGGCTGGGGGCCCGCCGCACCCGGCGGCGCGCTGTTCGAGGCGCACGACGGCGAGGTCGACCGGCTCCCGTACCCCGGCGAGAACGAGTCGTTCCCCGTCTCCTGGGCCGTCGTCGACGGCACCGTCTACGCCGGCACGATGGACGTACGCGACGGCTTCGGCCAGTACGAACCCGCCCGCATCCTCCGGCGCGAGGAGCGCGGCTGGTTCGAGGTCGCGACGGTCCCCGCGGGAGCCAGAACGCTCGCGACGGTTTAAGTACGAGGCCGCGCCCAGCGTCGGCGTGTCCTGACGACGGACCGACTGCGGGCAGCGGCTGTGCGACACGTCGCAGTCGGGGAGTTTCCGGTGTCGCCTGTCCGCCAGATTGAAGCGCATCGTCGCCGTATCTCGGTCGAATGCGGCTCGACGACTACATCGAGGGACTGGAGCCCGACGAGTCCCAGCGCCGCCGACAGCTCGCCGAGGAGAAGTCCTACGCCATCACCGAGTACCTCGAGGACTTCCAGTCGCGCTTCGAGGAGACCGTGCAGGGCGACTCGCTCTACGGAGCCACGGCTCCCTCCATCTTCGTCGGTCGGACGAACTACCCGGACGTCTCGACGGGCCTGCTCTCGCCCGTCGCGGAGGGGGACCCCACCGACTTCGTCACCGACGGCCAGTGGTACCAGCAGGGCCTCGGCGTCGGCGACGTCGTCGAGCGGCGCACCGGCCTGCTGAACTCCCGCCGGCGCGCGAACGTGAACGTCGAGGACGTCTGGGACGGCTTCGTCGGCGTCCAGCGCGAGGTCGCCATCGCGGGCGACCCGGTCGACGTGGAGATCGGCCTCGACGGCAAGCTCGACCTCGACCTCGACGTGGGCGAGGGCGTGGCGACGCCGACCGGCCCGAGCGCCAGCGCCACCTCCGTCGACCTCACCGAGAACCCGTACGTCCCGCGCCCGGTGAAGAAGACGCTGGAGGACGACGACTGGCAGGCCCAGGGCGCGATGACGTACCTCTACCGGCGGGGTCTCGACGTGTACGACATCAACCGCGTGCTGTCGGCCGGTGCGCTCGGGCAGGGCGAGAACCGGCGGCTCGTCCCGACCCGCTGGTCCATCACCGCGGTCGACGACACCATCGGCCAGTACCTCCGGGGAAAGCTCCGCCACGCGCCGAGCGTCGACAGCGTCGAGGTGCGCATGAACGAGTACATGGGCAACCGCTTCTGGGTCGTCCTCGCGCCCGGCCAGTGGGAGTTCGAGCTCGTCGAGATGAAGGCCCCGGGCAGCGTCTGGAACCCCGACCCGTCCGGCGACATCTGGATGGGGAGCGCCTCGGAGGGCTACGAGGGCCGGACCGGCTACGTCGACGAGACCGCCGGGGCGTACTACGCCAGCCGGCTCGGCGTCCTCGAACACCTCGCCGACCGCGGCCGCCAGGCGAAGTGCCTGGTGCTCCGCGAGGTCAGCGACGACTACTGGGCACCGGTCGGCGTCTGGCAGGTGCGCGAGAGCGTCCGCAACGCCTTCGACGGGACGCCGTGGCACAGCGTGGACGAGGACGCGGTGGACGAATCGCTCGAGGGCGAGCACGGCGAGGCAGAGACGTTCCACGGGGCGGTCCGGACCATCGCACAGCGCCTGCCGGTCTCCTACGACCGGCTCCGCCGGAAGTCCGACCTCGTCGCCGGCGTGCAGAGCTCGCTGGGTGACTTCTGACCCGAAAACAGGCGTCGGCGACCGCGCTCAGGCCGTATCGAGGTTCTCGAACGCCGCCTCGACGAGTTCGCCGGTGTCGGCGACCAGTTCGTCCCAGTCCTCGTCGTTCGGTGCCATCCCGAGCAGCGGCGCGATCTTCATGATGGAGACGTGGTAGACGTGCTGCCGACCGGGCTCCTCCTCCCAGACGACGACGTTACACGGCATCAGTCCGCCGAGCTCGGGGCTCATGTCGAGCCCGCGGTCGGCCATCTCCGGGTTGCACGCCCCGAGGATGTAGTACGGGTCGCGGTCCGCGCCGATCTTCTCGGCGAGCAGGTCCGAGACGGAGAACTCGACGGCGGTGCCGAACCCCGCGTCGGCGAAGGCCTCGCGCACGTGCTCGATGGCCGCCTCGTGTTCCATCTCGAGCGTGGCCTGCTTCTTGCCGATCTCGTCGTCGCTCGGGGTCGGCAGTTCGACGTCGCTCTCGTCGTTGGATTCGAGTCCCATACTACAAGAGGCGGCTCGCAAGGGGAAAAACGTATCCTACAGCGGGACGGGCAGCCACTCCAGCCAGCCGTACACCGTCTCCGGTGGGATGAGCGGGTCGTGGATGACCAGCCAGTCGAGCAGCACCAGCCCGGCCCCGTGCGCGATGACGGAGGGCAGGATAGAGCCGCTCTTGTAGTCGACCGCGCCGAACAGCACGTCGGTCGGCCCGGAGAGCAGCATCTCTATCGGCGGCTTCCCGATGTGGTGCAGCGCGTAGACGACGGGACTGATGAACGCGGCCTTGATGCCGAAGCGCTCGCCGACGCCGACACAGAGCAGCCCCCGGTAGTACGTCTCGACGGCGACGACCAGCGCGAACTGCTTGGCGGCGTGGACGGCGAACGTGCCGGGCTCGCGCAGCTCGGCCGCGGTCGCCCACATCGGGTAGTAGTTCCGGATGGACGGCAGCGACGACCCGACGAGGTAGAACGGGAGCACGAACAGCGCGAGCAGCACGGCGTTCCGGACCGCGGTCCGGTCGACCCGGTAGCCGATCTCCTTGCCGTAGTACGTCGCGAGCGCCATCGGCCCACCGAAGAAGATGAGCCCGTCGATGACCAGCCGCTGGTCCAGCCCGGCCTGGTGGAACGTCATCCAGAGGATGGAGAGGACCGCGCCGGCGACGAGCGACCTCGCGGTCCAGGAGAGCCGGGACCAGCGCAGGGACGCGAGCCTGGGGCGGAGCCAGTCGACGGCATCGGCGACGACGCCGGCGTCCTGGCTCGACACGGCTCTACTCGTCCGCGGTCGCGACGGGGCCGCGACCGACGACGTCGCGGACGGCCTCCTCGAACTCCTGGCGCTTCTCGAAGTACGTGATGTCCACGTCCTCGAGGGCCGCGGAGAGCTCGGTCGGCCCGTCGGGCGTCCGGATGACGGCGTCGCCCTCGAGCGTCTCGAGTCGGCTCTTGGTGATAGGCCAGGTCAGGCGGGACGTGACTCGTGCGAGCGGTGCGCCCTCGACGGGTTCACCCTCGCCAAGCTCGACGGCGGGTTCTGCGTCTTCTTCCTCCTCGTCAGCCATGGTCGGGGGTTTGCAACCGCGTCGATTCAACCTTTCGCTTCCGCCCCCGATGTCTGACGTACTGTTTTGTGGTGGGAAGACCAACACGGGTGCATGACCAGTCTCGCGGACGTGTACGAGGACAACGTCGGGGAGGTCGAGGACCTCCGACGCTTCTACCTGGGGGTCGCACTGTTCGCGGCGGGTGCGTTGCTCACGGTGGTGGGTATCCTCGTCGGGGGGACCGACCTGCTCGGGGCGGTCGGCGTGGGCGTCTACGACGCACGGAAGGTCGCCGGGGTGCTGGGTGGACTCGGCGTGCCGGCCGTGCTCGTCGGCGTGTTCACGGTCCTGCCGGCGAGCAAGCGCATCCGAGCCGCCGCAGCGATCGGGGCGAGCCTCTGCGTGCTCGGCGTCGCGCTGTTCTGGTACGCCTACCCGACGTACTGGGTGACGGGCCCGCAGGAGCGCACCGGGCTCACCCTCCTCGTCGCGGCGGTGTACTCCTTCGGCGTCTTCGCCTCCATCGGCTGCCTGTTCAGCGCCGTCGTGACGTTCAAGACGCGCAACGACCCCGGCGGCACCGTCACGATGCAGGTCACCCGCGAGGGCGAGACCCGCGTCGTCGAGGTGCCCGCCGAACACGCCGAGCAGGCCGCCTACGGCGGTGTCGGCATGTTCGGTGCGGACCCCGACGGCTCCGTCGAGACGCAGACGAACCAGCCCGCACCGGGGTCGAACCAGTCCTCCGGCGGGGCAACGGCGTCGGCCGCGGCGTCGTCGCGGTCGTCCCGTGGTGGCGGGTCACCGGGGCTCGGTGGCACGGGCACCGCGACGAGCGACGGCGGGGCGTCGACCCGGGACATCCAGTCGCCGATGGACACACACGACGACGGCGAGGTGCTCCAGTCCGACTCGGGTCGGCGCGAGAAGAGCCTCGCCGACCGCTACTGCGGCAACTGCCAGCACTTCGAGTACGTCCGGACGAACCGCGGGATGCAGCCCTACTGCGGCGCGCACGACGAGGTCATGGACGACATGGAGGCGTGCCAGCAGTGGGAGCCGAACAACTAGCCGTCCGTAGCCGTCTCTCCTGACGTGTCCCGTACGTCCGCCAGCGTCGCGACCATCCGTTCCCAGTGGCTCCCCTTCCAGAACCGCTGGTCGCAGTCCAGACACCGCCAGACAGGGTCGGCATCGTCGGGGACGTACGCCGGCCGGGTGTCCGAATCGGCGGCGTCATCCCGGACGAGCCGACCGTTGCACCGCCCGCAGTGGACCGGTTCGGGGGCGGGTGTGAGCTCGACGCCGGCCGCGGCGAGTTCGCGGAGCTGTGGCTCCGTGTCGCGCTCCCGGAGCAGGACGGCGTCGTCGGCCCGCGCGGCGAGCCGTCCGTCCCGTGTGACGAGCGTGCGCTCCTCCTCGGCCGCCAGCCCGAGCACGGCCTCGTCCGCCTCCACGTCGCGGTCCAGCGCGTAGACGGTGTCGTGGCCGCAGAGCCGCAGGTAGGTCGGGAGGGTGCCGAGCATCGCGTCGAGGAGGTACCGCATCAGTGCAGGAACTCGCGGACGCCGTCGGCGTCGCGCGTGTTCAGCACGTCGGCGGCCTCGGCCCACCCCCGGCGGGCGGTGTGGACACCGAAGCGGATGTGTCCGAACGATGGCGTCCGGTGGGCGTCGGTGTCGATGGCGATGGTCGCGCCGGCGTCGACGGCGACCTTGACCGGGCCGCCGGAGAGGTCGAGCCGGTGCGGGTCGCTGTTGATCTCCAGCGCGACGCCCTCCCGTGCGGCGGCCTCGGCGAGCGCCTCGGCGTCGACGTCGAGGCCGGGCCGCTGATTCAGCAGCCGGCCGGTGGGGTGGCCGAGGATGTCGACCGAGGGGTGCTCCATCGCGCGGACGAGTCGGTCGGTGCCGTCGCCGTCGAGGGCGGCGTGTGGCGAGGCGACGACCACGTCGAGCTCTGCGAGCACGTCGTCGTCGACGGATATCTCGCCGTCGGCGGTGATGTTCGCCTCGACGCCGGTGAAGACGGTGATGTCGTAGTTGTCGGCGAGCTCTCGGATCTCGTGGGCCTGTTCGAGCAGTTCCTCGTCGGGGACGCCGACACCGCCGACGACGCCCGGGCCGGTCGCGTGGTCGGTGACGGCGATGTAGTCGTGGCCGAAGGCGGCCGCACCGTCGAGCATCGACTCGATGGACTCCGCACCGTCGGACCGGTCGGTGTGTGTGTGGAGGTCGCCGCGGATCTCGTCCGCGGTCAGCAGGTCCGGCAGGTCGTCGTCGGCTGCGGCGGCTATCTCGCCGCGGTCCTCCCGGATCTCGGGTGGAATACAGGGCAGGTCGAGCGCGTCGTACATCGATTCCTCCGTGTCACCGGCGACGCGCTCCCCCACGCGCTGGCCGGCGTCGGGGTCGTCCACGTCGCTCACGTCGAACGCGCCGTACTCGTTGAGCTTCAGGCCGCGGTCGATGGCGTAGTTCCGCAGGGCGACGTTGTGGGCCTTGCTCCCGGTGAAGTACTGGAGCGCCGAGCCGAACTCGTCGGGGACGACGACGCGCAGGTCGACGCGCATCCCGTCGCTGCGGACGCTCGCCTTCTCCGTGCCGGCCTCGATGACGTCGTCCGTGGCCTCCCAGTCGCGCAGGGAGTCGATGGCCGCCTCGCCGTCGTCGGTGCCGACGAGCACGTCGATGTCGCCGATTGTCGCCCGCCAGCGCCGGAGCGAACCCGCCACCTCGACGTGTTCGACGGGCGAGGCTCCCGCGAGGTAGCCGACGAGCTCGTCGGCGAGCGGGCGGGCGTCGCCGAGCAACGTCCGTTCGCCGGCGGACTTGGCAAACTCGATGTTCCCCAGGATGTTCTCCTCGGTCTTCGGGCCGAAGCCGTGGAGCTCGCGTATCTTCTCCGCGCGTGCGGCCGCCTCCAGGTCCTCCAGATCGGTCACGCCGAGCTCGTCGTACAGCGTCCCGACGGTCTTCGGGCCGACGCCCTCCACCCTGAGCAAGGCGTCGAGCGCGACGGGGTAGCGCTCGCGCAGCTCCGAAAGCTCCTCGATCTCCCCGGTTTCGGCGTACTCGACGATCTTCGACGAGATGGCGTCGCCGACGTGGTCCAGCTCGTCCACGGCGTCGGCACCCTCCGCGACGAGGTCGTCGAACGAGCCCTGGTAGTCGCGGATGCTCTCGGCCGCGCGGCGGTAGGCGTTCGGCTTGTAGTCCACGTCGTCGGCTTCGAGCAGGTCCGCCATCTCCTCCAGTCGTGCGGCGACGTCGTCCTGTAGTGTCATGTTCGTGGGCCACTGCCCTCGCGGCCGAGGGCCTTCTTCAGGAAGTTCATCCAGCGTTTCTTGTCCGCGGCGTCCTTCGCGTCGGCCTCCGCCTCGATGTTCGTCGGGCCGAGGCTCTCCAGTGCGTTCAGCGCGCGGTCCAGCCCGATGATGGCCTCGACCAGCTCCTCGCCCTCCGCCCAGCTCATGTCGGCCCAGTCGTTCTCGATGCGCTGCCGGCGCTGGAGCCGCTCGCGCCGCAGGTTCTTCTTCGCCTGCTGCACCCGCTCGCGCTCGCCCGTCGGGATGGTGTCCCGACGCTTGATCTCGAAGACGAACGACTGCAGGTCGATGGGCTCGCCCTGCACGTCGATGCGCTCGGGGATCTCCGCGCCCACGGTCGCCCCCTCGCGGTCGATGCGCGCGAGCAGTTGCTTCTGTTCGTACGCTTTCACACTCCAGAGTCGGGCCCGTGGGACCAAAAACTCTCACGCTGACGGGGGCGAATCCGTTCACAGTTCGACGCGCAGCAGTCCACGTGGCGCGCGACTGGCGAGACTGCGCGAGTGAAGCGAGCGCGTCGAGCCATCCGCGCGAGGGATGAGCACCGCAGCGGAGCGAGGAGCGCAGTCGGCTGGGGAGGCGTGAGGTGCGGTGCTGTGCGGGGCTTTCTGGCTGTTGTCGACCAGATAGTTCCCACAATCGCCATACTGCAACCGGCTCTACTGCGTCAGTTCGCTAGCCGAATCGAGACTCGAAACGACACCCGACTTCGTTGACACCTTCATGTGGGTACGGTCACACCAGGATGATAGGGGATACGAACTCCCCAGTCACGCCATGTCGACCACGAACCGAACCCGCAGCCAGACGAACCAGACCCGCCTCGACCTCTCACGAGCCGAGGAGTGGGTCGTCCACCACGTCGCGCTGTCCGCGCTGACGGACGAGAGCGACTCGCCCCACGCGCCGCAGCCGTGGTGGGCACTCGAGACCGCGAAGAAACTCGAAGCTGGCGTGCGCTCGTTCACACAGTTCGAGGGCTGGCGTCTGCGGGCCGAACTGCTCGCGTACGCCGCGAACCCGGCCACCCCGGTCGAGGACGCGGCGCGCGCACGGACGGTTGGCGACCGTCTCGAACGCATGTTCGCCCCGCCGCCGCCCGCCATCGAGAACGACATGGCGGTCGATCAGGCACTTCGACTGGATCGAGACTGATCCAATCCCGGACGGTTCCGAACCGTTCACCGGCCGGCGACGTACACAGCATCGCCGGCTACGATTCACCCCCTTCCTGACGAACTCCCGCCCGAGAGCGACGGTGTCCTGCCTCTCACGACGAGCCGAAAGCTGGCCGTACGGGACGGAACCGACTGTTCGCGGGCGGGTTCCTGCTACGCCGCGGTCTCCGCGTCGAAGGACGCGATGAGCCACACCACCGTCACGAACCCGGCGAGGACGTACACTATCGGGACGACTTTCCTGAGAAATTCGACGGGCCAGACCACGCCGAACACGTACCACGGGGCTGTTGCGAGCGAGTACGAAACCGACGGCAACCAGTGTCTCGCGATTCGCGGAGCGGTACTGAGTGCCAGATACGCATGGAACAGCACCATCGCAGGGACGACGACGAGGAGGAATAGCTGTGCTACGAGTGGACTGTAGCCGACGACGTACCGGTGCAGGAGGTAACCGAGGAATCCAATCGCGAATACGCGCTGGATACTGAGGAACCAGAGGCTCTCGTACGCCGTTCCGCGCAGTTCAGGACGAAGGTCGAGGTTCGGCAACTCCACTGACCGGCAGTTGTCACCATCGGTACTTGATTGCCCCTGTTTCGGAATCCCAACCCCTTTGCCGTCCGTGTTCGTACGGGCGACCAATGGCCAACTGCGACGAGTGCGGCGACGAGACGAACATGCCGTACACCTGCAACCGGTGTGGCGGGAAGTTCTGTGGCACCCACCGGCTGCCCGAGAACCACGACTGTCCCGGGCTGCAGTGGAACGACCCGCAGGGCGTCTGGGCCGAGGAGACGACGACAGCGAGCGACGACAGCGAAGGTGGCGTGCTGAGCGGCCTCACGGCAGACCCGTTCCGCCGCGGCGGCCCGCTGGCGTACTTCCGCGGGAACATGACGTTCGTGTTCCTCGGGCTGATGTGGGTGACGTGGGCGCTACAGTACTTCATCGTCCCGAACGTCACCGACATCCAGGCCGGCTCGCAGGCGTGGACCGACATCTTCGCGCTCCAGAGCGAGCACCCCGAGTACGTCTGGGCGTGGTTCACCTCCATCTTCTCGCACGCGCCCAGCCTCTACCACATCGCCGGGAACAGCATCGTGATATTCTTCTTCGGCCGATTGGTCGAGGAGTACGTCGGGAGCCGGGACTACATCTTCCTGTTCCTCGGGAGCGGCGTCCTCGCCGGACTCGGCCACATCGGCCTCGCACTGGTGACCGGCGAACCGACCGCGCTGTACGGAGCCTCCGGTGCCGCGCTCGCCCTGATGGGCGTGCTGACGATCATCCGCCCCAACCTCACCGTGCTCATCTACTTCATCATCCCGACGCCCATCTGGGTGCTCACCGGGCTGTACGCGCTCGTCAGCGTCACCGGGATCCTCGGCGGGAGCGTCATGCCCGGCGGGGGGAACGTCGCCCACGCGGCCCACCTGTTCGGCCTCGTGCTCGGCCTGCTGTACGGCCAGTACGTGAAGGACAAGGTGAGCCTCCCCCGGGAGACCAGCCTCGGCGGCGGCCGTCGCGGCGGCGGTGGCGGACGCGGCCCGTTCTGAGATGCGGACCGAGTTCGTTCCGGACCCGGCTGCCTCCCGCGCGGAGATGACGGCCCAGCAGCGCGACATCGCCGACGCCGCGACGTTCGCGGACGACTTCGCGTTCGACTGCGACGCGGTCGGCACCGACACCGGCCCGCTCGTCGCGGGCGTCGACCAGGCATTCCTCGACGATCGCGCGGTGAGCGCCATCGTCGTCACCCGCGGCGACAGCGTTGTCGAGCGCGCCCACGCCGTCTCGCCGCTCTCGATCCCGTACATCCCCGGCCTCCTGTCGTTCCGCGAGGGCAACCCCATCCTCGCCGCGTTCGAGGAACTGGAGACGGAGCCGGACTGCGTGCTGTTCGACGGGAGCGGCCGCATCCACTTCCGGCAGGCCGGGCTCGCGACGCACATCGGCGTCGTGCTCGATATCCCGAGCGTCGGCGTCGCCAAGAACCTGCTCTGTGGGACGCCCGAAGCGTCGACCGACGGCCTCCGGGCTGGCGAGCGCGTCGGCATCGACGCCGACGGCGACGTGGACGCGCCCGCGGGAACGAGAATCGGCTACGCCGTGCAGACGAAGCAGTACGACTCGCCGAACCGCCACGTCAACCCGCTGTACGTCAGTCCCGGCCACCGCGTCAGTGCCGAGACGGCGGCGGACTGGACGCTCGCCACGTCGGCGGGCTACAAGCTCCCCGAGCCGACCCGGCTGGCCGACGCACACGCCGCGGACGTGAAACGAACCATCGACACTTAGGTACCTCCCGGGTGAACGCCGGACCATGACCGCAGACGAGGACGACGACTCGCCCGAGGCGGCGAGCCCGACGGCGGACGACGAGGACGACGGGTCGTCCGGCCCGGAACCGACGCTTTCGACCGTGCTCATCACCGGCTGTTCCTCAGGTATCGGCCGTGCGACCGCGAAGGCGTTCCGCTCGGAGGGGTGGCTGGTGTACGCGACGGCGCGCGACGAGGACGACCTCGCAGACCTCGCCGACATCGGCTGCGAGACCGCCGAACTCGACGTCACCGACCGCGGACAGGTCGAACGCGTCGTCGACCGGGTCGTCGACGAGGCCGGCCACATCGACTGCGTGGTCAACAACGCCGGCTACGCGCAGCTGGGCCCCATCGAGGACGTTCCTACCGACAAGGTCCACGAGCAGTTCGACGTGAACGTCTACGGGCCACACCGGCTCGTCCGCGCCGTCGCGCCCCACATGCGAGAGGCCGAGGACGGCACGTTCGTCAACGTCTCCAGTGTCTCGGGCAAGCTCTCGGTCGCCGGCACGGGCGTCTACTCCGCCTCGAAGTTCGCCGTCGAGGCGATGAGCGACGCGCTCCGGAGCGAGCTGCGGGAGTTCGACGTGGAGGTCGTCGTCGTCGAACCTGGTCCCGTCGCCACCGAGTTCGGGGACCGAGCGGAGAGCGAGGTCGACGACCTGCCGCGTTCCGAGGCCTACGACGACCTCTACGAGATCTTCGAGGACGCGAGCCTCGTCGCGGGCGACGGTCCGCTCGCCGTCTCACCCAACGAGGTCGCAGCGGTCATCCTCAACGCGGCCAGCAGCACCGACCCGGCGACCAGATATCCCGTCGGCGTCGTCGCGAAGTACGGCCTGCTCGCGCGCTACCTGCCCGACCGGATCCGTGACGTGGTCGTCGGGCTCGTCCGGCGCTTCGCCACGTAGGACCGCGAGGAACGGACTGTGGCTATCGAGAACCGCGACGAACTGGCGACGACGCCGGCCCGCGAGACGGCACTCTCCTGTGTCGCGGCCGGCATCGAGGCGGCGCTCCCGGAACGCGTCGTCGCGAACCGGGTGGCGCTCGACGGCGGGGTGTTGACGGTTGCTGACGCGCGCTACGATCTCGACTCCTTCTCGACGGTGCTGCTCGTCGGTGCGGGCAAGGGTTCGGGCCGACTGGCCGCGGCGCTGGTCGACGCACTCGACGGCCGAGTGGATGGGGGCGTCGTCGTCACCGACGAACCGACCGACGCGAGCCCGGTCGACGTGCTCGTCGGCGACCATCCCGTCCCGACGGTGCGCAACGTCGACGCGGCCCGCCGGATTCGGGACTGCGTCGCCGACGCCCCCGACGACGCGCTCGTTCTCGTCGCGCTCACCGGCGGCGCGAGCGCGCTGCTGACGCTACCCGCCGGCGACCTCACCGTCGACGACCTCGCCGGCGTGACGCGCGACCTGCTCGACGCGGGTGCGTCCGTCTCTGCGCTCAACGCCGTCCGGAAGCACTGCTCGGCGGTGAAGGGTGGGCGGCTCGCCCGGACGGCGGTACCGGCGCGGCTCGTCACACTCGCGATCTCGGACGTGGTCGGCGACGACCCCTCCGTCGTCGGGAGCGGGCCGACGGTACCCGACGGGACGACGTACGCCGACGCGGCAGCCGTCCTCGACCGGTACGACGTGCCCGCACCGACCGTGCGCGAGCACCTCCAGCGCGGTGTGGACGGGACGGAACCGGAGACGCCGCGCACCGACGACCCGGCGTTCGACCGCGCCGGCTACCACGTGCTGGCGAACGCGGAGACGGCGCTGTCGGCGGCGGCGGCGGTCGCCCGCGAACGCGGATGCGAACCGCTCGTGCTCTCGACCAGCGTCGAGGGCGAGGCGCGCGAGGCCGGCCGGTTCCACGCGGCCGTCGCTCGTGAGATTCGCGCGACCGGCCAGCCCGTCGACCCGCCGGCGGTGCTGCTCTCCGGTGGCGAGTGCACCGTCGGCGTCCACGGCGACGGTGCGGGCGGGCCGAACCTGGAGTTCGGGCTGGCCGCGGCGCTGGACCTGTGCGGGAGCGACGACGTGGCGGTCGCTGCGGTCGATACGGACGGTCGCGACGGCTCGACGGACGCGGCGGGCGCGCTCGTCGACGGGGCGACGGTCGACGACACGGCCGCTGCGCGGGACGCCCTCGCAGACAACGACAGCCTCGGCTATCTGGACGGACGGGATGCGGTGCTGAGAACGGGCGCGACGGGGACGAACGTGAACGACCTGCGCGTCGTGGTCGTGGAACGGGAACAGTAGCCGGACGGTCACCGACGCCGGTTCCGCCGCTTCGGCGGGACGTTCCCGCCGGGTGCGTGGACGACGCCCTCCCTGTCCCCCTCACCGGTGGCGAGCAGGAACGCGAGGAGTCCGAGCGGGAACAGCAGCGCCGTCCCGAGCAACCCGCCGACGAGCATCGAGGCCTCGCTGACGTGGACGATACCCGCCTCGGGGTTCCCGACGACGACGGCTCCGCGCATCGCGTCGCTGTCGCCGCTGGTGCAGGCGTACGTGCTGACGCCGTCGCCGTCGAACGTGAGCGAGTAGGTCGCACCGCCGACGTCGGTGGGCTCGCTGGCGAACACGCCGTCGCTGTCCTGCACGTCGTGTGCGCCGCCCCCGCCGGTCCACTCCCAGACGACGGTCGTGCCCGGGTCGACCCGGACTGCGGCGGGTTCGAACGCGTGGTTGCCGCCGTTGCCGGCCGCGCCGACCGCGACGGTCACCTCGTCCTGCCCGCGCATGTCGGCGGTGCCCTCGTAGTTCTCGACGCCGTCGAACCAGTCGCCGTAGTCGGGTTCCGCCTCGACGAGCCCACCGAGCCCGATGTCGACCGGCACGTCGCCGACGACCACCGCGGCCTTCATCCCCATCGCCTCGTGGGGGACGCAGACGTACGTACTGACGCCCTCGTCCTCGAAGGTGTGCTCGAACGTCGCGCTCGCGTCGTCCACGAGGTCGCTCTCGTACGCGCCGTCGGTCGCGGCGACGTTGTGCATCCCGCCCTCGCCGGTCCACTCCCAGACGACGGTCGTGCCGGGGTCGACCCTGACCGCCGCGGGACCGAAGCCGAACGCGCCACCGTTGCCCGGCGTTCCGACGCCGACGGTCACCTCGGACTGGCCCCGCGCGTCGACGAGCCCGTCGAAGTTGTCGACGTTCTCGAACCACGCCGCGAGTTCGGGCGTCTCCTGTGCCCGCGTAGGCGTGCTGGCGGCACCGGCGAGTGCGGTGCCCGCTGCGAGGGTCCCGACCCCACGGAGGACGGTTCGGCGGTCGACGTCGGTGTGTGGCTGGCTCGTGTTCATGAGCGAACATACGCGTACCCCGTATAAACAACGTTTTAGGTCTCCCAAAAAGCGGGAAACGTATTCCGTGTATAAGCAACCGTATGTGTTCTGTTAGGCTGTAAACCATGAGTTCCAGCACGTCACGACGGCGGTTCCTGCAGGCGGTCGGAGTGGGCAGCGCGACGGCCCTCGCGGGCTGCACCATCGGCAGCCAGCGCGACGACCTCTCCGTCGTCGAGAACGAGCTGGGGAGCCCGGCATCGCTCTCGCCGGCCGCGGCGGTCGACGTCGACCGCGTCGCCGCCGACCCGCGGGACATCCCCGCCCCGATCACGCGGACGGAACCCGCGACGGTAGCGGTCGAGATGGAGACGACCGAGGTCACCGCCGAGGTCGAGCCCGGCGTCACGTTCACGTACATGACCTTCGACGGGCAGATCCCGGGCCCGATGGTCCGGGCGCGCGTCGGCGACACCATCGACCTCACCATCCGGAACAACGAGGCGAACTCGATGGTCCACAACGTCGACTTCCACGCCGCCCGCGGCCCCGGCGGCGGTGCCGAGGCGACGACGGTCGCCCCCGGCGAGGAGGCCCGACTCCGCTTCCGGGTCACCTACCCCGGTGCGTTCGTCTACCACTGCGCGGTCGCGAACGTCGACTACCACATCTCGGCGGGGATGTTCGGCCTCATCGTCGTCGAGCCCGAGGAGGGTCTCCCGGCGGTCGACCACGAGTTCTACCTCGGCCAGCACGAGCTCTACACGACCGGCGCGGCCGGCGAGGAGGGCCACCACGAGTTCGACTTCGAGGCGATGGCCGCCGAGGAGCCGACGTACGTGCTGATGAACGGCCAGAAGTACGCCATCGGCCCGCAGGGCTACGACGAGATGCAGGTGAACACGGGCGAGACCGTCCGGCTGTTCTACGCGGTCGGCGGCCCGAACCTCACCTCCTCGTTCCACCCCATCGGCAGCGTCTGGGACGAGGTCTGGGAGCAGGGGGCGCTGGCGAGCCAGCCGGACCGCTTCGTCCAGACGACGCCCGTGCTACCGGGCTCCTCGGCCGTCGCGACGATGTCGTTCCCGGTTCCCGGCCCGGTCAAGCTCGTCGACCACGCGCTCAGCCGCGTGGCCAGAAAGGGCTGTCTCGCCGTCATCGACGTCCAGGGTCCCGAGGATACGACGGTTTTCGACCCGGAGCCGGCGTAGGGCGGCGGTGAACGCCCGCTCGGTTTCTGCTCGCAGCGCGTTCAGTCCAGACAGGCGGCCACGATCCTCAACATCCGCTCGCCCCGCACCTCGTCGGCGAACAGCGGGACGCGGCGCACGTCGGTCCCGCGGAACAGCTCCTGTGCCTCCGCCAGCGCGGACTGCTGGACGTCCCAGCGGCGCTGGCAGAACTCGCAGTCGGCGAGGTTCGGCTTCACGAACTCGTCGGCGTCGACCGCGTCGGTCACGTCGGCGAGGTCCTCCATCACCCGGTTGACGACGACGGTCCCGACCGGGATCTCGAAGTCGGCGAGCTGTGCGCGCAGCCGGCGGGACTCGAAGACGCTCATCTCCTCGGGCACCATGACGATGCGGAAGTCGGTCCGGTTCCGGTCGCGAAGGACCGCCCGGAGGCGCTCGATGCGGTCGGCCAGCTCGTCGAGGTCGGGCGACTGCTGGGTCGCCTCGTCGCCCCCGCCGAACATCCCGCCGAGCCCGCCCATCAGGCCACTGAGTCGCTCGCGCATCTTGGCGATGCGGCCGACCATCGTGTCCATGACCTCGGGGAGTTCGAGCAGGCGGAGCGTGTGGCCCGTCGGCGCGGTGTCGACGACGACGCGGTCGAATCGCGGGTCGTCGAGGTACTCCAGGAAGAGCTGCATGGCGGCGGCCTCGTCCGCGCCGGGCATCGCGCCGCCGAGCATCGAGCTCATGGGGTCCTCGCCGTCGCCGCCGAGCATGTCGCCGAGGCCGCCCATCGGTCCCTGGCCCATCGCGTCGTCGCCGGCCATCGGCCCCGCGCCGGAGTCGTCGCCGAAGGGGTCGCCATCCTGCCCACCGCCCGCGCCGCCGAACAGCGCCTCCCCCTCCGCCATCGCCTGCTCGGGGTCGATCTCGGCGGCGAACAGCGGGATCTCCTCGCGGATGCGCGTCGGCTCCGCTGGAATCTCCGTCTCGAACGTGTCCGACAGCGAGTGCGCCGGGTCCGTAGAGACGACGAGCGTGCGCGTCCCGTCGGCCGCGCTGGCGAGGGCCGTCGCGGCCGCCATCGTCGTCTTGCCGACGCCGCCCTTCCCGCCGTAGAGGACGTACTCGGGGGCGTCGACGCCGTCCAGCGCGTCCGTCGTCGCTTCGTCGAGATTCTCGTCCACCGCGTCGACCTCGATGCCGTCGGCCGGGTGGGTGGTCTCCTCGGCGTGGTCCGCGCTCGCGTCGTCGGCGTCCTCGACCTCGTCGACCGGGTCGACGCTGATGTCGCTCATGCGCCCGGGTATCGGCCGACGACTTGTGTACTCATCGGTCCCGCTATCGGTTGTGGGCCGGAGGCAGTGAGAGAGAGAGGGAAACGGGACGCATCTTCTTTCCCCCACCTGTTGGGATAGCCTCACCCGAACCGCTCGGCGAGCCGGTCGGCGGCCTCCTCGACCCGGGGCGTGACGAGCGCGAACCGGAACCAGTCGTCGAACGCCTCGCCGAAGGCTTCCCCGGGCATGCCAGCGACGCCGGCGTCGTCGATGAGTGCTTTCGTGTTCGCGATGGTGCCGGGGTAGCCGTCGAACCGGGCCATGACGTAGAACGCGCCGTCGGGCTCGGTGTACGCCGCGCCGGCCTCGTCGAGCGCGTCGGTGAAGGTGTCGACGCGGTCGGCGAGGAGCTGGCGGTTCGCCTCGTGGTACGCGGGGTCGGTGTGCCGGAGCGCCTGGAGGACGGCGTGCTGGCCCGGGCGCGTGGTGGCGACGTTGACGAGCATGTGCCGGGCCTTCGCGGCCTCGACGTGCTCCTCGGGGAAGACGGCGTAGCCGACGCGGAAGCCCGTGATGGCGAACGTCTTCGAGAACGAGTTCGTCACGATTCGGTGGTCGGAGTCGACCGACAGCGCGCTCGAAAAGCGGCCCGAGCGGTCGTAGTGGTCGTACACCTCGTCGCTGACGAGGATGGCGTCGTGCTCCTCCGCGACGGCGACGAGCTCGCGGATGGTCTCCTCGGGGTAGACCGCGCCCGTGGGGTTGTTCGGCGAGTTGACGACGATGCAGGCGGTGTCGTCGCTGGCCGCCTCGCGCACCGCCGCGGGGTCGAGCGTGCCGTCGTCGTCGGTCGGGACGAACCGCTGCGTGCCGCCGAGCATCGAGGTCTTGCCGGGGTAGTACGGATAGACGGGGTCCGTCAGGATGACCTCGTCGCCGGCACCGCGTTCGAGCGCGCGGGCCATCGCGAGGTAGTTCGCCTCGCCGCCGCCGTTCGTGACGACGATCTGTGACTCGTCGACGCCCCGGCGTGCGGCGATCTCCTCGCGCAGGTCGCGCAGGCCCTCCGAGGGCGCGTACTGGAACTCCGACTGGTCGAAGTCGGCGTACTCGCGCAGGCCGTCGCGCAGGGGCTCCGGCGGCTCCCAGTCGGGGTTCCCACTGACCATGTCGACCACGTCGCGGTCGGCGTGGACCGCGTACGACATGATCTCGAAGAAGAGCGGTTTCTCGTACTCCATGGTCGGCCAGTCGACGCCCGAGTGGGTCTTTCTTTCGGGTCCGACGGACCGGCTGTGGTAGGGAGGGCATTACGAAGGCAACACTTGCCCCGCGGCACGAACGTTCACTCGACACCGAGTCAGAATCGACCGCCAGTTCCCGGAATCTTCTTTAACGGTGCCGGGGTGTCTCCGCATACGAATGGCAGTACTCTGGCTGGACGACATCCGGGCCGACGACCTGGAATCGGTCGGTGGCAAGGGGGCGTCCCTGGGCGAACTCACGGGTGCAGGGCTCCCCGTGCCTCCTGGGTTCGTCGTCACGGCTGAGACGTACCGGGAGTTCATCGAGGCGGCAGGCATCGACGAGGAACTGTTCGAGGCGGTCGACGTTGACGTCGACGACACCGAGGCGCTCGCCGAGGCCGAGGCGCGCGCGAGCGAACTCATCCTGGGAGCGGAGTTCCCCGACGAGCTGCGCGAGGAGATACTCGACGCCTACAGCCACGTCGGCGACGGCGAGGCGTTCGTCGCGGTGCGCTCCTCGGCGACCGCGGAGGACCTCCCCGACGCCTCGTTCGCGGGCCAGCAGGAGACGTTCCTCAACGTCACCGAGGAGGACCTGCTCCAGCGCGTGCGCGAGTGCTGGGCGTCGCTGTTCACCCAGCGCGCGATCTACTACCGCACCCAGCAGGGCTTCGCACACGACGACGTGAACATCGCGGTCGTCGTCCAGCAGATGGTCGACGCCGAGAAGTCCGGCGTCATGTTCACCAGCCACCCGTCGACCGGCGCGGCGACGATGATAATCGAGGCCGCGTGGGGGCTCGGCGAGGCCGTCGTCTCCGGCAGCGTCTCCCCCGACAACTACCACCTCGACCGCGACTCCGGCACGGTCGAGGAGGTGACCGTCGCGGACAAGAAGGTGCAGATGATAAAGGACCCCGAGACGGGCCACACGGCCGAGGTCGAGGTGCCGACCGACCAGCGCGAGGCCCGCGTGCTTTCGGACGACGAGCTCGCCGAGCTGCGCGAGCTCGGCATCACCGTCGAGGAGCACTACGAGACGCCGCAGGACGTGGAGTGGGCGATCGCCGATGGCGAGGTGTACATGCTCCAGTCCCGGCCGATTACCACCATCGCCGAAGGTGACGTGGGCGAGGCCGACGAGACGCGCGTCGACCCCGACATCGACAGCGACACGCCGGGCGAGGCGAGCGCGACCGACGGCGGCGGTGGCGACGACGTGCTCGTCCGCGGCCTCGGCTCCAGCCCGGGCATCGCCTCCGGCCGGGCGCGCATCGTGAAGAAGCTCGACCAGCTGGACAAGGTCGGCGAGGGCGACATCATCGTCACCGAGATGACGACCCCCGACATGGTGCCCGCGATGCGCCGTGCCGCCGGCATCGTCACCGACGAGGGCGGGATGACCAGCCACGCCGCCATCGTCTCTCGCGAGCTCGGCGTCCCCGCCGTCGTCGGCGCGGGCGATGCAACGACGACGCTCGACGACGGGCAGATGATCACCCTCGACGGCGACAAGGGGACCATCCGCGAGGGCAAGACCCAGACCGACGAGGAGCGCGAGCCCGTCGAGGAGGTCCGCCCGCAGGCCCCGGTGAAGCCGATGACCGCGACCGAGGTGAAGGTCAACGTCTCCATCCCGGAGGCCGCAGAGCGCGCGGCTGCGACCGGTGCCGACGGCGTCGGCCTGCTCCGCATGGAGCACATGATCCTCTCGACCAACAAGACGCCCGAGCGCTACATCGCGGACCACGGCGAGGAGGCGTACGTCGACGAGATCATCGACGGCGTCCAGCGCGTCGCTGAGGAGTTCTACCCGCGCCCGGTCCGGGTGCGGACGCTCGACGCGCCGACCGACGAGTTCCGGCAGCTCCAGGGCGGCGAGGACGAACCCCAGGAGCACAACCCGATGCTCGGCTACCGCGGCGTGCGCCGTAGCCTCGACCGGCCGGAGGTGTTCAAGCACGAGCTGGAGGCGTTCCGTCGCCTGTTCTCGATGGGCTACGACAACGTCGAGATCATGCTCCCACTCGTCAACGACGCCGAGGACGTCCTCCAGGTCCGTCAGCTGATGGAGGAGGCGGGCATCGACCCGTCCAAGCGTCGCTGGGGCGTGATGGTCGAGACGCCGGCCGCCGCGCTCTCCGTGGGCGAGATGGCCGACGCCGGCATCGACTTCGCCTCCTTCGGTACGAACGACCTGACCCAGTACGTCCTCGCGGTGGACCGGAACAACGAGAACGTCGCCGACCGCTTCGACGAGCTCCACCCGGCCATCCTCGAACTCATCAGCCAGACCATCGAGACCTGCCGCGAGCACGACGTCGACACGAGCATCTGCGGGCAGGCCGGCTCCAAGCCCCAGATGGTCCAGCACCTCGTCAACACCGGCATCTCCAGCATCTCCGCGAACATCGACGCCGTCCGCGACGTCCAGCACGAGGTCAAGCGCACCGAGCAGAAGCTCGTGCTCGACTCGGTCCGGTAACCGCGGTTGGCGGTTCGAGGGGTCCGTTTTCCGGTGCGTCGTCTCGGTCGGTGCAGGTAACTCCGCTAGTGTCTGTAGTCCGAATAGAGCCGGTGAAAGCCCGATGCCAGCGGTTGAGGGTGTCCCTCGTGATACTGCTGAGCGGCTGGTAGTTGTCTGATGGCGAGCATTCCCGCGACAGGTCCGATGACTCCGACACCGACGTCCACTTTCGTCCCGGGATCCTGGGCCGTACCTACGCCACCCCGTGGCCAGTTGCTGGATGTCGGGCACGCTCAGACGTTGCCCCGTCGATGACTCAGTACAGTCAGTATGAGCGGTGACCGACAATCCACGACGGATCGGAAGTTAACACATATATCAGACAACCGTGTGCTCCTACGTTACATGCAATTCTGTGACGGGTGTGGTTCGATCATGCACACGGAGGGCGACACGTGGGTGTGTCGCTCCTGTGAGAACGAGGAGCCACGGGACTCGCAAGCAGAAGCGGCGATGACGACCCAGGATGGACAGCGGGACGACGGGTCACCCGACGTGGCCGACGCGACCCAGGGATCCACCGAGACGATGCAGGAGCCCTGTCCGGCGGACGACTGCGATAGCGACCGGGCCTACTACGAGATGATGCCGAAGCCGGGCGGCTCCTACGAGGTCCGGCTGTTCACCTGCGTCGAGTGCGGCCAGAAGTGGCGCGAGTCCTGACGGCGCATCTCGCGGACCCCGCCGTTGGCACATGCACAGACCGCCACAGCAGCGTCTCAACTCCCTGGGTTACTCGGTCTCGGAGCCACACGCCGACGCCAAACCGGCTCCCACGACGTTCTCGAGGCGATCACCGACCTCTGTCACGAGAGCCGTCGTTGGAACACGCTATCTCCAGAGACGGAACCGAACACGGGCAGTGTTCGGACTCCTCGGTAACCCAGACCACCCGACTCGCAGACCCGCTCAACAGCCGATTCGCCCGTCTCCAGTTGAATCTACCACCGACGCGACTCCACCACGCTCACCCGCGAACGCAACCCCTAAATTCCACAACCCGAAGATAGAGGCATGCGCGGCCAGCCACAGGCGTTCGACCGGGTGCTCTCCTCGATGTGCACGGAACCCCACCCGGTCGCCCGCGAGGCCGCAGAGCGGTTCCTCGCCACGAACCCCGGCGACCCCGCGACGTACCAGAGCGTCGCGGACCTGGAGGACGAGGCCATCGCCGGTCTCGGCGAACTCGTCGGCCTCGACGACCCAGCGGGCTACATCGCCAGCGGTGGTACGGAGGCGAACATCCAGGCGGTGCGCATCGCCCGCAACCGGGCGGTGTCGAGCACGCCGAACGTCGTCGTGCCGGAGAGCGCGCACTTCTCGTTCCAGAAGGCCGCCGACGTGCTCTCGGTGGAGCTCCGGGTCGCCCCGCTCACCGACGACTGGACCGCCGACGTGGGTGCAGTGCGCCGGTTCTGCGACGAGGACACCGCGCTCGTCGTCGGCGTCGCCGGGACGACCGAGTACGGCAGGGTCGATCCCATCCCCGAACTCGCCGAGCTCGCGGACGACGTGGGCGCGCTCTGTCACGTCGATGCGGCCTGGGGCGGCTTCGTCCTCCCCTTCACCGACCACGAGTGGCACTTCGGGCACGCCGACGTCGACACGATGACCATCGATCCGCACAAGATGGGCGCGGCGGCTATCCCGGCGGGCGGGCTGGTCGCCCGCGACGGCGGGCTGTTCGACGCGCTCGCCGTCGACACGCCGTACCTCGAGTCGGCGAAGCAGGCGACGCTCACGGGCACCCGCTCCGGTGCGGGCGTCGCGAGCGCGGCGGCGGCGATGGACGAACTCTGGCCCGACGGCTACCGCGAGCAGTACGAGCGGGCGCAGGCCAACGCCGAGTGGGTCGCCGACGCGCTCTCCGAGCGGGGGTTCGACGTGGTCGAGCCCGAACTGCCGCTGGTCGCGGTCCCGATGTCGGACGAGCTGTTCGAGTCGCTGCGCGAGGCCGACTGGCGGGTCTCCCGGACCGCGGACGGCAAGCTCCGCATCGTCTGCATGCCCCACGTCACCCGCGACGTGCTCGAGGCGTTCGTCGCCGACGTCGACCGACTGCAGCCCACTGCGAACATTAACACTTAGGTCGGCGGACCGCCGAGGCGAACGTAGTGTCCACCGTCTCGACCCCGTCGCTCGCCCTCCTCGACACGTTCCTGTCCGTCGATCCGGTGGTCTGGCTCCCGCTCTCCGAGTTCATCCCCGACTTCGCCGGGCTGGCCGAGGCGGTCCGGAACGCGTCGGGCGTCATCGGGCTCGCCATCATCGCTGTCTACTCCTTCCTCATCGCGTTCGTGCTGCCGCTCCCGAGCGAGGTCGTCCTCGCCCCGGTCAGGACGGGGACCCTCGCGCTCGGGCTGCCGACCTACCTCGAGTACGCCATCGTCATCGTCGTCAGCGGCGTCGGGAAGGCTGCGGGCAGCGTGTTCGCGTTCCACATCGGACAGGAGGCCAAGGAGTCCGGACCCGTCGTCCGGTTCCTCCGGAACTCGCGGTTCAACATCATCGAGTGGTCCGAGAAGAAGTCCGTCGAGCTCGCCCGGCGGTACGGCTACGTCGGGCTGGCGATGGCGCTGTCGGTGCCGTTCTTCCCCGACACCATCTCCATCTACGCGTTCGCGGTGCTCGAACGCGACTACAAGAAGTTCGCGCTGGCGACGTTCGCGGGCAGCGTCGGCCGGCTGCTCGTGACGATGGGTGCCTTCGGCGTCGCGTTCGTGTTCCTCTAGAGCGCGTGGCCGACGCCCCACCCGACCACGACCGCGAGCAGACAGGCCGCGAGCGTCCCGAACGCGTTGAGCGCCGCCGCGAGCCAGCGGCCGCGTTCGAGCCGGTCGACGGTCGCGACGCCGAACGAGGAGAACGTCGTGAACGCGCCGCAGGCCCCGGTGCCGACGAGCAGTGCCACGTCGCCACCCGGGCTGGCCGCGGTGAGCGCGGCGAGGACGAAGCTCCCGACGACGTTCACCACGAACGTCCCGCGGGGGACGGCCTCCTCGCGTCGGGTGAGCGCGACCGAGACGAGCTGGCGGCCCACCGCACCGACCGCGCCGCCGAGGCCGACGAGCAGTGGGGCTGGTAGATTCATGCCGGCACCTCCCTGCTTCCGACCCGGCCCGCCGCCAACCGGCCGACACCGACCCCCGCGAACCCGAGCGCGTACGTCGCCACGACGTAGCCGACGGCGACGGCCGGTTCGCTCGTCGCCGTGCCGACGACGAACGTGCTGTACGTGGTGAAGGAGGAGAGGAAGCCGGTGCCGACGGCGAGACGGGCCCGGCGGGGGACGCGGTCGCGGTCGAGCGAGACGAGGAAGCCGAGCAGCACGCAGCCGACCACGTTGGCGGCGAGCGTGCCGGCGAGACCCGTCGGGACGCCCGCGAGCGCGAGGTCGACGCCCCACCGGGCGTTCGCGCCGGCGAAGCCGCCGCTCGCGACCAGCGCGAGCGTCCGTGCATGGGTCCCGTCGCTCATCGAGACGGAGTGTCGCAGCACGGGTCAAAAGTCCGCCGACTTCGGACGAACGCGGTCGCTCGCGTGGAACTGTCGAACAACGACCCCCGTTCTACACGTCCCCGAGTCTCGTTCAGAAGACGTACTCGTCTTCGTGGCCCATCATCCCGTCGTCCTCGTAGCCGCCACCACCGGGCTCGTCGTCGTCGATCGGCCCACTGGTCTTGTAGGCCTTGATCCCGGTCGAGATCAGATCCTCGATGGCCTCCTCGCGGTTCACGAACTCTCCACGCTCTACCATCTGCGTGATCTGCATCTCGAGATGTTCGGGGATGTTGATTTCGACCTTTGGCATCAGTGGTAGGGGCTTCGGTGATGTGGTATTTAAGCCTGTTGGGGATGGCAGCGCCGGTGCACGACCGGTCGTTTCGAGGGGACCACGGGGGCCGGTTCGGACGGTCCCCGCCCCCGTGGACGCCGCCCGTTCTCACCGAGTCGGTTCCGTCACCCCTACGGTAGCGCGGCCCCGAATGGTGGGTATGAGCGTCACCGACGTCACGGACCTCTACGAGGAGTACGGCGAGGACCGACTCCCGCCGGGCCAGCGCGAGACCTCGAAGTTCCCCGTGCTCTCGAAGGGGAACACCCCGAAGTTCGACCCCGACACGTGGGAGTTCCGCGTCACCGGCGCGGTCGAGGACGAGCTCACCTTCGACTACGACGAGTTCCGAAACCTCCCGAGCGTGACGCAGCGCCAGGACTTCCACTGCGTCACCGGCTGGTCGAAGTTCGACTGCGAGTTCGAGGGCGTCACCTTCCCCGAACTCGCCGAACGGGCCGGCGTCCACGACGACGCCACCCACGTCATGTTCTCGGCGCTCGACGACTACACGACGAACCTGCCCCTCGAGGAGTGCATGCGCGACGAGGTGCTCTTCACCTGGCAGTTCGACGGCGAGGACCTCCCGCCGGACCACGGCGGCCCCCTCCGGGTCGTCACGCCCCACAAGTACGCCTACAAGGGCGCGAAGTGGGTCTGCGGCGTCGAGTTCCTCACCGAGGCCGAGCGCGGCTACTGGGAGCGACGCGGCTACTCGAACACCGCCAACCCCTGGAACGAGGAACGGTACAGCTAGATGAGGGCACGTCGCTGATTCTGCGAAGTGATGTGGTGCCTTCAAGTAGAGAGACGGCGGTTCGATCGGGGGTCAATCCATGTGTATCGAGCTCTTCGAAGACGGGTCAGTTGGTGTCGGTGCTGGCTCAGATGCAGCACGATCCCGGTATGACCCCGAGCAAACCTAGGTGGCTTCGGACGCGCGCCTCCGATAATGAACACCCTTTATACGACCGCCCCCTGAGATGGGGGCAATGGAACGAGCGGGCAGCGAGGCGGGCGTCGCGAGCGCGACGCGCGAGGACGCCACACTCGTCAGCCGGAGTCGCCCCATCGCGGACGTCTCCTTCCGGGCCTTCCTCGCGGCACGCGACCCGCCGCGTCTGCAGTGGGCCAGCCACGAGGGGCTGGAGCTTTCGGGCGCTGGGGTCGCCGCCCGGCTCACGGCCAGCGGCGAGGACCGGTTCGAGTCGGTCCGGACCGCCGCCGAGGGGCTGTTCGCCGACGCCGACTGCTCCAACTCCGACGCGCCGCGACCCCGCCTCGTGGGTGGGTTCGCCTTCCTCGACGACCACGAGCCGGAGCCACCGTGGGCCGGCTTCCCCGCCGCCGAGTTCGTCCTCCCCGAGGTGCAGCTCACGCGGACCGACGACGGCACGTGGCTCACCGTGAACCGGTACGAGCCCGACGCGGACCCGGACGACGTCGCCACGGCGCTCGACCGGGAGGTCGACGCCGTCGGGGACCTGCCGAAGATGCGGCCCGCCGGGACACGACCGGGCGTGACCGAGGTTCGACGCCCGACGCCGAAGGAGGTCTGGACCGCACAGGTCGCCGACGCCGTCGAGCGCGTCGAGGCCGGCGACCTGCAGAAGGTGGTGCTGGCCTGCGCGCTGGAGGTCGACCTCGCGGGCGTGGTGGACCTGCCGGACGTGCTCGAACGCCTGCGACGGACGTACCCGAACTGCTACCGGTTCCTCGTCCAGCCGACGGAGGAGGCCGGCTTTCTCGGTGCACCGCCGGAACGACTCGTCAAGCGCACGGGCCGGCACGTCGAGACCGAGGCGCTGGCCGGCTCGGTCGGGCGCGGTGGCACACCCGAGGCCGACGCCGACCTCGCCGCCGAACTCGTGGAATCGGCGAAGATACAGCACGAGCAGCGCCTCGTCGTCGACGCCATCTGCGACCAGCTCGCGCCGCTCGGCGAGGTCTCGGAGGGCGAGCAGACGGTCCGGAAGCTGGCGAACATCCAGCACCTCCGGACGCCGATCACGGTCGACCTCGACCGCGAGACGCACGTACTGGACATCGTGGGGGCGCTGCACCCGACGCCCGCCGTCGGCGGGCTCCCGCCCGAGGTGGCGGCGGAGACCATCCGCGACGTGGAGACGTTCGAGCGCGGCTGGTACGCCGCGCCCATCGGCTGGTTCGACGCGGACGGCGACGGTGAGTTCCTCGTCGGTATCCGGTCCGGGCTGGCCGGTGGCCGCAGCGCCACGCTGTTCGCGGGCAACGGCATCGTCGCGGACTCCGACCCGCAGGAGGAGTGGGACGAGGTCCAGCTGAAGTACCGCCCGCTGCTCGACGAACTCGAGTGACCCACCCGTGAGCGAGTACCCCAACCGGAACGTCCTCTGGGCCGAGACCCTCGTCGACGAGCTCGCAGCCGGCGGGCTCACCGCGGCGTGCATCGCGCCGGGCAGCCGCTCGACCCCGCTCACGGTCGCCTTCGACGCCCACGACGACATCGAGGCGTTCTCGCACCTCGACGAGCGCTCCGCGGCGTTCTTCGCGCTCGGCCGTGGCCGCCGGACCGGCGAGCCGACTGCGCTCGTCTGCACCTCCGGCACCGCGGCGGCGAACTTCCACCCCACCATCGTCGAGGCGAACCAGGCGCGCGTGCCGCTGCTCGCGTTGACCGCCGACCGCCCGCCCGAGCTGCGGGACTCCGGGGCGAACCAGACCATCGACCAGGAGAAGCTGTACGGGAGGGCGGTGCGCTGGTACCGCGACCTGCCCGAGCCGGAGCCGACGCCGCGGAAGCTCCGCCGGCTGCGAACCGACGCCGCCCGTGCCCTCGCCGAGGCGACGGGAAGCGACGCGGGTCCGGTCCACCTCAACTGCCCGTTCCGCAAGCCGCTGGAGCCCACGCCCGTCGCGGGCGACGTGCCCGAGAACTGGCACGAGGGCGACGAACGCGCGGCGCTGGGGCGCGGTGCCGACGGCACGCCCTACGTCCGTCGACACCAGGGCCGCCCCGAACTCGGCGACGGGGAGCTGTGCGACCTCGCCGACGCGGTCGGCGGGGCCGACTCGGGACTCGTCCTCGCCGGCCCCGCCGACCCGGCGACGCTCGCGGACGACGACTGGCCGGCGGCCGTGGCTGCGCTCTCCGCCGCGACGGGCTTCCCCGTCCTCGCGGACCCGCTCTCCAGCGTCCGCTTCGGCGAGCACGTCGGGTACCGCGACGACGCGACGGTCCTCGGCGGCTACGACGGCTACGTCCACGCGCTCGACCTCGACCCCGATTTCGTCCTCCGGTTCGGCGCGTCGGCGACCTCGAAACCCCTCCGGAAGGCGCTCGCGGAGATCGACGCCCCGCAGGTCATCGTCGACCCGATGGGCGAGTGGCGCGACGCCGAGTTCGTCTGCTCGGACCTGGTCGTCGCCGACCCGACCAGGACCGCGCGGGCGCTCGCTGAAGCCGTCGGAGCGTCTACCGACTCCGACTACGCCGACCGCCTCGCCGACGTGGAATCACGCTACTGGGAGCACGTCGAGGAGTTCATCGCCGACGAGACGCCCGAAGGAGCTATCGCTCACCGCGTGCTCGCCGACGCACCGGACCCTGCCACCGTCTTCGTCTCGAACTCGATGGCGGTCCGGGACGCCGACCGCTTCGGCGTCCCGCGGGACGCAGACCTCACCGTCCTCGCCAATCGGGGCGCGAGCGGCATCGACGGCATCCTGTCTACTGGATTCGGTGCGGGCAGCGCCACCGACGACCCGCTCGTCGTGCTGACGGGTGACCTCGCGTACTACCACGACATGAACGGGCTGCTCGCGCTGGCGCGCTGTGGTGTCGACGCGACCGTCGTCTGCGTGAACAACGACGGCGGCGGCATCTTCCACCTGCTCCCCATCGAGGAGTTCGACCCGCCCTTCACCGAGCAGTTCGTCACACCCCACGGGCTGGACTTCGCGCCGACCGGCGACCTCTACGACCTCTCCTTCCAGCGGGTCGGTCCCGACGAGTTCGCCGACACCTATCGGGAATCGCTCGCGATGGACGGCACGCAGGTCATCGAGGTGCCGTTCGACGCCGGCACTAGCCATCGAGTCCGCGAGCGACTCGCGGACTCGGTGGCCGACCTGTTCTGACCCGTCAGCCGACGACGTGCCTGAACGCCATCGCGTACCAGAACGGGACGACGCAGGCCCCGACGAGGAACACGCTCATCGGCGCGAGCAGGTTCACGCCGACGAACGCGAGCACGAGTGGCAGTCCGACGCTCAGCGCGCCGAAGCCCACCACCGCGACGCGGGGGATGGTCAGCAGGTAGCCGAGCAACAGCAGCGTACACGCCCCGATGACGACGTTGACGAACGGGTTCAGCTGTGGCGAGACGGTGACGTACGCGAGGAACGGGTACATCAGGAACGTCAGCGCGGCGAGCACCAGCGACTGCTGGGAGAGGCTGACCGTGACTGGCTCCTGCTCTAACTCCTCCTCGTCCCAGTCGTGGACGGAGAAGCCGTCCCAGTCGTCCTCCTCGTCGGCGGCGACGTGCTCGCCCTGGCCGCGGGTCTTCCGCCGGGCCGCGCCGTCGAACCCCGACTCCCCTGCGGTCGCGCCGCCGTCGGTCGAGGCGGACGTGGTGCCTGTCGACCTGTCGGTACCGCCGACGTAGTAGCTCCGGTTCGTGCGGTTGCCCTCCCCGGCCTCGCGGTCCGACCCGGGGTACTCCTGCCGCCGGTTCCGGTTGCCGTACGTGCCGTCCGCCCAGCCCCGCCGCTCGTCGCCCGTCGCCCGCTCGCGGCCACGCCTGTCGTCGCCCGTCTCATCGTCGCCAGACTCCTCGCGCGCTCGCCCCCACCCGTCCGCGTCGCCGAACATCCGCTGGTAGGAGTCGTGCCCGAGCCGGTCGTAGCGCGCCCGCTCGTCTGGGTCCGAGAGGATCTCCTCGGCCTCGGCGACGCGCTGGAACGCCTCGGCGGCGTCCGCGCTGTCGTTCAGGTCGGGATGGGTCTCCTTGACCCGCTCGCGATAGGCCGCCGTTATCTCGTCCTGCGTGGCGTCGGTATCGACGCCGAGGACGTCGTAGAACGTCTCCGTCATGCGGTCAGGGGGACCCGAAGTTGGTCGACGTTGGGACGGCACGCCCAAAACAGTTCCTGCTATCGATACGTTCTCGCTCGAAACGTGACCAGCGACCGGTTGGTGCCGCAGGACGTCCGGATGTTGTCGGTGTGTGGGGACACGACTGGACCGATACCGCCCGGGAAGCCCCGCCACCCGTGTGAGTCACAGGCTCTACCAACAGCCAGAAAGCCCCGACGGGCGACGCTCCCGGGACCGCACGGGACTCCCGGGTCGTCCCGCCAGGCCCCCGACTCCAGCGTCTCGGGGCTATCTGGCAGTTCGAGGTGGAATCGAGTCCCACGACTGCAGCGCAAAATCCAGACACCGGACACGGAAGCGAATCTATTTCCGGTGGCCGACCCCACCCCCGTGCATGGTTTCGGAACTGTTCGACCCCGCGCGGTGGGAGGCGATCGACCGCGACTACCGCGACATCACCTACCACCGGGCGACGGCGTCCGGGACGGTCCGCATCGCGTTCGACCGGCCGGACGTGCGCAACGCGTTCCGGCCGGGGACGGTCGACGAGCTGTACGACGCGCTGGACCACGCGAAGCGACAGACCGACGTGGGCTGTGTCCTGCTGACGGGGAACGGCCCGTCGTCGAAGGACGGCGGCTGGGCGTTCTGCTCCGGCGGCGACCAGACGGTGCGCGGCGGCGAGGGCTACGAGTACCGCGACGAGGACGCCGACCGGGAGAGCGCGGCGAAAGGCGGGCGGCTGCACATCCTCGAAGTGCAGCGGCTCATCCGGCATATCCCGAAGCCGGTGCTCTGCGTGGTGCCCGGGTGGGCAGTGGGTGGCGGGCACTCGCTGCACGTGGTCTGTGACATGACCATCGCGAGCGAGGAGCACGGGAAGTTCAAGCAGACGGACCCGGACGTGGCGAGCTTCGACGGCGGCTTCGGGTCGGCCTACCTCGCGAAGCAGGTCGGCCAGAAGAAGGCCCGCGAGATCTTCTTCCTCGGGAAGACGTACGACGCACAGGAGGCCGCCGACATGGGGATGGTGAACGAGGTGGTCCCCCACGACGAGCTTGAGGACGTCGCCCTGGAGTGGGCCGCGGAGATGAACTCCAAGTCGCCGACGGCGATGCGGATGCTCAAGTACGCGTTCAACATGACCGACGACGGGCTGGTCGGCCAGCAGACGTTCGCGGGCGAGGCGACCCGGCTCGCGTACATGACCGACGAGGCACAGGAGGGCCGCGACGCGTTCGTCGAGAACCGCGACCCGGACTTCTCGGAGTACGACTGGCACTACTGACGCAGCCGTCCCGGTTCTTCAGACCGAGAACCCGTCGAACGCCCGGCCGGGTGGCCGTGGCTTCGCGTTCAGCTCCCACTCGACCCCGTAGCGGTCCTCGAAGGTGCAGTGGTGGTCGGCGTTGTACTCGACGGACGCGCCCAGTTCTTCGGCCCGTTCCGCGACCAGCTCGAACGTCGCGGGACTGACCGCGAGCGCGACGTGGTCGACGCGGCCGGTCCCCTCGTGCTCGGCCGGGTCGGCCGCGACGGCGAGGAAGAACCCGTCGCGTCCGAGGAACGACATCGAGGGCTCGATGCCCGCCTCGACCGCCTCGGGCCAGGTCAGGTGGTCGGGGACGGTGCCGGGCTCGCCGTCGCGGTACCCCTCGCGGAACTGCACGCCGAGGTCGAACAGGTCGCGGTAGTAGTCCTCGGCGGCGGGGAGGTCGTCGACGAGCAGGACGAGGTGGTGGAGGCCGTCGATTGCCATACGAGATGCTCGGACGGCCGTGGCCCTAACCGTTGCTCCGCGAGAGAAGAATCCGCGCGTCGGCTCAGGACAGCAGCACCGGCAGCCCGATGGTGACGATGACGCCGACGAGCATGACGACCGCGCCGAAGGCGACCTGGCTCGTCTCGAACTCCTGCATCGGGGAGGTGACCCGTCCCGCGTGCTCCTCGTCGGAGTGGTCGCTGCCGTGCCCGTGGTCGTCGTGCGCGTGGTCGTCTGCTGCGTCGTGCTCCGCCTCGACGCTGTCGGTGTCCTCGCTCATGCCCGGGAGTTGTGCGAGGCCCTACCTGAAACTATCGAACCCTTCCGCCGTCGAAACCGTCAAACCCGCCACGCACGAACGCCGAGGTAGGAAATGGGACTCACGAAGCGCATCATCCCCTGCATCGACGTGGACCTGGACGAGGACGGCAACGCCGCCGTCTACACGGGCGTCAACTTCGAGGACCTCGCGTACACGGGTGACCCCGTCGAGATGGCGCGGCTCTACAACGAGTCGGGCGCGGACGAGTTCGTCTTCCTCGACATCACCGCCTCGGCGGACGGCCGGGAGACGATGCTCGACACCGTGAGCGCGGTGGCCGACGAGGTGTTCATCCCGCTGACCGTCGGCGGGGGCATCCGCACGACCGACGACATCAAGGAGACGCTGCGGGCCGGCGCGGACAAGGTGTCCATCAACTCGGGCGCGCTGGCGAACCCCGAGCTCGTGAACGCCGGGGCGCGGGCGTTCGGCAACCAGTGCATCGTCATCAGCGTCGACGCGCGCCGGCGCTACGACGAGCAAGGCGAGCACTACGCGCAGGTCGATGGGGAGTCCTGCTGGTTCGAGTGCACCGTGAAGGGCGGCCGCGAGGGGACGGGACGCGACGTGGTCGAGTGGGCACAGGAGGCCGCAGAACGCGGCGCGGGCGAGCTGTTCGTCAACTCCATCGACTCGGACGGGACGAAGGACGGCTACGACATCCCGTTGACGAAGGCGGTCTGCGACGCCGTCGACACGCCGGTCATCGCCTCCTCGGGCTGTGGCGGCCCGGAGGACATGTACGAGGTGTTCACCGACGCCGGCGCGGACGCCGCGCTCGCGGCCTCCATCTTCCACTTCGACGAGTACTCCATCGCCGAGGTGAAGGAGTACCTCGACGAGCACGACGTCCCGGTGCGACTGTAGCGTGCCGCACTGCGAGCACTGCCACGCCGACCACCGGTGCCCCGAGAACCGCACGCAGTCGCCGATTCGTCCACCGGCAGTTACTTTCCTGCGCGACCGAAGGTACTGGTAGATGGCGTGGGAGTGCGACGACTGTGGCACGCGGTCGACCTCGCCCCCCTGCGACGCGTGCGGGAGCGAGGCCGGCGAGTACACCGGCTTCGTCTGGGTCTGTCCGGAGTGCGGTCGCCAGTCCGCGAAGAACAACCCGCCGTGTCCCCGCTGTGGCGGGATGGACCTCGAGCAGCGCCGCCCCGACTACAGCGATATCGACGACGAGATCTCGGTGCCGGGCTACGCCCAGCTCGCGAAGCCGCTCGTCCCGCTCTTCCTGGTCGTCGCGATAGTCGTCGCGCTGTTCGCGACGGGCGTCGTCCCGCTTCCCGAGGACCTCGACGTGGCGCTGAACGGCCCGCGCGTCGTCGACGCGCCCGGCTCCGCGGACGAGGCCGGCGGGCTGAACCTCTCCGACGTGGAGCGTGGGATGCTGGACCGCGTCGACGAGTACCGCACCGAGCGCGGCGAGTCGGCGCTCGACCGCGACGGGACCCTCGCCGACATGGCGACGTTCGCCAACCAGCGCGAGGTCGCCGGCGACTACGACGGCGGCAGGGTGGTCGGCGGCCTGCGAGACTTCTCGCCGGAGTGCCAGCCGGCGATCTTCCTGCTCGGCTCGACCGACGGCGGCGGCGCGACCATCGACGACTTCGAGAACGAATCCGCCGCCGCGGGGGCACTGTTCGACGTGCTCGTCGCGGACCTCGAGGGCTCCACGACGCTCACCGACGCGACCGACGCCCACGCGGTCGACATCCACGTCGCTCCCGACGGGCGGATCTACGCCGCGTACGCGGTCTGCTGACGCGACGACCCCGAGAACAGTAGAACCTACGCCGCCTGCTCGAACGCGTTCCGGAACGCGCCGGTCTTCTCCTGGACGCGCTGTGCGCCCGCCTGCAGCGCGTCGATGGGGTCGACGCCGTCCTCGGTCTTGACCGTGAGGATGGGCTCTGTCTGTCCACCGGACTGCTCGGGGTTCACGTCGTAGGTCGCGGCGGCGACGCCCTCCGTCTCCAGCAGCGCGCCCTTGAGGACGTTCATGAACGTGTGGTCCTCGCCTGCGATCTCGACGCGGAGTTCCTGCTCGAGGTTCTCCGTGACGGTGAGTTCCATGTGCCTTCGTGGTCGTCCGGCGCGTTTACAGGTTTCGGAACCGAGCGCAGCAGAATCTGTTTCTGGTGGTGTTCTCGGGGGCAGCGTGAACTGGGACCCTACTGTAAACAGCCAGAAAGCCCCTGCTCGCTCGACTCCCGCGACTCGCTGCGGTCCTCACTCCGTTGCGGTTCTTGCTTCGTCGGGGTTCGTCGAGCGAGCCGCCCCTTTCAGTCCCACCCACCGCGACCACACCGCACCTCAGACCTCCCCAACCGATTCGCTCAGTCGCTAGCGCTCCATCGCTCATCCCTCGCGCGAACGTCAGCGAGCGGCCTCGCGTTGCTCGGCACGCTCGCCAGCCGCGCGCCTGCCGGCTGGTCGGATATCGAGAACGAGAGAACTATCGGACTCAGAAACCGAGAACGAGTCGGCTCACCACGTCCCGTGGAACGTGTCGAACTCCAGCGCGTCCAGCGGTTCCTCGCCGATGGCGATGCGGTACTCCTGCGGCGTGAGCATCGGCTTGTGGAACTGCGGGCCGTCGTCGGTGGTGATGCGCGGACAGCCGGTGTTGACGAAGGCGTCCATGTCGAAGTTCCGGAGGCGGTCCGGGGTGACCTCGTCCATGGTGATGAGGTAGGCGTCGTCGTTGTTGTCGACGATCTCCTCGGCCTGGTCCCAGCGGCCCTGGCCGATCTTCGTACAGAAGATGACGCCGAACTTCTCGGCGTCCATGGCGCGGTGGACGGCACCGTAACGCTGCTTCATGAACTTCTCCGTGTCCGCGACGGTGAGCACGTTGTTGACGGGGTCGGCGATGACGACCTTCTTGTCGGGGTGCTCCATCGCCAGCCCGAGGGGGTGGAACTTGCCGCCGCCGACGTAGAGGATCTGGTCGGCGTCGATGTCCGCGGAGGCGTAGTTGCAGCCGAGCACCTGTCCCTCGTGGGTGAGCCGGTCGTCGCCCTTGCGCGTGTGGACGGTGTAGCCGGCGTCCTCCAGGTGCTCGCGCATCTCCTCGAAGCGGTTCATGTGCTGGGCGGTGGTGACGAGACCCACGTCGTCGCCCTCGAGCTCCTCGTCGATGGCGCGGTCGACGCTGGGGAGCACTTCGACGTTGGAGAACAGCGGGACGTAGATGATCTTCTCGGACTCCTTCATCGGGGAGTGGCCGAAGTGGACGAACACGTCGGTGCGGCGCATCAGGTAGGTGTCGAGGTCGCACGCGCCGTAGCAGGGCTGTCCGGAGATGAGGACGGTGACGTCGTCGGGGAGGATCTCGCGGAGGTCGTCGGCGACCCGCGGGCCGCGACGTTTCAGTCCCTCGGGGAACTGGAGGCCGACCTTGTCGGCGTCGCGTTCCTCGACCGCGTCGACGATGCGGTCGAGCTCGTAGTCCCACTCGCGGTCGTGCTTGAGGGACATGCCCGTGTTCCGGAGGTCGCCCTCGGAGTACGATTCCTGGCTCATTGGACCGGATTAGCCGGCACGGACGGTTAACTTCGACGGTTCGGAACGGTCACGAGAACCGGCGAGATACCGTCAGGAGACGTCGACGAGGCGGAACGCCGCCTCGAAGTCGGTCGTGTCGAAGCTGCCCTGGAGGGTGCGGGTCTCGTCGCGGAGCTGTGCGAGTCGGCTGTGGTCGGTGGTCGTCGCGCGCCGTGCCGCGGCGACGAACGCGTCGAGCCGTTCGAAGTAGACCGCACGCGTCGCGAGGTGGTCCACCGTCGCGCGCAGGTCGTCCGGGGCGACCGGGGCCCCGAGGTGTGCGTCGTGAGGGGCCGTAGGCGGGCGTTCGCCGCCGAGGGAGACCAGCGCACAGCCCGGCGCGCGCTCTGTGAGTGTCTCGAGGAGCGCCCGGTGCGAGCGGCTCCGGACCCGGCCGGCGACAGCGGCGACGGACGCCCGCTTGGCCGTCGCGAGCACCTCGTCCAGGACGCCGGTGGCGACCACGTCGTACGGGCCGCCGTCGAGCGCCGCCCGGTAGCGTTCGCGCGTCAGTTCCTCCTCGGCGGCGACCAGTACCGTCGGGCTCCGGCGTGACATCGTAGCTTGCACTCCGGACCGTGCATACATCAAGTGCTCATTCCGTTCAACGTTCGTTCAGACCGTTTAACGTGCCGTTAGCGCGGTCGAGACGCGAAGGACCGTGAGAACGTCGATGCTCCGGCAGGTTGAAACACGTCCACTCCCAATCGGTGCGCATGAGCATCGAGACGAGTGGTGAGAGCACCGAGGCGTCGGACTCCGTCGAGCAGCGAGCGCGCGAACTCGGCCGTGCGCTCCGTGACCTGCCGGAGTACGAGCGCTTCGACGAGGCCCAGGCCGCCGTCGAGGCCAGCGAGGAGGCACAGGCGAAGATCGAGGAGTTCGAGCAGGTGCGCCAGGAGTTCATGCTCGCGCGCCAGACCGGTCAGGCGTCCCAGGAGGACCTCGAGGAGCTCCAGGACACCCAGGAGGAGCTCCACGACATCCCCGTGATGGCGGAGTACCTCGAGGCCCAGAACGAGCTCGACGCCCGGCTGGAGCGCGTCAACAGCACCATCTCCGCCGAGCTCGGCCTGGACTTCGCCGACGAGGCGAGTGGCTGCTGTAACGACTAGTCGAGGCTGTTCTTCGCCGGTGCGTGATCTCGGTCGGACGAGTAGTGGCCGGAAGAGACACGCTTTTGGTCGCAGCGCAACCCGGTTCCGGTATGTTCGTCCTCGTCAACCTGAAGGCGTACCCGTGTGACCCCGTCGAGGTCGCGACCGCGGCGGCGAACGCGGCCGACGACAGCGGCGTCCGCATCGGCGTCGCACCGCAGGCGACCCATCTCGAGGCGGTGGCGGAGACCGGTGTCGAGACCTGGGGCCAGCACGTCGACCCCGTCGAACCCGGGAGTCGGACCGGCCACACGCTCGCCGAGACCGTCGCCGACGCCGGCGCGACGGGCACGCTCGTCAACCACTCGGAGTACCGCGTGAAGCTCGCGGACCTCGACGGCGCTGTTCGGGCGGCCGAGCGCGCCGGGCTGGAGACGGTCGTCTGTGCGAACAACCCGGCGCAGGTCGGCGCGGCGGCCGCGCTCGGTCCCGACGCCGTGGCGGTCGAGCCGCCGGAGCTCATCGGTACCGGCACGCCCGTCAGCCAGGCCGACCCCGACATCGTCGAGGACGCGGTCGCGGCCGCGGCGGCGGTCGACCCCGACGTCGACGTGTTCTGCGGGGCCGGTATCTCGACGGGCGAGGACCTCGCCGCGGCGGCGGACCTCGGCGCGTCCGGCGTCCTGCTGGCTTCGGGCGTCGCGAAGGCCGACGACCCGCGGGCCGCGCTCGACGACCTCGTCGAACCGCTCTGAACTCGCAACCACATTCCGGTTGTACGTGACAACGATGAAAATAATTAAGTCAGTAGCTGTTGGAATAAAGCCCGATGGGTGCGAGAGAACGGGTGACGAAGTTCGCGTCGGTGAACGTCGACGCGGCGGCCCGCGCAATCGCCGAGGTGGGAGGTATCGGACGCCGGCAGGAGCCAGCGCTGTCGCCCGACGTCTGCCGGAACTGCGGTGACGACGGTGCCAGCGAACGAGCCATCGTCCCGGAGTGTGACCACGAGTGGAACGCCATCGCTCTCTGTCCGGACTGTGCCGCCGACCGGACCGAGGGCGGTTCGCGGGCGGACTGCGGCGGGCTCCCGGTCGACCGCGACCGCGTGATCGACCGCGACGACGGTCGCTGCCGGGGGTGTGGGGTGCGCGAGGCGCTCGTCGTCGGCGACGTGCTCCACCTGCACGCGGTCGTCCCCGTCGCAACGGGCGGGCACCGACACGTCCACAACGTGGTCGCGCTCTGTCCGATCTGTCACGAACGCGTCCACGACCGTGGGTAAGGATTTAGTAGCCGACCAGCGAGGTACCGCCATGGCCGAAGAGCAGGTGTTCGTCTCCCACGCGCCGTCGGATATCGACCTCGTCCAGGAGCTGTTCTCGACGGTCCAGAACCTGTACCTCGACGTCCACATCGCGCTGGAGGAGATCGAGCCCGGTCGGAGCCGGCAGGACCTCGAGGGCAGGCTCGCCAACAGCGACCTGCTCGTCGCGGTCCTCAGCGACGAGGGCGCGACGAACGGCTGGGTGAACCAGGAGATCGGCTACGCGGTCGCCAAGGGGATTCCTATCCTGCCGCTGTACACCGAGGGTGTCGAGCCCGACGGCTACCTCCAGCGTCACGAGCGAGTCGAGCTCGACCCCGACGAGATGGACGTGTCGGTGTTCAACCTGCTCTGTCGACTGCGGTCGGAGCTCGCTCCGCTGGGTACCCTCTCGACGCCGAACTGGTTCGTCCGCTTCCCGTGTAACTTCGAGAGCTGCGGTACGGCGGTGACCCTCGACATCGGGGAGACCCAGAAGAAGCTCTGGCAGATGTACGACCACAATCAGGCGCTGGTGGCGACCTGCGAGGAGTGCGACGCGGGGTACTTCTTCAACCCGGCGACGCTCGGCTACGTGCGCCGCGAGGACCCGGTCTAGAACTCGTCCTGCAGGCGGTCGTAGGCGGCCTGCACCCGCTTGAACTCGGCTCGCGAGCCGTCGGCCCGGTCGGGGTGGGCCTGTTTGACCCGGCTGATGTACGCGTCGCGGAGGTCGTCGGCGTCCTCGAAGCCCGACGCACCGAGCACCTCGTAGGCCTCGGCCCGGCGCATCCGGACGTCCTTGACGATGCCGTCGTCGCGGGCCTGCTCCATGCAGTCCGGACAGAACTTCTCCGTGCGGTCGTCGACCGTGACGACGCGGTAGAGCTCGATGGAGTACCAGTCGTTGCACTGCTGGCAGAGGTTGCGCTGGCGGCTCGCCTTCGAGGGTTCCTTGGACTCGAGTTCGGCCGCCGTCTCCGCCTCGTTCTCCTCCTGACGGCGGGCGTCGGAGCCGTCGCCGCTCGACGGAGCGTGTTCGGCACACGAGGCACAGCAGAGTACGCTCGTCCCGTCGGAGAGGATGACCTCCTCGAGCTCGGAGACGAGGTGCTCCTCGGTGCAGCCGTCGCACTCGCGGCGTCGCTGGTCGATGTCGGAGCCGTTGTCGCCGACCGTCTCCGCGTACTCGCGGCACTCGGGGCAGCAGACGGCCCGCGACCCACCCGGCATCGTGACCGCATGGAGGTTGTCGAGGGAGAACTCGCGGTCACAGCCTTCACAGGCGTGTCGTTCGACCACAGCCATCGAATGGGTCAAACGGATTCATCCTATATTAGTGTTCAGCCTTCGTGGAAGGAAACCGGCCGGTGTCCCGTCGGTGAGGTGGCCCGTCGTGGGGGAACTGACAGTGAACGCAAATGTGAGCGCGGGCGAACTGGGGAGGTGTCGACCGCCGACCCGAGAGCGAGGCAACGACAGTAGCTATTTCTTCCGTGCGATAGAAGTCGGAGCTATGACAGCCACGGATTCGACGGACGGAGGGGGCTCGGAGTTCGACTGGCTGAGCCTCGACGAGGACGAGGAGATCATCTGGTCGGGCAACCCGCATCCGATGAGCATCGTCCCCGCGCTCATCTTCGGGGTGCCACTCATCATCCTGCTCGTCGGTATCGCCATCATCGTCGCCGCGTACCTGTGGCGCGAGAACACCGAGTACGTCGTCACGACCGACGGCCTCTACACGAAGTCCGGCGTGTTCTCGCGGAACGTCCAGCGCGTCGACTTCGACAAGGTCCAGAACATCTCGTTCAGCCAGGGCGTCGTCGGGAACTACTTCGGCTACGGCAACGTCGACATCTCGACCGCGGGCGGCTCCGGCGTCGAGATGCAGTTCCAGTCCGTCGCAGACCCGAAGTCGGTCCAGGAGCGCATCAACCGGCTCATCAAGGAGAACCGGCGTGGCAGCGACCGCCCCGAGGACGAACCCGAGAAGGGCCAGGTGCTGGACGAGATCCTCACCGAGCTGCGGGCGATGCGCGAGACGTTCGAGCGCATCGAGGGACACGATGGCGGCGGCGAGACCCCCGACGGCGCTGGCCAGCCTCGGCAGGGCACGTCCCGGGGGACGGCGGCCGACGGTCCGGGTGACGACCCGGACGGACGATGAGCCGCGACTGGCTCACGCTGGAGGACGACGAGGCGGTGCTCTGGGAGGCCTCGCCCCGGATCCAGAGCATCATCCCGGCGCTGTTCGTCGGGCTGGTGATCGTCGTCGTTCCGGCAGGGATGGCCCTGCTCGCGCCGGACACGTTCCCGGTACCGGTGTGGCCGGTCGCCCTGCTCGGCGTCGTCCCGCCGGTGCTCGCGTACGTCTGGATCAGCAACGTCGAGTTCGTCGTGACGAATCGCCGTTGTTACCGAAAGCAGGGTGTGCTCTCGCGGGACGTGCTCGCCGTCGGCTTCGAGAGCGTCCAGAACAGCTCGTACGAGCAGGGCGTGTTCGGGACCCTGTTCGGCCACGGCACGGTCTCCGTCGACACGGCGGGCGGGATGGGGACCGAGCTCCGGTTCTGGAACATCGAGGACCCGCGCTCCGTCCAGAACCTCGTGCTCGACCAGCGCGAGGCGTTCGACGGGGACGACGACGAGCTGCCGGGCACGGTCGAGCAGTGGCAGGCGGTGCTCGCGGAGGTACGACGGCTGAGACGGGCGGCAGAACGGTACGAACGGTCGTCCCGCTAGAACCGCATCGGGACGTGACAGATGGGATCTGCGGGCCGCCCGAGAGACGACTGGATGGTGTGGATGGGGTCGGGTGGCCCGCAGTGTCGAGATGGCGACGCAGTCGGCGTCGCCGTGGGGACGATGAATCTTCCCTCCCTGAGGGGGGAACCGGCGGATCGACGGTCCGCCGCGTTACCTGTCCCGACGGCCGAAACGGTCGTGGTCGACGAGTCGTCGCGGTCCTCGGGCAGGCCTTCTACGGGCGTCGATAACCTATGTATGGCTCCGATACCGCCGGTCGACGGGATGGTTCGACGGGGCCGTAGCACGGCCCTGCCGACTCGAACGACCCGTTCGGGCTACAGGACCGTGCCGTGTTTCTTGTCCGGGAGGTCCTTCTCGACGGTCTCGTAGAACCGGAACCGGTTCTCCAGTTCGGTCCGGAGCGACGACGGCGGCACGACGTCGTCGATGACGACCTCGCTAGCCATCCGGCGCACGTCGATGTCCTCGCGGTACTCCTCGCGGAGCTCGGCCTCGCGCTGGGCGCGTTCCTCGGGGTCGTCGATCTCGTTGAGCTTCCGGGCGTACACCGCGTTGATGGCCGCCTCGGGCCCCATGATGGCGATCTCGCCCGAGGGGAGCGCGATGGTCGACTCGGGGTCGTACGCGGGACCGGACATGGCGTAGATGCCAGCGCCGTAGGCCTTCCGGACGACGACGCACTGCTTCGGGACCGTCGCCGAGGACGTGGCGTAGATCATCTTCTTGCCCTTCTCCAGGATGGCGTCCTTCTCGACCTGCGAGCCGGCCATGAACCCCGGCGTGTCCGCGAGGTAGAGCAGCGGGATGTTGAACGCGTCGGACTTCCAGATGAACTCCGCGGCCTTCTCGGCGGCGTCGGGGAAGATGGCCCCGGCGCGCTGGGCGGGCTGGTTGGCGACGATGCCGACCGGCCGGCCGTCGATGCGGGCGTAGGCCGTGATGATCTCCTTGCCGTAGTCGGGTTTGAGCTCGAAGTAGCTGCCCTCGTCGACGATGCGCTCGATGACCCGCTCCATGTCGTAGCCCTTGTTCGGCTCCTGCGGGACGACGGAGTCGATGCCCTCGGGCGACCTCGCGGGCGGCGTCGCCTCGGCACGCGGCGGCTTCTCGTCCGAGTTGTCCGGCAGGTACGTGACGAGCTGGGAGACGAGCTCGCGGGCGTGCTCCTCGCTCTCGGCGACGAGGTCGGCGCTGCCCGACTCCTCGGCGTGCATCCGTGCGCCGCCGAGCTCCTGCATCGAGATGTCCTCGCCGGTGACCATCTGGACCATCCGCGGGGAGGCGATGGCCATCGCGGACATCCCCTCGACCATGACGGTGTAGTCCGCGAAGACGGGCGTGTACGCCGCACCGGCGATACACGGGCCGTACAGCACACAGACCTGCGGGACGCGCCCGGAGAGCATCGAGTGGTTGTAGTAGTACTTCCCGATGCCCTCGCGGTTGGCGAAGAAGCCGGTCTGCTGGTCGATGCGGCCGCCCGAGGAGTCCATCAGGTACAGGACTGGTCGGCCGGTCTTCAGCGCGCGCTGTTGCATCCGGAGGAACTTCTCGACGCCCTTGGCGGCCATCGAGCCGCGCTTGACCGTGTAGTCGTTGGCCATGAAGTGGACGTCGCGGCCCTCGAACGTCGCGCCGCCCGTGATGAGGCCGTCGGCGGGGAGCTTGTCGTCGGCGTCGAACTCCGCGAAGCGGCCGTCCTCGAAGAGGAACGCGTCGTCGTCATCGTCGGCATCGAACCACAGGTCGATGCGGTCCCGGACGAACAGCTTGTTCTCCTCGTGGAGCGTGTCCTTGTACTTCGCGGGGCCACCCGCCAGGATCTCCTCGATCTGTTCGAGCAGCAGCTCCTCGCGCTCGGTCGGGCCGAGGTTCTCGTACTCCTCCGGGACGTCGGTCTCGTCCGCGTCTTCCGGAGCGTCGTGGGTCGCGGCGGGTTCGTCGCTCCGGCCGACGTACACCTCGACGTCGTCCCCGACGTGTTCGGCGAGCGCGGCCGCGATGGCCGACGCCTCCTCGGCCGACGCGCCCTCGCTGATGCGCACCTTCATGTCTCGGGGTGCGCGGGGTTTCGTGAGAAAGGTTTCCCTTTCGGTTGCCGCGAGGATTGCCGGGTGGGGGGTGCTGCGAGCCGTCGACTGCCGGGTTACGTCTTCATGTCTGCGTGTCGGACCGTGCTGGACAGTCGTCGGGCAACGTTCACCGCCCCGACAACGAGTCCCGTGATCGCGACGAAGATCGTGAGCGTCAGTCCGATGCCGAAGACGACGCCGGCGAACTCCTGCCCGTCCGGCCAAAGGAACGGGACGGTCACCGTCCACGCGAGCAGGAACACCTGGAGCGCCAGCCAACGGCTCGTCCACCTGTACCGACCGACCAGCTGTACCAGCGTCTCCTTCTCGAGGGTGAGGTCGATGCGCTCCCGTGATTCCGTGCCGGCCTGTCCGTGGAAGCTCTCGGTCATCGTTCACAGAAACATAGCCGATTCCACGGGAAAGGGAGTGATGCCTATTCCGGCTTCGTGAAGCTCGGAGAAGGTGATATCGGGGGAATAGTCTCTCGAAGGCTGTTCGTGAGTCGTCAACACAGCGAGTTCACCCGCGGAATCCCTCGCGTCACACCGACGTTCCCGTCTGTCTGGGCAACCGAGTGTCGCCGTCGAGGACGGCCGCGTTCTCACCTGATGAAGCTGCCGTGGAACGGACACGTTTTTTGTCTCTGTGGTGCCACGCTTCCGGCGTGTCCAACGAGTGGGACGCGGACACGCTGTTCGACGTGTTCGAGCGCGCCGACGCCCGACGAATCCTCGCGCTCACCTCCGTCGAGGAGCTGTCCGCACAGGAGCTCGCCGACCGCTGTGACGCCTCGGAGGCGACCATCTACCGCCGACTCGACGTGTTGCAGAACCACGACCTCGTCGTCGAGCACGAGCGCGTCGACGAGCACGGCAACCACTTCAAGACCTACGCGACGAACCTCGACGAGGTCTGTTTCCAGCTCCGCGACGGCGGGTTCACCATCGACGTGACGTACCGCCGTGACCTCGTCGACGAGGACCGCTGATTGCTGACGAGAGAAGCGCTCCTTCGGGACGAGAGCGACTGGGGCCGGAACCTCACTCCAGCGCGGCTTCCAGCCGGTCGACGTACTCCTCGCTGCCGACGTGGACCGGGACGCGCTGGTGCAGCTCCGTCGGCTCCACGGAGAGCAGCGACTGGCTCCCGTCTGACGAGGCCCCGCCCGCCGTCTCGACGACGTAGCCGATGGGGATACCCTCGAACTGGAGCCGGAGCTTGCCGTCCGGGGCGGATTCGAGGGCGGGGTACGCGAAGACACCGCCGTAGGTGACGACCTGGTTCACGTCGGCGATCATCGCGCCGCCGTACCGGAGCTTGAGCTCGTCCTCGACCTCGTCGACGTAGGCCGCGAAGTCGGCGGGCCAGTCGGGGACGCGCCCGCCGAAGCCGTAGACGACCGGGTCGTCGGGGATGGTCACGTCGCGCTCGATGACGCCGCGCTCGTCACCGGAGAGCTCGTACTCTATCACGGTGTCGTCCCGGGCGACGAGCATCGTCGTCACCGGGCCATACAGCACGTAGCCGGCGGCGACGAGGTCCTCGCCGCGCGCGGGGAGTTCGGCGTCGTACACGCCGAAGATGGTGCCCATCGCGTTGTTCGACTTGAGGTTCGACGAGCCGTCGAGCGGGTCGACCGCGACGGCGACGCCCTCGCCGCAGTCGACGATGTCGGGCCGCTCCTCGCTGGCGTACTGGCCGACGCCGTCGATGCTCGACAGCCGCTGTTCGAGCAGGTCGTCGGCCCAGACGTCGGCCTCGACCTGCTCGTCGCCGCTCGGGTTCTCCTCGTCGACGGTGCCGCGGCGGCCGACGAGGCCCTGGCGGATCTCCGGGGCGGTCTCGGCGATGGCGTCGACGACGGCGTCGACCGTCGTGTCGGACGCTCCCTCCTGCATCATCGGTCCAGCGCTTCCTCGGCGGAGGCCCCCTCGTAGATGACGGCCTCGAGGGCGTCGAGGATCTCGCGCGGGTTCTCGCGCTGCCAGACGTTCCGGCCGACGGCGAGGCCCTTCCCGCCCGCGGCCATGCAGCCCTCGACCTGCTTGAGGAACGCGTAGTCGTCGGTCTTCGAGCCGCCGGACATGACGACCTTGACCTTCCCGGCGGCGTCGACCGCCCACTCCATGTTCTCCGGGGAGCCTGGGTACTTGACCTTCGCCACGTCGGCACCCAGTTCGAGCGCCTGGCGGGCCGCGTAGGCGATGGTCTCGGGGTCGCGGTCGTTCTTCAGGCCCTGGCCACGCGGGTAGGACCACATGACCATCGGCACGTCGTGCTTCCGGGCGTCCTCCTGCGCGTCGCGGAACTCCTCGGCCATCTCGATCTCGTTGTTCGAGCCGCCGTAGAGGGTGAACCCGACCGCGTCCGCCCCGCACTCCTCGACGGCGTAGTCGACCGAGCAGTTCACGGCCGAGTCGGGCTCGCCCATCCAGAGGTTCGACGTGCCGTTGAGCTTCATGAGGAGGTTCACGTCGTCCTCGTAGGAGGGGTAGTACGCCTCGGCGACGCCCTTCTGGACGGCCATCGCCGTCACGGCGTCGTGTGTGCCCACGTCGAACACCGTCGACGGGTCGATGGTCTCGGGAACCGGTTCGAAGTCCACCGGGCCGTGCTCCAGCCCGTGGTCCATCGCGAGGATCAGTACCTTTCCGTCGCGGACGATGGGTGAGTCGTCGATGGGTCGCATTCGGTTCCAAGTTCGCCGAAGCGCCTATTAAAGCGTGGTGTTCGGAACGGGGTATCGAACGAACGCACGAGCTGGCCGGAGAGGGCTGCTACCGACCACTCGTCGCCGCTGGAGGCTCGGCGAAAACACACTACAGCGGTAGTAAATATTCCGGTGACTCCGTCACTCGCGCTGGAACGCCTCGCGCGCCGAGAACCGCCACGTTCTCGCCTGCATGACGTTCACCTCGAGCGCGTTCGCGAGCGCCGCCGCGTCGACCCACGCGAGCTGCCGGACAGAGGTGATGCCGGCGTCGGCGAGCTGGTCGGCCACCCAGCCGTCGACGACGGTCTCGACCGGCGTCGGGCGCTCCCGGTCGGCCCAGACGTCGACGGGTTCGCGCTCGACCGGGTCGTACTCCCGCACGCCGAGCTCCTCCCAGTCGCTCGTCGAGGCCGCCACCCAGTCGCGCTCGTCGTCGTGCAGCCCACCCATCGACTCCGCGCGCTCGTCCAGCCCGTCGCCCAGCGTCGACGACCACGACAGCGAGTACTCGCGGCGCAGGTCGGTCGCCACGCCCTGCTCGACGCCCGCCTCGACCAGGTCCGTGTACGTCACCCGCTTCTCGGCCACGTCGCTCGCCGTGACACCTGCATCGGTGAGCTGGGCCGCCGCGACCGGGGTGACCCCGTCCAGGCCGGCCAGCGTCTCGGCGTCCGCTACCAGCTCCTCGCCACCGTCGTTCGTGCCCATCCGTCACTGTTGTTCTCGCCAGCACCGGTCTTGAATCTTGTCGTGCCGGCCGTGATTCGTGGAACTGGTTGTGAGTGTTCGGCTGCGTGTCGTTTGCAGTTCGTGATCCGTGCGGTCCCTCCCGTCGCATCCCCGGAGTTCGGGCGCTTTTTACCGACGGCAGCCCTTCCCGGAGATGACTCGTCCACCTCGAAGCGCCACGCATGACAGGACTCTCGAAACGGTGGCTGCAACACAACCAGGTCGCCGTCTACGCCGTCGCCGTCCTCCTCGCGGTCGCCATCGGTCTCGGGGTTCCGAGCGCGAGCCCGGTGCTGGAAGCGTCCATCTATCCCGTGCTGGCGGTGCTGCTGTACGTAACGTTCCTGGAGATCCCGTTCGTCCGCATCCGTCGTGCGTTCCGGAACCGGCGGTTCATGGCAGCCGCCCTCGGGACGAACTTCCTGGTCGTGCCGGTCGTCGCCTTCGCGCTCACTCGGTTCCTGCCCGACGAGCCGGTGCTCGTCGTCGGCGCGCTCATGGTCCTGTTGACGCCGTGTATCGACTACGTCATCACGTTCACCGAGCTGGCCGGCGGCGACGCCGAGCAGATCACCGCCGCCACGCCGGCGCTGATGCTCGTGCAGTTGCTGTTGCTCCCGGTCTACCTCTGGCTGTTCGTCGGCCCCGAGGTCGCCGAGTTCGTCGAGGCCGGGCCGTTCGTGGAGGCGTTCGTCGTCATCATCGCCCTGCCGTTGCTGCTCGCGTGGGCGACCGAGTTCCGCGCGGAGCGGTCGGAGCGGTCGAGGCGGGCCGCACGCTGGCGGGACGCGATGGGCTGGCTGCCGGTGCCGATGATGGGTCTGACCCTGTTCGTGGTCATCGGCTCGCAGCTCCCGCGGGTTCGGGACTCTCTCGACAGTGTCGCGACGGTCGTCCCGGTGTACGTGGCCTTCCTCGTGGTCATGCCGCTGGTCGGTCGGCTGGTGGCGAGGCTGCTCGGGATGGACGTCGGCGAGAGTCGGGCGCTCGTGTTCACGTCCGTCACGCGGAACTCGCTGGTCGTCCTCCCGCTTGCGCTCGCGCTGCCGGCGGGCTACGAACTCGTCCCGGCCGTCGTCGTCACGCAGACGCTGGTCGAACTCTCGGGGATGGTCGTCCTCACACGGGTCGTCCCGGCGTGGCTGGTCCCCGACTCGTTCGCGTCCGGCACGGTGGTCGAGGGCGGGACCGGGGACTGACTGCCGCCCGTCGACCACTTCCGCCCCGCCCACCGAACGTCTATAACAGGGGAGGCGATAGGGGTGGGTATGACACGGGTGATCCACACCGCCGACACCCACCTCGGATACCGGCAGTACCACTCGCCCGAGCGCCAGCGGGACTTCCTCCGGGCGTTCGAGCGGGTGGTCGCGGACGCCGTCGAGGACGACGTGGACGCGGTCGTCCACGCGGGCGACCTGTTCCACGACCGACGCCCCGGACTGCGGGACCTGCAGGGGACCGTCGCCGCGCTCCGGGACCTCGCAGACGCCGACATCCCGTTCCTCGCGGTCGTCGGGAACCACGAGGGGAAGCGCGACGGGCAGTGGCTCGACCTGTTCGAGGACCTCGGGCTCGCCACCAGACTGGACGCCACCCCCCACGTCGTCGGCGACACGGCATTCTACGGGCTGGACTTCGTCCCGCGGTCGCGTCGGGAGGACCTGGAGTACGAGTTCGCCGACCACGACGCCGACTACGCGATGCTGGTGAGCCACGGGCTGTTCGAGCCGTTCGCACACGCCGACTGGGACACCGAGCGCCTGCTCACCGAATCCACCGTGGACTTCGACGCGCTGCTGCTCGGCGACAACCACGCGCCGGGCGTCGAGGAGGTCGACGGGACGTGGGTCACCTACTGTGGGTCGACCGAACGCGCGAGTGCGACGGAGCGCGACGACCGGGGCTACAACCTCGTCGCCACCGAGGAGGGGACGGTCGCCATCAGCCGCCGGGGCATCCCGGACACGCGCTCGTTCCGGTTCGTCGACGTCGAACTGAAGGAGGGCGAGGGCGTCGAGCGCGTCCGCGAGGCGGTACGCGAGCACGACTGCGAGGACGCCGTCGTCGTCGTCACCGTGACTGGCGACGGCGAGCCCGTCTCCCCTGCGCCGGTCGAGGAGCTGGCCATCGACCGGGGCGCGCTGGTGGCGCGGGTGAACGACCGCCGGGAGTTCGACGAGGAGCAAGAGGTCGAGGTGACGTTCGCGGACCCGGACGAGGCCGTCCGCGAGCGCGTCCGAGAGTTAGGATTGAGCCAGGCCGCCCGCGACGTGGACGAGACGGTCCGCGCCTCGAAGGTCGCCGACTCGAACGTCCGCGATTCGGTGAAAGAGCGCATCGAGCGCATCGTCGACGACGGCGACCTCGAGGCGTTCGAGGACGCGGAGCCCGCGGCGGAGGATGCCCCTGACGACGTGGCCGTCGACGACCCGGTCGCGGACGAGTCGACCGACGAGGGCAGCGAGGACGACCCACAGGGTTCGGAGCCGGCGTCGACGGACGGCGGTGATACGGTGCGCGCCGAATCCGACGGGGCCACCGGGAGCGAGGGCACGCCCGACGAACCCGCGGATGACGCCGACGAACAGGCCGCCGGAACCGACTCGCAGTCCTCCATGGAGGAGTTCCTGTGAGGGTCGACCGCGTCCGCCTCTCGAACTTCAAGTGCTACGGTGACGCCGACCTGCGTCTCGACCGCGGCGTCACCGTCGTCCACGGCGTCAACGGCAGCGGGAAGTCCTCGCTGCTGGAGGCCTGCTTCTTCGCGCTGTACGGCTCGGCGGCCATCCCGGGCACGCGCGAGGACGTCATCCGCACCGGCGAGGAGGAGTGCGAGGTCGAGCTCTGGTTCCGCCACGACGGCACGGACTACCACCTCGAACGCGGCCTGAAGGACTACGGCGACCGCGTCTCCCACGACTGCCTGCTGGAGGGCGGCGACGCCTCCTGGGAGGGGCCGAGTTCGGTCGATGCGGCCATCACGAACCTGCTCCGGATGGATGCCGACGCGTTCGTCAACTGCGCGTACGTCCGCCAGGGCGAGGTGAACAAGCTCATCCACGCGAGCCCGAGCACCCGACAGGACATCATCGACGACCTCCTGCAGCTCGGCAAGCTGGAGGAGTACCGCGAACGGGCCAGCGAGGCCCGCCTCGGGGTGAACGACGTGCTGGACAACGCCCGCGGCCGGAAGGAGAGCCTCGACGAGCAGGTCGAAGAGAAGGAGGCGAAGGGGCTGCACGACCGGCTCAACGAGCTCCAGAGCGAGCTGAACGACACCCGGAGCGAGAGAGAGCGGCTGGAGGGTAACGTCGAAGAGGCGGAGTCGACCCGCGACGAGGCCCAGGCCGTCCTCGACGACCACGAGGAGAAGCGCGAGGAACTGGACGCGGTCGCGACCGATGTGGACGAGCTACAGGACGCCATCGCCGAGACGGAGCGCGAGCGCGAGGAGCTGAAGTCCGAAATCGCCGACCGGAGAGCCGACCGCGACGACCTGCGGGACGAACGCGACGAGCTCCGCGGCGAGATCGAGCTGCCCGACGCGGGCGACCTGCCCGACGACGCCGGCATCGACGCGGACGACACGCCGGCGCTCGTCGACCACCGGCTCGACGAACTCGAAGCCGAGGCCGAGGAACTGCAGGAGCGCATCAACGAGCTATCGGTCGAGATCGGGACGAAATCGGACGAGGCCGACCGGCTGGCCGAGCGCGCCGACGAGCTGGCGAACGAGGCCGAGCAGAAACGCACCGAAGCCGAGGAACTCGAGACCGACGCGGACGAGGCCGACGCCGACCTCGACGACCTGCGCGAGAAGCTCGACGGCTTCGACGACGACATCGAGAGCCACCGCGAGGCGTTCGACGACGCGCCCGTCGAGTTCGGCGCGGCCGACTCGCACCTCGAAACCCTCCGCGACGAGCGCGAGGAACTGCGCGAGGAGGCCAACGACCTGCGGACAGCGGTCGAGACGCTCCGGAACCGCATCGAGGAGGGCGAGGCGCTGCTCGACGAGGGGAAGTGCCCCGAGTGCGGTCAGCCCGTCGACGGCTCGCCCCACGTCGACTCGCTGGACGACGACCGTTCCGAGCTCGAATCGAAGGAGAACGACCTCGACGAACTCGAGGCGGAGATCGAGGCGCTCGACGAGCGCATCGAGCGCGCCGAGTCCCTCCGCGACGCCGAGCGCGAGGTCGAGAGCCTGCGCGAGAACCGGGAGAACCTGGCGCAGCTCCGCGAGCAGAAGGCCGAGAACGTCGCGGAGAAGCGCGAGCGTGCTGCCGACCTGCGCGAGGAGGCCGACGAGCTCGAATCCGAAGCCGAGGGGAAGCGCGAGGAGGCCGATTCGACCCGCGAGGCAGCCGACGAGTTGCGGAGCGACCTCGGCGAGGCCAACGGCGAGCGTGCCGAGGTGAAGGCAACCGTGGAGACGCTGGAGCGGCTCTCGGAGCTGTTCGGCGACGTCGACTCGGTCGAAGCCGAGGTCGAGCGACTGCGCGACGAGCGCGCGAGCAAGGCGGAGCTCAACGAGGAACGCCGGGAGCGCCTCGCCGAGAAGCGCGAGCGCAAACGGGAGCTCGAGTCGGAGGTCGACGAGGAGCGCGTCGAGAAAGCTCGCAGTGAGAAACAGCGCGCCGAGGAGTACCTCGAGCAGGCGACGGAGGCGCTCGGGACGCTCGAATCGGAGGAGGCGGACCTTCGCGACCGCATCGGTGGCGTCCGCAACGAGATCGAGGAGCTGGAGTCGCTCCGCGAGAAGCGCGACGCCGTCGCCGAGCGCGTCGATGCGCTCGAATCGCTGTACGACGAGGCGCAGGACCTCCAGGAGATGTACAGCGACCTGCGTGCGGAGCTCCGGCGGCGCAACGTCGAGACGCTCGAACGGATGCTCAACGAGACGTTCGACCTGGTGTACCAGAACGACTCGTACTCGCACATCGAGCTGTCGGGCGACTACGAGCTGACGGTGTACCAGAAGGACGGCGAGACGCTCGACCCGGAACAGCTCTCCGGCGGCGAGCGCGCGCTGTTCAACCTGAGCCTGCGCTGTGCCATCTACCGGCTGCTCTCCGAAGGTGTGGAGGGCGCGGCACCGATGCCGCCGCTCATCCTCGACGAGCCCACCGTCTTCCTCGACTCCGGGCACGTCTCGCAGCTGCTCACGCTGGTCGAGACGATGCGCACCGAGTACGGCGTCGAGCAGATCATCCTCGTGAGCCACGACGAGGAGCTCGTCGGCGCGGCGGACTCGCTGGTCCACGTCGAGAAGGACCCGACGACGAACCGGGCGACGGTCAGCCGGGGCGAGCGGCCGATCCCCGGGCTCGACTGACGGCCCTACTCGTCCTCGCGGAGTGCCGTGACGCCGTCCGCCGCGAGCTCGGTCGCCGCGTAGCCGCGCTCGCCGGCGATGCGGGCCTCCTCGACGAGGCCGGCGGCGCGGAACTCGGTCAGCAGCCCGAGCAGGTCGCTCTCGCAGAGGTCGTAGTCGGCGAGGAGCTCACGGACAGCCACGGCCTCGCGGTCGACGAGTTCGACGAGCAGGCCGAGCGAGCGGTCGTCGTGGGTGGCGCTCAGGATCCGGCGAACAGCGGGCGGGACGGCACCGGCGGCGACGGCGAGCGCGGACTCGTCGTCGACCGTGGCGAGGCCGTCGTTCGGTCTGAACTCCTCGGCACCGGTCTCCGGATCACGCACCAGCGTGGACCCGCCGGACTCCTTGACCACCAGCAACAGCCGACCGTCATCGTCGCGGACCGTTCGCATGGCTCGAGGTTCGAGCGCAGGGGGTTAGTCGTTGTCGTCGTCGCTCGGGTCCCGGTCGCCGTCCCCGGTGGTGTCTCTGCTCCCGTCACCCGTCGGGAGGTCCCACGTCCGGAGCCGGAAGACGCCGTAACCGAAGCAGACGAGGCCGCCGGCCAGCAGCCGGCTCCCCAGCGTCCAGTCCCCACGGAAGCCGACGTACATCGCACCGAGGCTCACGCCGAGGAGCGCGCCGTTGAAGACGAGGACGAGCACCCAGAACTTCCGCTGGAGCCCCGCCGGTGCGTCGACGTCCGCTGTCGACGGTGGCGAGGGGGCCTCCGGAATCCGTATCGAGGGCGAGAGTTCCTCCTCGTAGTCCGGCAGGTCCTCCTCTGGATTGGGTTCGCCCGGCCCCTTCTCGTCCTCCAGCACGCGTCGCTGTTCGGTCGGCGGTAGGAAAAGGGTTGCTCGTTCGTGTCGTGTGTTGAGTGGCTCAGGCGTGCTCTCGGAGGGAGAACGTCTCTCCGGCCTCTAGCCACGCAAGCGGGTTCTCGGCGTCGTAGAATACGGTGCCATCGTCGGTCTCGTATGTCTCGATGGACTCGACGCCGTCAATCTCGTCTCTATCGGCCGTGCGTCCGTCAGTTTGCGTTGCGTGGTCGGACAAGCCGGTCACCTCAGACGGTGGTAGACAGTAACAGGGTATATGTCTTGTTGCCGCGGGGAATTCCGACCCGACCGACAGGTGCGGGCTGGTGGCTCCCCCTCGTGGGGGTGCGAACCACCGACGTTTTTATCGCTGCCCCCGAACCGCCTCCAATGACCGATGCAGGGGACTCCGAACAGCTGACACTCGGTGGCGCGTTCGGCGACGGCGGGTCCACCGACGGCGGGGAAGCCGGACCGAGCGAGTCCGACCTCGTCGCCGAGGCCGAGGCCGTCACCACGCCGGGTCTCGAGAACGCCGACTTCGTCGAGGCCGACGAGGCCCTGTTCCCCGACCCCGACGGGACCGTCTCGCTCTCCGTGATGCAGGTCGACTACACCGTGGAGGGGTCGGGCGAGCACGAACAGCCCGTGATGCACGTCTTCGGTCGGACCGCCGAGGGCACCGCCGAGCACGTGATGGTGTTCGGCTTCCAGCCGTACTTCTACGCACCGACCGACTCGCTCGATGAGTCCGAACTCGAGGACGAGGACGTCATCACCGGCTGGGAGGAGACGGACGACGACGGCGAACCGTTCGAGAGCATCCGCGGCGAGCGCCTGACGAAGATCTTCGGGCGCACCCCGCGGGACGTCGGGAACATCCGCGACCGCTTCGACCACTACGAGGCCGACGTGCTGTTCCCGAACCGGTTCCTCATCGACAAGGGCATCAACAGCGGCATCACGGTCCCTGACCGCCGCGGCGAGAGCGGCACCGTCCGGGTGCCCCACGAGGAGGTCGAGGCGACCGACCTGACCGCCGAACCGCGCGTCAACACGTTCGACATCGAGGTCGACGACCGCAACGGCTTCCCCGAGGACGGCGAGGAGCCGATCATCTGTCTCACCTCACACGACTCCTACGACGACGAGTACGTCGTCTGGCTCGCCATCGCCGACGAGTACGACGGCGACGCGCCCGACGCACTCCCGGACTACGACGCCATCGAGGGCGAGCTGGACCTCCGCGTCGAGGTGTTCGACGGTGACGACCAGGCGGAAGCCGAGCGGAAGATGCTCGAGGCGTTCCTCGACTACATCGACGAGACCGACCCCGACGTGATGACCGGCTGGAACTTCGAGGACTTCGACGCGCCGTACTTCCTCGACCGGCTGGAGGTGCTCGACTCGAGGATGCACGAGCAGGACATCCGCCCGGACCGTCTCTCCCGCGTGAACGAGGTCTGGCGCTCGGGCTGGGGCGGCCCGAACGTGAAGGGTCGCGTCGTCTTCGACCTGCTGTACGCCTACAAGAGCCGCCAGTTCACCGAGCTCGACTCCTACCGGCTGGACGCCGTCGGCGAGACGGAGCTCGACGCCGGCAAGGAGCGATACACCGGCGACATCGGCGACCTCTGGGAGAACGACCCCGCCCGCCTGCTGGAGTACAACCTCCGCGACGTGGAGCTCTGCGTCGAGATCGACCGCAAGCAGGACATCATCTCGTTCTACGACGAGGTCAGAACCTTCGTCGGCTGCAAGCTGGAGGACGCCCCCACCGCGGGCGACGCGGTGGACATGTACGTCCTCCAGAAGGTCAGCGGCGAGTGGGCGCTCCCCTCGAAAGGGAAACAGGAGTCCGAGGACTACGAGGGTGGTGCGGTGTTCGACCCCATCACGGGCGTCAAGGAGATGGTGACCGTACTCGACCTGAAGTCGCTCTACCCGATGTGCATGGTGACCATCAACGCCAGCCCCGAGACGAAGGTCGACCCCGACGCGTTCGAGGGCGACACCTACCGCGCCCCCAACGGCACCCACTTCCGCAAGGACGAGGACGGGATGATCCGGGCGATGGTCGACGAGCTGCTGGAAGAGCGCGAGGCGAAGAAGGAACTGCGGAACCAGCACGACCCCGACACCGAGGACTACGAGCGGTACGACCAGCAGCAGGCAGCTGTCAAGGTTATTATGAATTCGTTGTACGGGGTGCTTGGTTGGGACCGGTTCCGTCTCTACGATAAGGAGATGGGAGCGGCTGTAACCGCAACGGGGCGTAAGGTCATCGAGTTTACCGAGCAGGCAGCGAACGAAATTAACTATCAGGTTGCTTATGGTGACACTGATTCCGTCATGTTGGAGCTCGGGAACGATGTCTCGCCCGAGGCCGCGATCGAGCAGTCCTTCGAGATAGAGGAGCACATCAACGACTCCTACGACGCCTTCGCCGAGGACGAACTGAACGTCGACATCGACGGCGGCGAGGGGCACCGCTTCCAGATCGAGTTCGAGAAGCTCTACCGGCGGTTCTTCCAGGCGGGCAAGAAGAAACGGTACGCGGGCCACATCATCTGGAAGGAGGGCAAGCACGTCGACGACATCGACATCACCGGCTTCGAGTACAAGCGCTCGGACATCGCGCCGATCACGAAGGAGGTCCAGCACGAGGTCATCGACAAGGTGGTCCGGGGTGCCGCCGAATCCGATATCACGGAGTACATCCACGACGTCATCGAGCGGTTCCGGGCGGGCGAGTACAGCTACGACGAGATCGCCATCCCGGGGGGAATCGGCAAGCGCCTCGACAACTACGACACGGACACGGCCCACGTCCGCGGGGCGAAGTACGCGAACCTGCTGTTCGGGACGAACTTCGACCGCGGCTCGAAGCCGAAGCGGCTCTACCTGCAGAAGGTCCACCCGGACTACTTCCAGGAGCTGGAGGCGGCGGGCGAGTTCGACCCCCAGCGTGACCACCGCTACGGCGAGTTCAAGCGCGAGCAGGACGTCATCTGCTTCGACTACGCCGACCAGATCCCCGAGGAGTTCGAGGTCGACTACGACAAGATGCTCGACAAGACGCTGAAGGGTCCCATCGCGCGGGTCATCGAGGCGCTCGGCATCTCCTGGGAGGAGGTCAAGACCGGCCAGGAGCAGACCGGGCTCGGCAGTTTCATGTGACGCGGCCGGAGGGCCCGTGACGGGCACCCCGGCGGTCGACTGGGGGACTCACGGCTCCTGGAACAGCTCCGAGAGCACTCGCTCCTCCGCCTTTCGGAGGTGTGCGTGGAGCGTCGCGGAGCTGATGTCGAGCGTCTCGGCGATCTCCTCGGCGTTCGAATCCCGCGGCCACTCGAAGTAGCCGGCGCGGTAGGCGACCTCGAGTACCTCGCGTTGGCGGTCGGTCAGCTCGGAGAGTTGCTCCTCGGAGAGCCCCCGTGCCGATTCGAGCGCCGACTCCCGTTCGCTTTTGCTCCGGACGCATGCCTCCGGGAATCTAGCCTCGAGGTGCTCGACGAGCGTCCGCACGGAGTCGTGGGACGCGATGTCGAGTTCGTACCGGGCGACGCCGTCGGCCGCCTCCGCGTGTCGGATGCTCGCCCCGTGGTCGACGACCGACCCGAGGAGTGCGTCGCCGGTCACCCGCCACTCGACCAGGCCCTCGACCCCGGAACGGACGACCCTGGCCTCGCCGGTGCCGGTGTCGGCGAGTGCGGCCGTCGCCGTCTCGGCATCGCAGTCGCGTGTGCGGAGGTACGCGGTCGCCCCCGACCCACCGGGGACGATCGCCGCGAGTTCGAACGCGACGTCGCCGTCGGCCGTCGCCGCGACGAGGGGGTCGTCGTCCGTCTCGCTCGCCAGTTCGAGCGCGACCACGGTGTCGGCCGCGAGGAGCTGGTTGGTCTCGACGGCGTTGATCGCGTGGCCGATCGTCCGCCCGAGCTCCCCGAGGATCGTCCGTTCGCGCTCTCCGACCGAGTTACGGTCGGTGTAGAGCCCGAGTGCTCCGTAGACGGTGTGTCCGTGGACGAGCGGGACGATCACCCACACGCCGTCGTCGCCGTCGCCGAGTTCGGGGACGGGGGGGTCGTCGGTCTCGGCGTCGTCCGAAGTGGCCGTGTCGTCCCAGATGCCGGGTCGGTCGATGTCCGGTGGCACCGTCTCGGGCAGGCCGCCGTCGCTCGCGACGGTCCAGCGGTCGCTCTCCCCGCGCCAGGTCCCCGCGTCCGCGATGGCCGCCTGGCGGTACCGGTCGGATTCGACGATACGGTCGCAGACGGCGTGCTCGACGTCCTCGCGCGTCCGCGCCGAGACGAGGGCCTGGTTCACTCCCCGGATGACGGCGTTCAGGTCGTTGACTCTGGCGAGTTCGTCGCGCTGGCTCGCGAGCTCGCGCTCGCGACGCTTGCGCGCGGTGACGTCGTGGACGACCAGTGTATGGCCGAGGAGCGTACCGTGCCGGTCGGTGACCTCGGAGACGCGTATCTCGTAGGTGCGGTCCTCGCGCGTGATCTCCGCGAGGGCGTCGTCGGCGTCGAAGTCGATGGCGTCCTCGTCGACGACCGTCCGCATGGGGTGACCGAGCACTTCCGCGGGGGCGACGTCGAAGACCTCGCCCGCTGCCTCGTTGCAGTAGACGATCCGTCGGTCGGTGTCGACGATGACGATGCCGGCGTCGAGCTGACCGACGGCGGTGCGCCGGCCGAGCAGCCGCGTCGCCGGGACGAGGTCGAACAGCTGTCGCCTGAACAGCGCGTAGCCGAACGCCAGGCCGCTGATGGCGAACGTGATTGGGGTGTAGTCGACCGCGACGGCCCCGTCGAGGAGGAACACCTCGACGACGTTCGCGAGCAACGGCGTGGTGATGCCGACGAGCAGGAGGATGGACTGGTCCGCGTAGAGGTGCTCGGACCGGTACACCAGCTGGAGGACGAGGGCGATGGTGATCGCCTCCAGGCCGTAGACGTAGACGAGGTACGCCCAGAACAGTGGCTCGTACGAGGGCACGAGGATGACCATGCCGTCGACGAACGTGATCGCCTGCTCGGACCAGACGAGGTGGTGCCAGTGGTTCGTCCAGACGGCGACGAGGACGAGCGCCGGGAACGCACAGATCAGGGCGACGCTCCGGCGAGAGACGAAGCCGTCCCGGCCGGTGTACGCCAGCACGAAGAGGAGGAGTGTGACACTCAGCAGGGCGTTGCTGACCCACTGGACCCGGAGGACGACAAGTCGCCAGAACGGGTCCGCGAGGTTGATGCCGACCGCGTAGGTCAGCGTCCAGTTCGCGAGCAGGACCATCAGCGCCGCGAACGGCGGTGCGCCGGGGACGTCGCGGTTTCGGTAGGCGAACACGGCGAGCGCCGCTGTGATGGTGGCCGAGAGGACGAGGACGGCCGTGACGGCGACGGCCGCGACCGTCACCATGTGCGTAACGGCGGGTCGCTGGCTGGTCGGATGTGGTCCGGCACGGCTGTGCTTCGACTCTTTGTATCCGAAGCCTGAAATATAAAGATTCTGCCCACGACGGGCCCGGAATCACCGCCAACCGATACATGGGGGTCGTCCACCGCTGGCTCGAGCCACTCCCGCATCCTGTTCTATTATCGTGAACAATTTTTTCCGATATGCGAATCAGAGACACGGGAATACGCAAGGATTATGGGGCCGACACCCTTTCGCTAGAACACGAAGAGGTAGCCAGTATGGCAAAACTCGAACTCAACAATCTCCACGCGAGCGTTGCAGAAGACGATGGCGAGAAGATCCTCGACGGCGTCGACCTCGAGGTCGAATCCGGCGAGATCCACGCCCTCATGGGCCCGAACGGCTCCGGCAAGTCGACGACGGCGAAGATCGTCGCCGGACATCCGGCCTACGAGGTGACAGACGGGCAGGTACTGCTCCACCTCGAACAGGGTGACTTCGGCGAGGACTTCGACATCCCCGAGGACAAGCGCACCTGGGACCTGCTCGACCTCGAACCCAACGAGCGCGCCGCCCTCGGAATCTTCCTCGGCTTCCAGTACCCAGCCGAGATCGAGGGCGTCACGATGACGAACTTCCTCCGCACCGCCCTCAACGCGAAGCTCGAGGAGCGCGAGGAGCTCTTCGAGGACGACGACGAGGAGGCAGAAGAGGAGGAGGAGGCCGGCTACGACACCTCCCCGATGGAGGGCCCCGCGGACGAGGGCGAGGTCGGCGTCGCCGAGTTCCAGCAGCTCCTGCAGGCGAAGATGGAGCAGCTGGACATGGACGCGAAGTTCGCCCAGCGCTACCTCAACGCCGGCTTCTCCGGCGGCGAGAAGAAGCAGAACGAGGTGCTCCAGGCGGCCATCCTCGAACCGAGCATCGCGGTGCTCGACGAGATCGACTCCGGGCTGGACATCGACCGCCTGCAGGACGTCTCCCACGGCATCAACGCGCTCCGCGACGAGCAGGGCACCGGCATCCTGCAGATCACCCACTACCAGCGCATCCTCGACTACGTCGAACCCGACCACGTCCACGTCATGATAGACGGCCGGATCGCGAAGTCCGGCGGCCCCGAGCTCGCGGAGCAGCTCGAGGACGAGGGCTACGACTGGGTCCGCGACGAGGTCTACGGCACCGCGTAACCACCCCCGATATACAACACAATCATGAGTTCCGATCAAGACCACCTCAAAGAGACCGACACCGAAGCCCGGTTCGAGTTCAAGAAGGAGGAGAAGTCCGCCTTCCAGACCGAGAAGGGCCTGACCGAGGAGACCATCCGTCTCATCTCGGAGGACAAGGACGAGCCCGAGTGGATGTACGAGCGCCGCCTGCGGGCGCTGAAGCAGTTCCAGCAGATGCCGATGCCGACCGACTGGCCGGGCCAGCCCGACCTCTCGGAGGTCGACATCGACGAGATCGTCCCGTACATCCGGCCGGACATCGAGACCCGCGGCGGCGCGGACGACTGGGACGAGCTCCCCGAGGAGATCCAGGACACGTTCGAGAAGCTTGGCATCCCCGAGGCCGAGCGCAAGGCGCTCTCGGGCGTCGGCGCGCAGTACGAGTCCGAGATCGTCTACCAGAACATGCAGGAGCAGTGGGAGGAGAAGGGCGTCATCTTCTGTGACATGGATAAGGCCGTCCAGGAGCACGAGGAGCTCGTCAAGGAGTACTTCATGACGAAGTGCGTCCCCCCGAGCGACAACAAGTTCGCGGCGCTCCACGGCGCGGTCTGGTCCGGCGGCTCGTTCGTCTACGTGCCGGAGGACACGACCGTCAACATGCCCATCCAGGCGTACTTCCGGATGAACAGCGAGGGCATGGGCCAGTTCGAGCACACGCTCATCATCGCCGAGGAGAACTCGGAGGTCCACTACATCGAGGGCTGTTCCGCCCCGAAGTACTCCGCGTTCAACCTGCACTCCGGCGGCGTCGAGGTGTTCGTCGGCGAGGACGCCCACGTCCAGTACTCGACCGTGCAGAACTGGTCGAAGAACACCTACAACCTGAACACCAAGCGCGCCATCGTCGAGGCGAACGGGACGATGGAGTGGGTCTCCGGCAGCATGGGCTCGAAGGCCACCATGCTCTACCCGGCGACCATCCTCAAGGGCCGCGGCGCGACGGACAACCACATCACCATCGCGTTCGCCGGCGAGGGCCAGAACATCGACACCGGCGCGAAGGTGTACCACAACGCGCCCGACACGAAGTCGACCATCGAGTCCAAGTCCATCTCGAAGGACGGCGGCCGCACGAACTACCGCGGCCTCGTCCACATCGCCGACGGCGCGGAGAACTCCTCCACGTCCGTCGAGTGTGACGCGCTGATGTTCGACAACGAGTCCACCTCGGACACCATGCCGTACATGGAGATCCAGGAGTCGAAGGTCGACGTCGCCCACGAGGCGACCGTCGGCAAGATCGGCGACGAGGACGTCTTCTACCTCCAGTCCCGCGGGCTGGACGACGACGACGCCAAGCAGATGATCGTCGCCGGCTTCATCGAGCCCATCACGGAGGAGCTGCCCATCGAGTACGCGGTCGAACTCAACCGCCTCATCGAACTCGAGATGGAGGGGAGCCTCGGATAACCATGAGCACACAGGTACACGCCAACCTCACACGAGACCAGGTCGAGCAGATCTCCGCCGAGCTCGACGAGCCCGAGTGGCTGCTGGAGACGCGCCTGTCCGCACTCGACGCGCTCGACAACCTCGACATGCCGAGCGTCATCCAGACGCCCGGGCGCACGTGGACGAACCTCACCGACCTCGACTTCGAGGGCTTCGTCGACCCACTCAACGCCGCCCAGGACAAGGAGCGCGAGCAGCCCGACGGCGTCGAGGTGCTCGAGTGGAGCGAGGCCGTCGCCGAGCACGGCGACCTCATCGAGGAGCAGTTCGGGAGCGTCGTCGACCCCGAGGAGAACTTCCTCACCGCGCTCTCGACCGCGCTGTTCACCGACGGCACCGTCGTCTACGTGCCCGAGGGCGTCGACGCCGAGGACGTGAAGATCCGGACGACGATGAACAGCCGCTCGCTGTTCAACTACACGCTCGTCGTCACCGAGAAGAACGCCTCGGTCACCATCCTCGAGCGCCAGTCGACTGGGGGTAGCGAGGCGCGAAGCGCCTCGGATGCGAGCGGCGAAGCCGCGAGCGTCGAGGGCGAGCGCTACTACAGCGGCATCGTCGAGGTCGCGGCCGGCGAGAACTCCCACGTCCAGTACGGGAGCCTCCAGAACCTCGACGAGGAGACGTACAACTACACGCTCAAGCGGGGCACGGCCGACACGTACGCCACGGTCAACTGGATCGAGGGCAACATGGGCTCGCGCCTGACCAAGAGCGAGGTCGAGACGACGCTCGACGGCGACGGCTCCGAGAGCCACATCGTCGGCGCGTTCTTCGGCCACCACGACCAGCACTTCGACATCAACAGTCGGGTCTGGCACCGCGCCGAGCACACTACCGCCGACCTCGTCACCCGCGGCGTGCTCGCCGACCGCGCGCGCTCCGTCTACGAGGGCGTCCAGGACGTCGGTCGCGACGCCTGGAACACCAGCAGCTACCAGCGCGAGAACACGCTGATGCTCTCCGACGACAGCGAGGCCGACGCCTCCCCGAAGCTCATCATCAACAACCACGACACCGAGGCCAGCCACTCCGCGACGGTCGGCCAGGTCGACGCACAGGACCTGTTCTACATGACCAGCCGCGGTGTCGACCCGCGCAGCGCCCGCAACATGCTCGTCGAGGGCTTCTTCGTGCCCGTGCTCGACGAGGTGGCCGTCGACGAACTCCGCGACGACATCGAAGAGCTCGTCGCCGAACGGCTGCGCGAGTAACACGCTCGCCGCGTCCGGCCGCCGCGCTCGTCTCTCTTTGCGGTTCCTTCGCACACTGCCGGCAGCTTGAGATGGGTCCTTCTCGTCGACCAGCGTATGCCCGATACCGACTGCGTGTTCTGCGACATCGTCGCGGGGGAGGCGGACGCGCTCGTCGTCGAGGACCGCGACGGTGGCGAGGAGCGGTCGGGGACGCTCGCGTTCTCGCCCCTGGACCCGGTCGCGCCAGGGCACGTGCTCGTGATTCCGAAAGGCCACTACGAGTCGCTGTTCGATGTCCCGGCGGACGTCCTCGGGGACGTGATGGCGCACGTGCAGGACCTCGCGACCCGGATGCGTGGCGGCGAGCGCAACGAACCGGGGTTCGACGGCGTGACCGTCCTCAACGACAGTACCGACTACCAGTCCGTTCCACACCTCCATCTGCACCTCGTCGGACGTCACGACGGCGACCCGGACCTGTTGCCCGACAGCGGCGACTCCGACGTCGCGAAGCGCGACGCCTACGACGCCGTCACCGGCGCCCTCGGCGACGACTGACTCGACGACCGAGCACGCGGCTCGTCGACGCGACCGGTCGATCCAGGAGCTCGTCGACTGGAGAGGGAGAGCGTTAAGTGACCGGCTCTCTACCGTTCCCTCATGAGCCTGGGGCAGCGCGTCGCGACCGACCACCAGCTCGCCCGTCTCCTGCAGATCGGGGCGGTGCTGGAGGAGGTCGTCGAATCCCGCGCGTACCATCACCTGGACTCCTTCGAGGACGAGCAGGGCGTCGACGACGACGTCCGCGACCTGCTCGAACACGCCGCCGAGGAGTCCGCAGAGCACCGGAGCCGACTCGAGACGCTCATCGAGGAGCTGGACGCCGAGACGGTCCCGTACGAGGAGATCAACAAGCTGGTCGAGGCGCAGTACGCCCAGACGAAACCCGAGGACTTCGACGGGCTGCTGTACGACCAGCTCTGCAACGAGGAGACGGCGTACAAGTTCTACGACGACCTCATCGAGGCCATCGAGGCCAGCGAGAGCGAGTTCAGCATCGACCGCGACCACGTACTCACGACCCTCCGGCAGATCCGCGAGGAGGAGGCCGAGGGGGTCGAGGAGGTCACCGAAATGATGGAGCGACGAGCGTGAGGACCCACCGATGAACACCGCAGACCAGTACCTCAAGGCGATCTACCTGGTGCAACGGATGGAAGACGGGCCGGCGGCGACGGGTGCGCTGGCGGACATGCTCGACGTCTCCCCCGCGAGCGTCAACGAGATGGTCGGCAAGCTCCAGGAGCGCGGGCTCGTCGACCACGAGAAGTACAAGGGCGCGACGCTCACCGACGATGGGATCGTCCGCGCCGAGGACGCGCTCCAGACCTACTGCATCATCGAGCGGTTCCTCGCGAACGTCCTGGAGGTCGAGGACTACCGCGGCGAGGCCGGCGCGCTGGAGGCCGTCATCGACGACACCGTCGCCGAACGGCTGGACACCATCATCGACCGCCGCGACGAGTGCCCCGACTGCTTCGACGCCGAGGCCGACCAGTGCTGCTACCTGGAAGTCGGCGTCGGCGAGCACGCGGACTGAGGGCGGTTTTTTCGGACTCGGTTGGCGCGTCCGACGTGACGCACCTGAACGCGACTACGTCCTCACGCTGTGTCGGACCTGACACCGACGGGGCGAATCCGGCGCGGTGCCGGCGTCGAAGCCACCGACTGAAAGATAATCTTATTGTATCGCCATCGCCTACGCCAATTCGAAGTCCCGTGGTGTAGTGGCCAATCATATGGGCCTTTGGACGTGGATGGAGTCCGTCCATTTGCGGAGGAGAGCCTATGACGGCGGTTCGAATCCGCCCGGGACTATTATTTCGGGCGTTTGAATCCTTGAGCGGCAGATGTACCCAACGGCCGGTTGGTATCGCGGCCCGTCGCAGCGCGCCACGTCTCGCGGCTGCTCCTCGTTCGCCCTCGAAACGTTCCGCCGCCGGTAGGCATCAGTGCCCCTCAAAGGGAATGCAAGCACGATGGAGCCAGCGCGATCCAGCGAGAAAGCGTTGGCCGGTAGCCGAGAGGCCCCCGACAGAATCCGGACGGCGTTTACGTTCTTCTCACGTCTAGGACCAGGCCACGCGTACGGCAAGCACCTGTATTAGAAGGTCGTGAATTCAGCAGAAGTTTCTCACAAAATGTGCCAACTTAATACTCGATGCCTTTTACTGTTAGTAGTGACGGAGCTTGAGCTCGCTAACGTCGTCGGGACGATTACCTACCAGCAAGAGCTTGATTTGGCGGCGCTAACGGAGACGTTCGCGGATCGAGACGAAATCACGAGCGTTACCTACGAACCAGCCGAAAACCACTGGCTCCAATCTCGTTTCCCACCGGATGAGACCTACGTCGCGTTCTATCGGAGTGGGCGATGCTCGATTGCGGGTTGCAAGTCAGTCGAACATTTCGAGACCGTCGTCGAACAAGTTAACAACGTGATGCGCGAGCTGCTGGAGTTTGAGTATATGCCCGCGGTCGATGTGAGCAATATCGTCGCGTCAGCCGATCTTGGCTTTAACTTCTCTCTTGAGGCACTGACAATCGAACTCGGCATGGAACGCACAGAGTACGAACCAGAACAGTTCCCCGCACTGATCTACCGCGATTCCGAGTTTGTCATGCTCGTCTTTTCGAGTGGGAAGCTACTCTGTACCGGACTTACTGACCGCCAAGCTGTCTCAGAGGCGATCGAAAACATGGCCAGTAGGATTCAGGCGGTCGTGTGATTGCAGGTCTTCCACAGAGAATATTCGAAGACCGCTATGCGTGTTCAATCACTGGGACGCTGCTATTATATGTGCGGGGGTGATGATTGAGTTATGGCTGAAAACGACCAGGCAACGCTACCTGGAACGGGACCAGATCTACTCACACTCCCCACTCTCGAAAAACATCTATGGGCGGCCGCGGACAAGCTCCGAGGAAGCATCGACTCGGCCGACTACAAGAACTACATTTTCGGTTTGCTGTTCCTCAAGCGGGCCAACGACCGCTTCGAGGAGGAGACCGAAGAGGTCGCTGAGGACCTCGGGATTCCAGTCGAGACTGCCAAGGACGACCGGGACCTCCACGAGGAGTTCTGGATCCCTGAACGCGCTCGCTGGAACCACATCAAGGCTCAGGAGACCGACGTTGGCGCGGCGCTGAACAAGGCACTCGCGGCGGTCGAAGACGAGAACGATCCCATCGCTGACCGCGTGCTCACTACGGTCGATTTCAACGACAAAGAACGGTTGCCCGACTCACTACTCTCCGATCTCGTCTCGCACTTCTCGAAGCACCGCTATCGGAACGCGGATCTCGAAGACCCTGACATCTTCGGACGAGCCTACGAATACCTCATCCGCGAGTTCGCCGACGACGCCGGCAAGAAGGGCGGCGAGTTCTATACGCCGCGCGAGGTCGTCCGGCTGATCGTTAAGTGCGTGAATCCGGAGCCGGGCCATCGTGTGTATGACCCTTGCTGTGGCTCCGGTGGGATGCTCATCTACTCCGCCGAGCACATCCGTGAGTCGGGCGGCGACATGACCGACATCTCGCTGTACGGCCAGGAGAAGAACCTGAACACGTGGGCGATCGGCCAGATGAACGTCTTGCTCCACGAGCTGTACGACGCGAAGATTGAGAAGGGCGATACCATCACCGAGCCCAAGCGCGTCACGAAACACGACGAACTAGAGGTGTTCGACCGGGTCATCGCGAACCCGATGTGGAACCAGAAGGAATGGAGCAAGGACTGGGTGGAGGACAACGAGCCGTACAACCGCTTCCCGTACGGCCTCCCGCCGTCGAACCGCGGCGATTGGGCGTGGGTTCAGCTCATGATCGCTTCGCTCAACGAGACCGGAAAGGCGGGTGTCGTCATGGACAACGGCGTGCTGTTCCGCTCGCGCTCGGAAAAGAAAATCCGCAAACCGGTGCTGGAGAACGACCTCGTTGAGGCTGTTATTGCCTTACCGGAGAATCTGTTCTACAATACAGGCTCGCCGGGTTGTATCCTCATCCTGAATAAGGACAAGCCCGAAGAACTCGAGGACAAGGTCCACTTCATCTACGCCGAGGACCAGACCCTTCGGGAGTCAGAAGTCCAGGTATTTGAAGAACTCTCAAATCAGAATCAGCTCACCGACGAGGGCGTAGATTATATTGCAGAGACGTTCCTGGCAGGCCGTGAGGAGGGCCACCACAGTCGGCTGGTCGATATGGAAGAGATTGAGGAAAACGACTGGAATCTGAATGTCCCGCGGTACATCGATACTACCGAACCTGATGAACCGATCGACGTGAGCGAGAAGCTTCGGGAATTGGACAAACTGGCTGAGGAGCGTCGAAAGACCGACGAGGAGCTTCAGCAGTACATGGAGGAGTTAGAGTACCAATGAATTGGATTCCAGACCAACAAGTCAGAGAAGATTATCAAAAGGTGTCTTGGGGACCAAATGAGGAATACATTCCGTCTGACTGGGATATAAAATCTATAAATGAAATTTCTGAGGATGTTATTTACCCGCAGCGAGACAAACCTGAGGATCTCAATGGTGAGATTCCATGGATTCGAATTGAGGATCTTGAGGGAAAATATATTGCTGAATCAGACTCAGGGAAGGGAGTAACTCAAGAAACTATCCGGGATATGAATCTAAGCGTCTTCCCCCGGGGAACACTAATGTGTTCCTGTAGCGGGAATATGGGGGTTTGTGCAATTACTGAACGCGAACTAATATCCAATCAGACTTTTGCAGGAATCGTCCCTTCTGAGACGATTGAAACGGAATACCTGTATTATGCTCTCGGGAATCGCAGTGAAGATTTACAACGAATGTCCACTGGTACGACCATCGCTTACTTGTCAAGCGACAAGTTGAACAAGTTCTCAATTCCGTACCCACCACTCCGTGAACAGCGTAGGATCGCTGAAATCCTCTCGACGGTCGACGAGCAAATTCAGCAAACAATCGAGATCATCAAGAAGACAAAAGAACTGAAGAAGGGACTGATGCAGGATCTCCTGATTGAAGGCTTTTCTAAGAATTCTACCCAAGAGGTTCAGATCGGTCCCCGATCACTACAGATTCCGGAGCATTGGGAGATGAAATCCTGTGGCCAGTTATTCAACGCAGTGAATGGACGTGCTTTCAAGACAGAAGAGTGGGCCGAAGAAGGGACTCAAATAATTAGGATTCAAGACCTAAGGCCCGATGCAAAAGCAGAAACCAATTACGCAGATTTCGATGTTGACAAAAAATACCACGTTACGGAAGGCGACTTACTCTTCTGTTGGGCAGGAAATATTAAAACCTCACTTGGCGCATATATTTGGTCGGGCGAGAGAGCTTATCTTAATCAGCATATTTATAACCTTCGTGCTAAATCAGAACTCGACAAAAGATTCTTTGCATATTCTCTAAACCAGCACCTAAAGTTGTTAAAAACAATGGTTGGAGGGTCAGCAGGCCAAGTACATATAACAAAAACAGACTTCGAGGCATTTCGGCTTCCGGTTCCACCTATTGAGGAACAAAAGAAGATCGGTGATATTATCGAAAAATCGAAAATGAAGACGCAAGAAGAAAAAGAGCGGAAGTCAAAGCTAGAAGATCTTAAGAGTGGACTGATGCAAGACCTACTAACTGGAAAGATTCGTACGAGATTTAACTAGGTATGCCCAACGAGTACGCTGAGTCGGAACGACCCGCCCTTGACACCCTCCAGCGAATCGGCTGGGAGGTCGTCGACCAACAACAGACAACCTGGGTTGACCCCCGCGAGACGGAGTCCTCGGCCGTGCTCGAACCTCGACTTCGCGATGCTGTCAACCGTCTGAATCCGTGGCTTGACGAGAACAATCTGAACAAGGCCGTCCGGGAGATCCAGCAGGTCGCTGGTACGAGTACGATGGACGAGAACGAGCAGATTCACGAGAAGCTTGTTCGCCACATCTCTGTCGAGCAGGACCGGGGCCACGGCAAGCAACATCAGACGGTCCAGTACATCGATTACGAGAACCCCGGGAAAAACGACTTCTTTGCGCTCAACCAGTTCCGGGTTGAGGGCCCTGTCGAAATTGTCAAGCCAGACATCGTGCTGTTCGTCAACGGGATTCCGCTCGGGGTCATCGAGTGCAAGAGCCCGCTGATTCCTGAACCGAAGTCCGAGGCGCTCGATCAGATCACGCGCTATCAGAACGAGCGCGACGGTGAGTCGGAGGGCGCCGAGGAACTGTTCCGGTACAATCAGTTCTCGGTCGCCACCTGGATGGAGGGCGCGGTGATGGGGACGTACCGGACGCCGAAGGACCAGTATAAGCCCTGGCGTGACGCCTACCCGCTGGAGGACGACGAGCTCATCGAGCTGTTCGATCTCGACGGCTACCTCCCGGACCAGTATCGCATGCTCTATGCGCTGTTCGAGCCCGAGCGCCTGCTCGACCAGCTCCGGCACTACACGGTGTTCGAGGAGCGCCAGAGCGGGACGATCAAGATGGTCGCTCGCTACCAGCAGTACCGGGCGGTCCGGAAGGCGCTCGAACGGATCGACAAGCGCGGGACGCGCGAGGCCAACGGGGGCGTCGTCTGGCACACCCAGGGGTCGGGGAAGTCGCTCACGATGCTGTTCCTCGCGCTGAAGCTGCGCCGCCTCAAGGACGACCCGACGTTGGTGCTCGTCACCGACCGGCGGGCGCTCGATGACCAGATTCACGCGACGTTCCAGCGCTGCGGGTTCCCGAACCCAAAGAAAGCCCAGAGCGTCGAAGATCTCCGGGAGCGCCTGAGCTACGACGCCGGCGAGACGATTACGACGCTCATCCACAAGTTCCAGACGACCGACGACGAGGACGACGAGTTCCCGGTGCTCTCGCATAACGAGAATATCTACGTGATGGCTGACGAGGCCCACCGCACGCAGGACAAGCAATTCGCGAACAACATGCGGACGGCGCTCCCGAACGCGTTCTACGTCGGGTTCACGGGAACGCCGATCGAGAAGGACGAGCGTAACACCCGCCGTACGTTCGGGAACTACATTGACACGTACACGATCGACCAGTCGCTGGAGGACGGTGCGACCGTTCCGATTCTATATCAGGGCCGACTCGCCGACATCCATCTTGAGGGTGAGACGCTCGACCGGCTGTTCGACCGCATCTTCTCGGACAAGAGTCCCGAGGAGAAGGCCGAGATTCAGAAGCGCTACGCGCGCTCGCAAGACCTCGCTGAGGCGCAAGCGCGCATCGATCGGGTGGCCTTGGACATCATCGAGCACTACGAGAACGAGATCGCGCGCCCGTTCAAGGGGATGGTCGTGACCACTAGCAAGGAGGCAGCGATTCGGTACAAGGAGACGCTGGACGGCCTCAACGGGCCGGAGTCTCGTGTGGTCGTCTCCGAGGGTCACAACGACCCCGAGCACATCAAGCGGTGGACGCCGTCGGACTCGGAGAAGAGCCAGTACAAGGAGTCGTTCGTCGACCCGAACGGCGAGGTCGAACTGCTGATTGTCTGTGATATGCTCCTGACGGGGTTCGACGCGCCGATTGCGCAGGTGATGTACCTCGACAAGCCGCTCCGCGAGCACGGCCTCCTGCAGGCGATCGCTCGGGTCAACCGGCCGTTCGAGGAGAAGAACCACGGGCTCATCATCGACTACTATGGCGTCTCCGACGAGCTCAAGGAGGCGCTCTCGATGTTCAGCGCGAAGGACGTCGAGCGGGCGATGGTGCCGCTGAAGGACAAGCAGCCCGAGCTTGAAGCCGCCCACAGCAAGGCCATCTCGTTCTTCGACGACCTCGATGAAGTAGAGAAGTGTGTTCAGTCGCTCGAGCCGGAGGACCGCCGGATCGAGTTCAAGAACGCGTTCAAGCGGTTCTCGCAGCTGATGGACATCGTTCTGCCGGACCCGATGGCGAATCCGTATCGCGAGGACTTGGAGCAGCTCAGCACCATCTTCGGGAAGGCCAAGGAGCGCTACCGTGACGACACGATGAACTTGGAGGGCGCTGGGGCGAAGGTCCGAAAGCTCATCCAGGACCACATCAGCTCGCAGGGCATCGAGATCATCAATGAGGAGCCGGTCTCCATCATGGACGAGGTCGAGTTCGATGCGAGACTTCAAGACCTAGAGAGCGACGAAGCCCGGGCGAGTGAGATGCAGAATGCCATCAAGCACGAGATCAACGTCCGGTTCGACGAGGATCCGGTCCAGTACGGGTCGCTCAGGGAGCGGCTCGAGGAGCTCATCGAGAAGTACCGTGAGGGGCGCCACAGCGAGCGCGAAACAATCGAGGAGCTGCGCTCGCTGATGGACGAGATTCGCTCGCGCGACAAGGCGGCCCGCAGCAAGGGGCTGCGTGACGAGACGGACCTGTCGTTCTATCACGCGGTCGAAGACGTGCTGGACGAACACGACACCGAGCAGGAGGACCTCGTCCAGCTCACCGGCAACCTTGTGGGGACTGTCGAGCAGTTCGTGACGATGGTCGAGTGGAAGGACCGCTCGCACCTCCAGAACAAGATGCGCAAGAAGGTGACCGGCGAGCTGTATCGCTCTGACATCGACCTGTCGGCCGACGAACGCCGGGAGCTGACCAACCGCGTGATCGAGCTGGCGCGCGCGCACTACCAATGAGCGAACGCCTGCAACGCCACCACCACATCGGGCAGACGAGCGTCCCCTACACCGTGGAGTGGTCCGAGGACCGGGAAACGATCGGCCTCTCCATCGACGAGTCGCTGGAAGTGACGGTGCGGGCGCCGATGACCGCGACGCACGACGACGTCGAGTCGGTCCTCGACTCACGGCAAGAGTGGCTGCTGGAGAAGGTCTACGGGTTGAAAGAGCAGGAAGGCCCTCCGTACCCGAAGGAGTACCTGAGCGGCGAGAAGCTCCAGTATCGCGGCCGGCAGTATCCCCTGGAGGTCGTTGAGGCGGACGTCCCGGAGCCCGAGCTGTCGTTTGACGAGCAGACGTTCACGCTGCGGGTGCACCGCTTCGATGCAGACGCGGACGGGGTGAGCGTGCGACGGAAGCGCCAGGCGATCGTCGACTGGTTCGTCAATCGCGCAGCGGAAGAGCTCCCGGACCGGGGGTCGCGGTTCGAGTCCCGGCTGGGGCTCGAAGATGTGCCCGTTGAGGTCGGAGAGATGGAAAGCCGGTGGGGCGAGTACGATGATGGCGTTGTCCGCCTCAACTGGCGGCTGGTGCTGGCGCCCGTCCGGATCCAGGACTACGTCCTCGCGCACGAACTGGCGCACTCCCTGCACGACGAGCATTCGGACTCGTTCTGGAACACGGTCGGTGCTCTCATCCCTGACTACGAGGAGCGCCGTGAATGGCTCAGGCTGAACGGCAACACACTGACAGTTTGATTGCCATCTGCGCGTAAATCCGAATCACGGTTGGAAATCGCAAGACAACGGTGACCTCACGGGGGCCCTCGTATGTTCACGCAATACATGGTGTATGGGCAAACAAAACCATGCCCGCGGTAGTGCAGCTAGTAACCAGTGTACGGAGCAGCGACGGACCGTAGCCGGACGGCTCGAAAAGGCCGGGCTCCACAGTGAGCGCTTTATCGACGTCACGGACGGACGAAAGCAGTCCTACGACCACACCCGACTGTCCCCCGATGCAGTCGCGGGCAACTACGGGGTCTACTGCGGCCGTGGGCTGCTGGGGTTCGACATCGACGATTACAACGGGCATGCCGATACCCGTGCGCTGGAAGGTCTGCCGGCGACCTTCACGGTGCGCACCCCGCACGGCGGCGAGCACCACTACTTCAAGAGCGTCCGCGGAGCCTCAGCCACGATCAGGGCGGCCACGGGGGGCGCCCGGAACGTCTCGCTGAACTGGGGCGAGATCTATGGCGGCGGGAAATATCTCGTTGGCCCGGGCTCCGAGATCACTGACTGCAACAAAACCGGGTGTACAGACACAGAGAACCACGAGTCGTACGCGATACTCGACGACCGGCCGATTGCAGAGATAGGGCCAGAATCGGTGCGGAGCGTGCTGTCCGCTCAGGCGGGCCATGCCGGGGATGTACCCCAATCAGCGCTCGCCACATACGGCGTTCAGGACGGCGAACGCATCCCGAGGACCAATAATCGTACCCGAAGCCGGCAGTCTGGCGCCAGTGCGTCGTCCGAGGAACAACGCGCGGTTGACAGCGAACAAGCGGGGCTGGATTCGTTCCGATGAGATCCACACCGATCTCAACGGCGACTGGCGGCCGTCCCTCGGTGCGAGGTGCTAGCCCACCGCTCGGGACGGAGCAGATGAGTGCGGGCAGGATGGAAACGCTGAGTCGGTCCCTCTCCGAGCGGCGACTCGTGTCAGCACGAGCATGGAGCGCGAAGCTGCCTCGCTCGGCTCGCGCTGGCGCCCGCGCTTCGATGCGTGGGCTCGGCCCATTCGTGCCTGAGACGCGAGCAGAGCGCAAGAGAGCGCCAGCGAGAAGCGGTCATCCCTCACGAGCCGCCGTGCTTTGTGTGCTTGTCAGTCAGTGGGGGCCCCTCAGAACAGCGTCCAAGAGTAACAAACGGCGATGCACGACAAACCGATACGGAACGACAGGACACAGATATACTGTCGCACGGAAACCAAGGAGGAGGTCCGCGCTCTCAAGCGCGGCGGCGAGACGTTCGACGAGGTGCTCCGCCGCATGGCAGAGCAGTGCGATCCCGAAGCCGGTCGTGAGCTGGAGGGCAGCAACGATGGCGTCTGAGCCCAGTGCCCACCACCGGGCGCTCGCCGCGTTCGTGACGGAACACCGGGACGAACTCGAAGCATACGCGGGCAGCGAGAAGGAGAACGCGAGGCTGGCCGAAGCGCTCCTCGCCTGGGAACGCGAGGACGGGAGCCGACAGGGGGGACAGAGATGAGGCCACTCCGTCCGGCCGAGTTCCCTCTCGATCGCTGCGTCACGGGCCCGCACGCAATCCGAGATGGAAATGGCGACTACAGGCTCGTCTACCGATGCGAACTGTGCGACACGGCTTCCACAGACCCCGCGCTCCGCAGAGGATGCTGGAACTGTGACGGCGGGGTAGGCTGGCGATGACAGACGAGACATCTGCCGAGGACGACCACGACGAGCCAGAGCGCAATGCCCTCCGGATTCAGTGGGAAGCGGAGCGGGAATCGCTCAGTAACAACGCACAGCGAGCCTACACAGGGTGGGAGCTGATTCGAGAGCAGGAGGACCTGCTGGCGGTGCGCGAGACCAGCGAGTTGTATGCCTGCCACGACGGCGTCTGGCACGACGACGGCGAGCAGGTGCTCCGCGAAAAGGCGAGAGAGATGATGACCAGCGACTATTCAACCGCGCTCTTCAGGGAGCTGAAGGGCCAGGTTCACGCGACCAACGCCGTGACGGTGAGCGACCTCGGGGTCGCCGACGGGACTGTGGCTGTCGGGAACGGGCTGCTGGATCTCCGAGAGCGCACTCTCCGAGATCTCCGGCCTGACGACTACGCTCTCCACCGGCTGCCTGTCAAGTACGACCCCGAGGCCGGCTGTCCGTGCTGGCGGGCGTTCCTTGAACAGGTAGTCAGCAGTGAGTCGGGCCGCAACCAACTCCAAGAGTTCGTGGGCTACTGCCTCGCCGGGGGCGAACCCTGGCTCAAGAAGGCGCTGATGATCTTCGGCCCGACCGACGCTGGCAAGACCGTGTTCCTCGAAGTTGTCGAGCGACTGTTCGGCAACGGCGCGAACGCCGCGCAGACGCCGCAGTATCTCGCAAGCGAGCGGTGGGGTGTTCACCAGCTCGCGGACAAGCCCGTAAACATCCGGCACGACGTCGACGCGGAGCGTCTCCAGCGCCTCGGCGTCCTGAAGGAGATCATCGACGGCAACACAGTCACCGCCGAGCAGAAGGGAAGAGACCCCTACTCGTTCAAACCGGAGACGAGGCATCTGTTCGCTGCCAACCGGGCTCCGAAGCGACCCGTTGACGACGAGGCCTTCTGGAACCGATGGCTCACAATCGTGTTCCCCGAGAGCGTGCCTCCAGAAAAGCAGACACCGAAGACAGAGCTCCTGGACGGGCTGATGGAAGAGCTCCCGGGTGTCCTGAACTGGGCGCTGGACGGGCTCGACAGGCTACGCGAGAACGATGGGTTCACCGATGCGCCGAGCCCCGACGAGGTAAGGCGGCGGTGGGAGCAGTTCGGCAGTCCCGTCGAGCGGTTCAAGTATACCCGGCTGGTGAAAGACCCGGACGTGGTGGAGCCCAAGCGGCGAGTTCAGGAGGAGTTCACGATGTTCTGCCTCGATAACGGCTACGAAGACCTCTCCGATCAGGAACTAACAAGAGAACTAACGAAGGACCCCGCGATCGGACAGAGCCAGCGGCGCGTGGACGGCGACCGGCCGCGGGTCTACACCGGCGTTTGTCTCGCCGGCGACGAGCGCGGGGGCAGTGCCGACAGTGACGACGGCGACGGCGAGGAACCGGATTCTGAGTCGGGCGGCCTGTCCGGCTTTGTCTGAACGCCCGACTTAGCGGGCCCGCTCCTCTCGACTGGTAGCATCCGGGTCGTACTGGCTCACCATCTTCCGGAGGACCTGGTCGTAGGTCTCGCCGCCGCGCTTCTGGTTTCGAACCAGTTTTCGCGTCTCGCTGGACACCGCGATTCGGGCATCAGCCTTCCGCTCCGTTTCAGGCATGTTCAGCGCTGTTGAACGGTGTTCCGAAGATTCCCCAAGCGCTTCGCCGAGCCAGAGCCGCGGTGACGGGGGTTCTAAGCGCGGCCGCGCGAGCCCGTGTTCGGAACGATGTCGGCCTCTGCCTGCGGTTTCAGCCGCTGCGCTGGCGCGCACAGACGCGGCGGTGTCTTCACACGAGGAGCGCCGTCACGCGCGTCACAGGCTTTGTCTACAAGCCTTGCCTGTCTGTATGCTTGAAAAAGCACAAGAAGTGGCCTGCATCGCCGTGACAGCTGTGACGGCGACCCGCGGCCACGGTGGATCGGCCCCCGACTCGCTCCCTGCCCCGGGTCAAACGCGGGGCCCACCCCTGTGCTGGTGTCACGCCCCGTCGTATACGCCATCCCATACTTCGAGCGGCTTGCGAGCCGCCATCTCCGCGGGGTCGATTCCCGCGGCTTCGAGGCTCACGGGAGACACCTGGCCGTAGACGAACCTGTCGAACGCCTCGGGGTCCTCACCCGACCGGACCAACGTCTCGCAGTGGTCCAGCAGGGCGTCCGTCTTCTCCCGCAGGGAGCCGCCAACAACGGCGCTGTCCGCGCTGTGACCGCGCAGCCACTCGTCGAGCATGCCGTGGTCCAGGTGGGGGAACTCCAGTATTGCGGACCGGGCGAGCCGGCGCTTCTCCTCGGTAGTCAGCCGCGCCAACGTCTCCTCTTCCGAGAGTTCGCCGAGATCGCCAGAGTGGTCACTCACAGGCTCGCCCCTCGGAAGCCGCGACCTTCTTGACAACCCACTCGACGCAGCGCTCCCGGACGCCAATTACTCGTTCGGATACCGAGCGAGGGTCGTCACCTAGATCGTGGGGACTCTTCCAAATCGCTGCCCAGAGGCCGCTGTTGGGGTGGATGCTGAAGCAGGCCGGCACCCCCTTCGGGCCCAGGAACACTGCCGGCGCGTGTCCGTCCGCGTACCCATACACTCCTTCTGCGTCGGTCTCAACCCGCCACTTGTCGGGGAGGCGCGCCCGCAGCTCTTCTGCGTCGATTGTGCTAGACGCCTCAGTCATCAGCCCCGCCCTCCACAGCCTGGAGGGCTGCGTCCACGGCCTCCGGGTGGTCCTCGACGAGCTCCCGGAGATCGCGGAGCATCGCCACCTCGTCCTCGTCGCTGGCCTCGGCCGCGTCCTCGAAGATGTCGTCCTCGGCTTGGTCGAGGTCATGGGCGGCCTTCTGGCTCAGCGCGAGCCCACAGCCGGGGCAGAACCGTGGGTCGCCACGCAGGGTGGTCTGGCACTGCGGGCAGTCGTCGATGTCTGGCTTGTTGCGCTCAGTCTCCTCCTCGGCGAGCCCGTACTGTTCGAGAATCTGCTGGTTCATCTCCTCGTCCGTGACCTGCGAGTAGGTCTCGAACTGCCGGCTGTCCTTGACCCAGGTCGCGCGGTGCTTGATCTCCTGCTCGGAGAAGCCCTGGCGGATCCATTGGGTAATCGCCGTCTTCCGGAAGTTATGGGGGTTGACCTTGTCGCGCGGGACGCCTGCCTCCTCGGCGATCTGCTTGAGGATGCGCTGGAGGTGGTAGTAGGTGAGCGCGCCATCGTCCCCATCACCCTCGCTGGCCCAGCCTCCATTGGGCTTCGTGAGGCGGTGGAACAGCGGCGCATCCGGGTCATCGCTGCGGGGGTGGACGTCCAGCCAGTTGGCGACGTAGGGCTTGCTCCAGGTGAGCGGCCGCTTCCCGCTGGCACCCTTCCGGCCGACCGCCTCCTGGTTGAGCGTGACCGTGCCGGCCCGGCCGTTCAGGTCGACGTCCTGCACGCGGAGCGTCCCGACCGCGCTGATCCGGAGCCCGGTGTCCAGCAGCATCTCCAGCAGGGCCTTGTTGCGCGGGTGGTCGGCCGACTCACGGAGGCGGCCGATCTCGTCCTCGTCGAGGGTCTTGTCGGCGTCCACCTCACGGTCCGGGATGGCGCCGATCTCGATGTCCTCGGCCCACTCGCGGTCGTGGTAGCGGAAGAACTTCCGGAAGGCCTTGCGATAGTTCCGGAGCGTGCCCTCCGCCATGTCGTAGTTGTGCTTGTACTCGAACAGGAGCGCGTCGACGTCTTCCCTGTCCATGTCGACGAGCGGCGTGTCCGCGCGCTCTGCGCTGAGTCGGAGGTCCGAACAGTTGTTGACGTTGGTACTGGCCGCGAGCCCGCGCTGGGTGTCCTGGTAGCGGATCAGGTCCTTGATCGCCTTCCTGTCGCGGTCGTCGATGTCCGCCCCATCGAGCTTGTCGAGTTGGTACTGGAACTGGTCGTCGAAGTTGTGGATGTCGGTTACGTTTGCCATTCCTGACAAAAAATAAATACGATGGAAACGCGTTGCTTACGATCTCGGCAACTCGTGCACGAGAATGGCTCTACTGCGATTTCTCGGGGATCCAGTGGGTCGGGAGCGAATCCGACCCAAGGTTCACCGCAGAAATGTGCGTGACTTGGCCATCCAGCGGGGAGGGCTCATCCACGTCGATATCGTCCGTCAGCAGGAGCCCGTGGATCTCCACGCCTCGCTCGGAAAGGTAGCCGTGGCCGTCCTTCTGGGCGAACTCGATGTACTTCAGTAGCTCTTCCAGTCCGTGCGTGAACGTCTGCTGGCTCTCGCTGTACTTGATCTCGCCGAGCACGACCGCCGTTGGAAGCTCCCTGTCGCTGGTGTCGTAAACCTCGATGACGAGATCCGGACGCCCGTGGAACAGCGACGGTTCCGTGCTGTTCCCGAGGAACGCCTCGGTCAACCGCTGGTGTCGGCGTTGTGCGTGCCTGACCCGTTCAGCGTAGTCCGCCTCCACGCCGTCGAGTTCGGACAGCGGGACGTGGAACGAGAGGCTACCGCTCCTGTCGTGGTATATATCGACTGTTCGCTGGTCATCCTCCAATACGGCGAGCTGCTCGGCCCCAGGTTCGATTGGCTGGAGCCGGAGCGCCTCCGTGCGGAGCCCACGGAGCAGCCGAAACACGCAGAAGAGCTCGAACAGCCGCGGTATCCGTTCGGGCACCACGAGAGTGTCCGTCAACAGGTCGGAGATGTCCGGGTCGTCGTAGGCCCCGGATAGCAGGCGGCGGTAGCGGTCGTACAGTTTGAACGCTTTCGTATACAGCGTCTGTCGCGACCGTCGGGCGGTGTTGAGCATCCGGTGGGTGACCTGGATGTCAGCGCCGTCTCGGATGCGGTTCAGATGGACGTTCCTGGCGTACACCCGGTCGAGCATCGCGACGCGGTCGTCCGGCCACGCGTCCGTCCGCCAGTCGTAGTCGATCGCGGCGATGTCCTCGCTCACCGTCGAGTGGATCGTCCAGAGGAGCTTCTTCAGAACCAGGTTCTCGTCGATATTGTATTCGGTGTACGGCGTCTTGCAGGCGAACCGGGTCCGATCGCCGGACTGGTCGGCGTACCGCAGCCGCGTCGTCGCCGGCCAATCGATCCCGCCCCGGACCTCTCCGCGCGTGACCTCGCGTTCACGCTGGTTGGCGGTCTTGACGCGCCGGAGGCGGCCCTGAAGCTCCGTGACAAACTCGACGACCTCGTCGCTAAGGCAGAAGTGGATCCGCTTGAGCCGGTCGAGGTTCTCGATGTTCAGATCGGTGATGTCGAGGTGTCGAGTCAGTGCGCGCTGGTTGACCGTCCCGTTCCGGAGGTACGTGACCAACTCCTCCTGAACTCCGTCCACCAGCGCACTGCGGCCAAGCTTACTCATCGGAGCGTGGCGGGAGGTCGAAGAAGTCCTCGGCTTTCCGTTCCAGCCGGTCGCCGTCGAGCGTGAGGGCGACCGCGCCCGCCTCGGTCCGTACGTCGGTCGCACTCAGGGAGCTGATGAGGCTTCGTTGCTCCTGCGGTGCCATCCCTTCGAGTTGGGGGAACACCAGCGCGACGACTGCGTCGGTGAGGGCGGGGCCAGGGTCGTCGGTCACTTCAGGGCCCGCTGCAGCGAGGTACCCAAGGATGTCTCGTACGATGGAGGGGCCGATGGTCTGGTGTTGGTTCACCCTGTGCCAGACGACGGCGACCTGTTCGTACGTCGCCTCCAGAATGTCTCGGAGAGAGTCGTCGGCGTCGAGCCACGCCTCCGCGTAGTTGTCTTCGCCATCCGGGTCCAGCAGGGAGGTACGCACTCGACCGTCATCCTCGAGCGGTGGAACCCCGACGTGGATGAAGTTGAACCGGCGCATGAACGCGTACGAGAGCTCGTAGAGCGATGTCTTATCATAGGTGTTCATCGTGGCCAGGAGTCGCCAAGCGGGCGTAACCGGGAAGATATCCTCGTTCGTGACGACCGACTTCAGCCGCTCGCGTGCAACGCCCTCCTCGAGCGACGCGATTTCGACCGGTTCCTCCCGCTCGTAGGGGAGTTGGACCGAGTCCCCTGACAGAACAGAGAACAACTGGCCGAACGCCTTGTCTATGTCCGAGCGGTTGATCTCGTCGATGACCAGCCACTCGTTTCTGATCTCGCCGTCCCTGCGGAAGCAGTCCAGGAAGATCCGCGGTTGGAAGACCAGTTCGTCCCCCTCAGCGGTTCGGTTGGGAACGTAACCGCCGATTGTATCGAAGGTCGTCCACTCGGCTGTCGCCGTCGTGAACTGGTAGTCGTCCACGACATCGCCCTGTGACTCGGCGACCTGCTCGCAGACGTGTTTGGCCAGCTTCGTCTTCCCCGTTCCGGGGGGACCGGTGAAGATGATGTGCTTCCCGGAGTTGAGCGAAGCCTGGATCTGCCGCCGGAGTTCCGCCTCCTCTTCGTAATAGAGGCTATCGGGTAGGCTAACCGATACCGACAGGGGACTGAGTCGGTCCTGCAGGGCCTCGATCCGCTCCTCGATTGGAGCACCCGAGCAGATCGCCTCGAACGCGGTGGCGGACAGCGGGAATATCGCCCCCCTGCCATTCGTTCGCACGAGTGCCGTGTCCGCCAACTCCGGCATCGACGTCACGGTACCCCAGTCGACAGGGTCGACTGGCCCGTCATACTGAATCGTGATTCCATTGACCGGTTCGTCTCGGTACTCGGGTTGGTTCGAGTGAAGCCCCTCTACAACGGTCCCTTCGCCGACCACAGCGCTCATCGGCGACGATGCATAGAATAGGACCCGGTCGCCTGGGCCAGCCGCCTCGAAGGCCTCCTGTTGATTTCGGGTGCGGCCCGACTCATTGGTGGCGGTGTAGAACACCTCGTCGCCTTCGTCCATCGACTGGACGTCCCACTGCTCCGGTTTTGCGGTTACCCAGTAGTGGGCGGGTCCACCCGCCTCAGCGAGCCGGAGGAGTGTTTCATACGCTGCTCTGGAGAGCTCGGTCACGACATAAGGGTTGTTCGACTCGACCACGGGGTTTCCTTCGAGCTGCGGGAGCTGCTCGATATCATCCCACCCGACCCCTTCGAGCGAGTAGTCCCATTCAATCGTGATCCCTTGGGCTGGACTGTCGTACGATTCGACCTCCTCCTCGTGGAGGCCTTCTGTGACGTGTGCCTTCCCGACGATCGCTCGTCTTGGAGCGTTCCGGTAGATGAGAACCTGATCGCCAGGCTGGGCTCGCTCGTACGCCTCGATATTGCGCCGTTCCGTTCCATCGGCTTGTGTGGTCTTGTAGAACGCCTCTCCACCTTCCTGATACCACCCTGTGCTGGCGGAGTTGATCCAGAAGTATTGGGTCGAGCCTTCTTTTCCGTTCGTGGATCCTGTTGATTGCGCGTCCTCGGCTTGTAGATCGAGGATGAGCTTGTACAGTTTGCGTGCGGGTTCAGATGTCTCAGCCTTGATGCTCTGCTCATCGGCCTTATCTATGACGTTAAATAGTTGGTCGATTTCCAGCCGAATCGGCACCTCGACTCCGTGATCTGCCTCGTCGGTTGCATGCCCAACGACCTGTTCGTACGTGTTCATGAAGTCGTTGAACGCCGCGAGACCGTCGGCGTAGGATGTCGGCTTTTGATATCCAAAGAAGGAGAGCCCCTCCTTCGTCGCGGCGTTGATGATTGGATACTCGTCGATATGTAGTGACCCGAATAGTTCCCAGACTGTGGTTTGACCACCGAGACGACTTGTATCAGTCCAGGACTCGTCGAATTCGTCAGCGTCACGGATTTCCTTGATGAGCTCTGCGAGATCTTCAATCGACCCATCCCATTGTTTTAATCGCCCTGCTGCGTTCCCGCGTTGGACTGCTGAGTGCATGCGATCCCACATCGCTTTGAATCTCTCCTCGGATGGGTTCGCAATGAATTCGTCCGCACGAGAGGTGATGTCTCTTGTGCGGTCGTGATTCGCGAAATCGAATTCTTCGCCTGCCGATTGTGTACGAGCAACTGTTCGCCATTGCTCGAGTACTCTGTGCCGTCCTGGGAGAAGAGACGAGTCCCCATTTCGGTCTACGTTCGTAGCGAGTAGTGCTGTTCCTTCGGGGGGAACCTCAACTCCGTCGCGCTCGCTTAGCACTGTGAGTAGGTCAACGAAGCCAGACGGCGTGATGTTGAGTTCTTCAATCGTCAGGTGGGGTTGGGTGTAGTACACGCTCTCCTGCCCGCCCTGTCGAAACCGATCGGGTAGCGATCTCTTTTTGATCCCGGTGTCGCTGGACGTCGTCGCAAGATGATCGACCATCCTCCAGTAAGCGTGGCTCTGAGCGCTGGGTAGACCGTCCTCCTGATATATGAAATCACCCACACGAGCCACTGCCTGGATCGACGCGTCCCCATGAATAACAACAAAATCGCCGAGTTCCATGCTTGGAACCTCACCAATAACGAACTGGCGAATCTGCCGCCAGGGGGTGACTGATGAGCCTCCTCCATGTTGGTTTGCTATCCGCTGCTTTACTTCTTCCTCATCAGTAAAATCAACTTCGTCAGGATGTCCGATATCCCAACCAATGGTGATCTTTGGCCCCGGTTCGTCGTTCCACTCGTCCCAGAGGCTGCCGCTCTTACCGGCTCGAATGTTCCAAAAGGTAACGTCACGGAACGGGTCTGTCAGATAATCGTGCGCCTCCAAGTACTCCCTGATGTCACCAGAGGCATCCGACAGCACTGCAGCGAGTGAGTCCGGAACTACGGTTAAATAACCGCCCTGAGCGAGACTAAGCCGCTTCGTGTAGAACAGGTTTTTGTTATTCTCCCTGATATCTGATAGTTTATCTCTGTACTGCGGATCATCGAACAAATCGGCGCTCAGATCGAGGGGCGTATCGAAACGGGTGAATTCCCGAAGATGACGCAAATAGCCGCCCTGTTCCTGCTGTTGCGGTTCCCAGCGCTCCAAAATATAATCCGGGAACTCATGATCGGTAATCAGCTCGGAGTCAACGATGGAGGCTCCCGCTATTGTGTAGTCTTCTTGTAATAAATGAAGGACGATATCGCCCGCGTCTGCTTCTCTGAGTGGCCAGTAGAAGTCCTGGCCTCCCGCCGCCTCCTGTGGGGAAACAATGGCACTGCCGAGACTATACGCTGATGAACCTGGCTTCTTCCATTCCCCATGAATCGCCGTCTTTTCAACCCAAATATCGGGCTGTGAATTCTCGGAATCGGTCACAATACCGCCACTGATTCAGGCCACGTGTATATATATTGGTGAGAAAATGACAACAAGATCTCGGCAACTCATGCAGATCTCGTATCACGGACCAGGTCACGACTAACATCTGGGTTAGATTCACAATGCGGCGGTCTGAACTTCCAATCAACATGCGTGAAGAAGAGCCAATTAAGTGCGGGATATGTGGCAAAGGAATACTCGAAACAGCGGAACCCTCTGGACCAAAAGAGGGGACAGAAAAGATGGCTCAGCCAAAGCAGGCATGGGATATGAAAGGGTCTAACGATCTCAAAAGAGAGGCGGAAAAGGCTTGGGCATTGAAGATCGGGTTTTGTGACAACCACACGAAAAAACACGGCCTCAATAGTGGCGGAAATCTTAATCAGATCTTGCCCAAGGTCTCGCTCCAATGGGTTGCAAGGATACCCGAGCAGTAAATCTCTGAGTCACCACCCGACTCACCTAGCCTGCTCGCTGTCAAGATTTGAACTTCGGAAGGTCAGCCCCGCCCGGGACTATTCTCGCGCGAACGACTCCGTGAGCGCGGAACTTCCCCGGCGGTTCGAACCCAGAGGACGAGAGGATTCGAGTCCTCGCGGTTCGAATCCGCCCGGGACTGCTACAAGTTCTGTCGAAGTTTTCGGGCCACCTGGGCCGAGGTAATCCCACCTTACGGTCGCACGTTCCAGCGCTGCCGTCGGTCGCCGCGAGTAAGCGGTATATGAGTAAGTAACCGACCGGCGAACTCCTGCGACATGGATCAGGACATCGAGAGACGGAGAGTGCTCAGAGGGGCCGGACTCGCGGGACTGGCGGGTCTCGCGGGCTGTCTCGGCAACGGCAACGGCGGTGACGGGACGGACCAGCCGAACGGGACCGAGACGGAGGACGGCAACGGCGACGGGACGGCCACGGAGACGGACGACGGTGGCGGAACCGGCGAGACGCGTCTCTCCTGGCACGCCGGGGGCACGGGTGGGACGTACTTCCCGCTCTCGAACGAGTTCAAGCAGATCGTCGAGGCGAACACGGAGTTCACGCTCCAGGTACAGTCGACCGGCGCGTCGGTCGAGAACGTGGGGTCGCTGGCCAACGGCAGCGCCGACTTCGCGCTCATCCAGAACGACGTGGCGTACTTCGCGCGCAACGGCGAGAGTATCGACGCGTTCGTCGGGAACGCCGTCGAGACACTGCGTGGGGTCGCCACGCTCTACCCCGAGACCATCACGATCGTCACGCTCGCGGGGACGGGCATCAGTCAGCCGGCGGACCTCGAGGGTGCGACCATCAACACCGGCGACCTGGGCTCCGGGACGCAGGTCAACGCGACGCAGATCCTGGAGGTGCTCGGCATCGAGGAGTACGACGAGCAGAACGCGGGCTTCGCGACGGCGGCCGACCAGCTTCGGAACGGGGACATCGACGCGGCGTTCGTCGTCGGCGGCTGGCCGGTCGGTGCCATCGCCGACCTGGCGACCTCGAGCGACATCGAGATCGTCGAGATCACCGGCGACAACCTCCAGGCCGTGCTGGACGCAGCGCCGTTCTACGCCGAGGACACCATCCCCGGTGGCACCTACAACGGCGTCGGGGAGGACCGTGGCACGGTGTCCGTCCAGGCGATGATCGCGACCCGGTCCGACCTCGCGGCGTCGACCGTCGAGTCCGTGACCGCCGCCATCTTCGACAACACCGGCGAACTGAGCATCAAGTCGGAGTTCATCACCCGGGAAACCGCCCAGGACGGGATGTCCATCGAACTCCACGAGGGCGCAGCCGCGTACTTCGGCTGAGCCGATGGACCGGCGTCTGGCCGTCCCCCTGGCGGTGGTCGTCTGCGTCGTGCTGACCGTCTTCGTCGCTGGCCTCGTGGCCGGGCTCCCCTCCGAGCGCGTCCTCGTCGTCTCGGACGCGTCGACCGGTGAGCACCTCCTGACGGTCCCCGTCGAGGAGGGGGCACCGGTGACGCTCGCGTACACCCACAGCGTCGAGCGCACGCCGGTCGAGGACCGGTACGTCGTTCGGGGCAGCGCCCTCGACAACGTCGAGATGCGCTTCCAGTCGTACGGCTGGGGCCTCCCGGCCGACGCGAACGTGACGACCCGCGACGGCTGGTTCGTCTTCGACCCGGATCGCACCTACGAGAGAGTCGTCGTCAGCCCGGGTGAGATCGCCGGGCACGAGCTCCGCGTCGACGGGACCACCTACGATCTGGTCGCGCTGTCGTCGGGGCGCTCGGTGCGCCTCTCCGTCGAACGTCGAAGCGTCCTCCCCCGGCTCAGTTAACCATGCCTGACGAGCCCGACCCGACAACAGACACCACGACCGACGAACTGAGCGAGGTCGAGCGCGAGGAACTGCTGAAGGAACTGGAACGCCGACGGACGCTGACCGGCTGGGTCGCGGTCGTCGTCTCGCTCGTCGCCATCCTCTTCTCGTCCTACCAGATGTGGCTGGCCGCACGTGGCTTCGAGTTCGCCGTCTCGCTCCCGCTGTACGGCGAGTTCGAGTTGGCGACGCTCCAGCAGCTGCAGGTGAACGCGGTCCACGTCGTGTTCGCGCTCGTGCTCGCCTTCGCCATCTACCCGCCGTCGACGGGGCAGGGGTTCGTCTCGCGCCGGGTGGCCCGTGTTCAGCCGGCGGTGCGTGCGCGTGCTGGCGAGGAGTCCCCGGTCACTGCCGCCGTCGACGGATTCGCGAGCGCGGTGAGCTGGCTGCTCGGCGACCCGAGGAACGACCGCATCACGCCGCTCGACTACCTGCTGATGGGGCTGTCGTTGCTGACGGCGTACTACTACCTGACCGAGTTCCGCGAGATACTGCGGATGCGTGCGCTGGGACTCGACGCCGGACGGACCATCGGGGAGGTGTACACGTTCCTCTCGCCGCTGAACACCCTGCCGATTCTCGGGGAGTCGTCGCTGGCGTACCTGCTGGGGGTCGCGGCGGTCCTGCTCGTCCTGGAGGCGACCCGCCGGGCGCTCGGCTTCTACCTGATGGTCATCGTCGGCTCGTTCGTCGTCTACGCCAAGTACGCCTACCTCATCCCGCAGGACATCGCCTACCTGGGCGTGCTCTCGACGGCCGAGGCGCGGTGGTCGACCATCGTCAGGAACCTCTGGTACACCGACCAGGGTATCCTCGGCGTGCCCGTGCTCGTATCCGTGCAGTTCATCTACATCTTCATCCTGTTCGGGGCGTTCCTGGAGGCGTCGGGGGCCGGCAAGTGGTTCATCGACCTCGCGTACAGCCTCACGGGCCGGCGGAAGGGCGGCCCGGCGAAGGCATCAATCCTCGCGTCCGGGTTCATGGGGACCATCTCGGGGTCGTCCATCGCGAACACGGTGACGACCGGCGCGTTCACCATCCCGCTGATGAAGCGCTCGGGCTATCGCCCCGCCTTCGCCGGGGCGGTCGAGGCGTCCGCGTCCTCCGGTGGGCAGATCCTCCCGCCGGTGATGGGTGCGGCCGCCTTCCTCATCGTCGAGTACACGCTCACACCCTACGCGGACGTCATCGTGGCGGCGTCGGTCCCCGCCATCGTGTTCTTCTTCGGCGTCTGGGTGATGGTCCACCTGGAGGCCTCCCGCCAGGGGATCGGGGGCGTCGACGGCGTTGACCTCGTCGACGTGGTTCCGCACCTGAAGCACGGCTGGTTCTACCTCGTCCCGCTCGGGCTCCTGCTCTACTACCTCATCGTCGAACGGCTGTCGGTCGCGCGGTCGGCCTGGTTCACGGTGCTCGCCATCGCGGCCCTCACGGCGTTCGTCGCGGCCTACGGCCGGCGGAACCGGCTCCCGCTGGTCGGGGCCGTCGCACTGCTGGCGGCGGTCCGGGGTGCGGTCGCCTGGACCAACGGCGCGGCACCGGTGCCGGTCATCCTCGGGTCGGCCGGGTGGATTCTCCTCGGAGCCAGCCTGGCGGTGCTGCTCGCCCGCCCCCGACACGACGCGCCGCTGCTGGAGTACGACGACTCGGTCGAGGCGGTGGCGTCGGATATCGCGGACGCGCTCCGGCGACCGGGACTGGCGGGGAGCGGACCGTTCCGCTACGGGGCGTTCATCGTCCGGTCGATGGATGGCGGGGCGCGCACGGCAACCGCTGTCGTCGTCGCCGTCGCGGCCGCGGGCATCATCCCCGGCGTCATCGCGACGACCGGGCTCGGGCCGAACCTCACCGCGCTCATCCTCTCGCTCGCCGGCGGTTCGCTGGTCGTCCTCCTGCTCATCACGGCCGTCTCGTGTATCATCCTGGGGATGGGGATGCCGACGACGGTCACGTACATCATTCTCGTCTCGATGCTCGCGCCGGCCATCGAGGAGTTCGGCGTCCCCATCCTCGCGGCCCACCTGTTCATCCTCTACTTCGGCGTCATCGCCGACATCACGCCGCCGGTCGCCGTCGCCGCCTACGCGGCCTCCGGCGTCGCGAAGTCGGACCCGTTCGACACCGGCGTCGAGGCGTTCTCGCTGTCGCTGAACAAGGCCATCGTCCCGTTCGCGTTCGTCTTCTCGCCGGGCATCCTCCTGTTGCGCCCCACCGGGAACGGCCAGGAGATGCGGGTCATCAACGCGGGAGACGTGGCCGACCTCGGCTTCTTCCTCCCGGAGGTCGTCGTCCCGATCGTCGGCGTGTTCGTCGGCGTCGTCGCCCTCGCGGCGACGGTCATCGGCTACCTCTACACCGACGTGTCGCGGCTGGAGCGGGCGGCGTTCGCGGCTACCGCCCTGCTGTTGATGGCACCGACCCTGCTGATCGGCCCCCTCTCGGCACTCGTCGTGCCGGCTGCAGACTTCGGCATCGTGGCGCGGGCGGTCGGCGGCGTCGGCTTCGCCGCGCTGGTCTACCGGAACCGTCGCCGGGACGAACGCGGCGGTGGGACCGACGCCGTCTCGACGCCCGCGTGAGTCCCACCTGCGGCGGTCGGGTGAGTCGGGCCGACGATGCCGTCTTCCCAGTCGGGCCAAGAACGGACCCTTTTCATACGTCGGGGGCGTCCCTTCGAATCCAATGGGCTTTGGGAGCTACGACGAATCCGAACAGCAGGACCAGGACAACGACATCGATGAAGACGACGCGGTCACCGTGCACGAGCACGACCACGAGGGCGAGGTCTCGTTCGACCAGGGGGACATGTCGAACGAGGACCTCGTCGGGCAGCTCCAGCAGATGAAAGACGGCGACGACGAATAGCGCGACGTCGAACGCTCGCGGTCGCGGACTACTCGTCCCCGTAGAAGGCGTCGGGACCGTGGTCGTCCTGCCAGGCGAACGCGAACAGCCGACGGCTCGGCAGTCGCTCCAGCGAGCGGCCGTCGTCGCTCTCGCCGGTCGCACCGTCCCAGCGGGTGTCGTCGGCGACGAACGTGCCGGGTTCCACGGTGCGCTCGAACACGAAGCCGGGGTTCTCGAAGGCGTGGATACCGTCGGGCGTGGCGAAGACGACCGCGTCGCGGTCGCCGACGGTCGCGTGGGCGACGCTTCCGTTCTCCTCGACGCGCGGAAGCGGGAAGCCGAGGGCGTCGTCGCCGACGGTGAGCCCGAGGACGACGGTCTTCGGCTCGATGTCCGTGCGGTCCCAGTCGCGTTCGTCGTCGGTGCCGCGGTGCGCGGCCAGCCCGAAGCCGTCCATGTCGAAGTAGCGCTCGTACGGCGCGGCGTCGTAGTCGATGGGCGCGGGGTCGTCGTCGTCGCTGGCGGCCTCGCTCTCGCCGCCCGGCGGGGCGAGCACCTCGCCCTCCGGGTTCGCCTCGCGGAAGCGTTCGACGGTCGTCATCGCCGCCGGGAGGACGGTGAGCTCGGTGCCGGCGAGCGGGCCGTCGATGGCGACGCCGCGGCTCTGCTTCCACTCGCTGTCGGTCTCCCGGTCGTACATCACGAGGTCGTCGTCCGCCAGCTTGCCGGAGACGCCGAATGTGAGGGTCCGGGGTTCGTCGCCACCGTCCGCCGCCACCGTCCGCTCGTAGACCACGGCGCTCCCGCAGAGGGGGCACCAGGTGACGGCGACGGGCCGTCCGTCGGCGTCGGTGGCGTTGACGATCTCGTGGTAGTGGAGGTAGCGGACGGGATAAGCGCGGGCCGGCTCGCCGTCGACGACGACCACCTCGTCGTCGGGCTCGCCGTCGTACTCCGCGACGGGCTCGTAGGTCGGGTCGTCGACGCTGGGGATGGCGTCGCGCGGGAGGACGTTCCTGACGTTCACGTCCGTCGGTGCGTGCGACTGCGGCATAAGGAGTCGGGTGTGTGGTGAACTCGATGCACGCCAGCCGGCCGGGGAGCCTCGGCCGAGACCGACCTACGCCAGCTCGAACCGGATGCGCTCGCCGTCGGACCCACGCGTCTCCCGGCCGGTGACGGTGACGGTACCGATGTCCGCCGTCGACTCGACGTGGGTGCCGGCACAGGCGGTGCGGTCGTAGGGAACTGCTGCGGCGTCGGTCCGGTCGCAGGGGCCGGCGGGCCCGTCGCCGCCGATCTCCACGATGCGGAGCTCCGTGATCGAGTCGGGGAGGAGGTCGATGCGGGTGCGGTCGGTGTCGAGTTCGGCCTCGGCGGTCTCGCGGTCCATCTCGTACCAGCGAACCGGGAGCGCCTCGGCGACGAGTCCGTTCAGGCCGTCCTCGATGGTCGCGAGGTCGTCCTCGTCGAAGCGGTCGTAGGCACAGTCCAGTCGGGCGCGGTCCTCGTACACCTGGTTGCCCGTCGTCGGCGCGTCGAACTCGTCGAGCAGGAGCGCCGAGAGGAGGTGCTGGGCGGTGTGGTAGCGCATGTGGGCGTGGCGGCGGTCCCAGTCGAGCTCGCCGACGACGGCGGTGCCCGGCTCCGGCGGGTCGCCGTCGAGCGTGTGGTAGATGGTGTCCTTCTTCGCGACGTCGGTGACGGCCCACCCGGTGCCGTCGGCGGTGATGGTGCCCCGGTCGTCGGGCTGGCCGCCACCCGATGGGTAGAAGCAGGTGCGGTCGAGGACCACCCGGTCGCCGGCGACGCGCTCGACGGTCGCCTCGAAGCGACGGGTGGACGAATCTGTCAGGTAGAGCGCTTCTGTCACGTCCGGAGCGAGGCTCTCCGAACACTTAATCGGCACTGTCGTAACGCCTAAGAGTTGTAGCGCCGTTTGTACGGGTAACAATGACTACGGACCGTCTAATCTGGTGGGATTCTCTATGGGTGTCGAGATAAAGGAATCACGGGTCACCGACGAGGAGTACGAGGAGATGCAGGCGTTCGTGCACGACTACCTCCTCGCCAGCGTCGAGAACGAGGACGAGGGCGGCCGGATGCGCTGGTACCCGTGGCACTCCGCGGAGTACCGCTTCAACCACATCCTCAACGTCGTCGCCCTCGCGACGAAGATCGCGAAGCAGGAGGGCGCTGACGTCGACGTGACGCGGGTCGCCGCGCTCTTTCACGACATCGCGAAGCTCGACGCCGACCAGGACGTCCACGCCGAGGAGGGTGCCCGGGTCGCCCGGCAGTACCTCGAGACCCGCGGCGAGTTCCCGTCGTCGTTCGTCGACGAGGTGTGTCGCGCCATCGAGAACCACTCGTACCAGGGCGACCTCTCGGACCTCTCGCTGGAGACGCAGTGTCTCATCGAGGCCGACGTGCTCGACAAGGTCGGCGCGAACGGCACGGCGCTGATGCTGCTCCGGATGGGCTACGAGGCACGCACGCACATGGACGCCGCCGAGATGGTCGACCGGGTGCTCGAACGGGGGCACGACGCCGCCGACCGCATCGAGAGCGACACCGCCGAGAGCATCGCACACCAGCGGCTCAAGCGCGTGAAGTGGTTCCGCGAGTGGCTGGAGCTGGAGGTCGCCGAGATGGAACTCGGCGACGTCGACCCCGTCCTCTGAGACGGACAGACCCGCCGTACTCCCCCCGGGTCGCGCCGACTCTGGAACGGCTAGACGACCATCGGTGCGAGCGTCTGCACCGCGTCGACGAGGAAGAAGACGCCGAACAGCGCGAGCACCACCGCGCTCGCGCCGGCGACGACGGGCGCGAAGCGGTCGACCCGTTTGCCGACGGCGACGAGCGTCGCCGGGAAGCCGGTGACCCAGACGAGGATGCCGCCGAAGAAGCCGACGACGAGCGCGAGCGACCCCGCCTGCACGACGACCGTACCAGCGAGCGACTCGCTCACGTAGGGGACGTGGCTGAACACGTCGATTGCGCGGTCGTCGAGCATGTGGACGCCGACGGTGAGCCAGAAGACGATCTGGTAGGGGTTCGTGAGCGCGAGCACGAACGCCTTGGAGAAGCCCTTGCGGTCGTCGTCGGGGTCGACGTCGACGAAGTCGGTCTCGCTCATCGCGTCCCGGGCCGCGCCGTAGGCGAAGTAGCACATGAGCACGCCGCCGGCGAGGACCATGACGCCCTTGACAGCCGGGACGGTCTCGACGAAGGCGACGACGCCCAGCCACGCGAGCACGAAGAAGCACGCGTCGGCGGTGAACGCACCGAGGCCCGCACGGACGCCGGAGAGCCAGCCACCGAGGACGCTCTCCTCGGCGATGATCGCGTTCATCGGTCCCGGTGGGGAGGCGAGTGCGAAGCCGAACAGGAGCCCCGCGAACAGCGAGGCGAGCGTCGATGCCATCGGCGGCCGTACGCGAGTGTGCTACAAAAACCGACCGGAGGCGGCGAAGGCTACGGCAGCAGCGGGGCCGCGTCGAAGGCCAGCGGGAGGACGCCACCGAGCCAGTTCACGACGGCGAAGACGGCATCCGTGGCCACACCGACGAACGTCTCCCAGAACGAGAAGCCCGTCAGGAGCGCGAGGAACGTGTCCAGCCCGAAGAAGCCGAAGAGCGCGGCGGAGGCGATGTGGGCCTTCCGGAGGTTCACTCGGTGGGCGAACCGGTGGAAGAAGTAGGCGTTCGCGAGGCTCACCGGGACGATGGCGAGCATCTCGCCGGTCCAGATGGCCGGCGTCGCGCCGTACTGGGCGGCGAGGCCGATGGTGACGAGCTGGGTCTTGTCGCCGAACTCGCCGGCGGCCATCATCCCGAAGATCGGGAACCACGCGGCGAGGCTGGCGGGCATCTCGTGGCCGAACACGGTCCGCGTCTCGTCGAGCCCCCCGGCCGACCCGAAGACGCCACCGTCGGTCTCGACGGAGCCGTCCCCGACGCTGTCGAAGCTCCGGTCGCCGTCCTCCGGTATCGAGTGCCACAGCAGCACGGCGAAGACGAGGAACAGCCCCCCGGTGAACACGTCGAGGTAGACGCCGGGGAGCACCCGGAGCAGGAACTCCCCGAAGAGGATCTCCAGGGCGGTCCAGCCCGCGAACGCCGTGGCCGCGGCGGAGACGACGACGAGGGGGTGGTACCGCGTCGAGAGCCCGGCGATGATGAACTGCACCTTCTCGCCGGGCAGCACGGCGAGCTGGGCGACGAACGCGACGACGACGATCTCCGCGAAGCCGGTCACGCCTCGGGCACCTCCTCGGCGGAGACGGTGCCGGTCTCGACCCGCTTGACGCGGATGGAGTCGGCGATCTCCTCCGGGAGGCTCTGTCGGCCCCCGTCGCTGACCGCGACGGTGACCATCCCGAAGGGGGCCACGTCGACGATGCGGACGACCGTGCCGGGGGTGATGTTCGCGTCCTTCAGGTAGCGGAGCTCGTCCTCGTCGCGGTCGCTGACTCGGGATATCTCGACAGTCGTCCCGGGCTCGTGGTCAGACAGCCTGGTGTGCTCGGCGTCCGCCGGTGGCGAGAGGTCGGCGTCTGGAATGGGGTCGCCGTGGGGGTCGACGGTGGGGTTGCCGAGTGCATCCGCGACTCGTCGCTCGAACTCCTCGGAGATGTGGTGTTCGAGCACGTCGGCCTCCTCGTGCACCTCGGACCAGTCGTAGTCGAGGTGCTCCGTGAGGTAGGCCTCCAGCAGCCGGTGGTGCCGCAGGACCTCGAGCGCGACGGTGACGCCCTCGTCGGTCAGCTCGACGCCCTTGTACTTCTCGCGCTCGACGAGCCCCCGGTCGTCGAGCTTCTCGACCATGCTCGTCACCGTCGGCGGAGTGACGTCCAGGTACTCCGCGATCTCGGAGGTCGAGACGGGTGGGTCGCCGTGCTTCTGGAGGATGTAGATCGCCTTGAGATAGTCCTCCATCACGTCCGAAAGCATCCTTGCCGAGGATTAGACGGCTCTAAAGGAAAAGTTGCCCGGTTGCAGCAGCGCGACGTCGGTGGTCGCCGTCCGCGAGCGGCCCTCAGATACCCTGGCCCATCAGATGACTCCGGAGGATGTCGTCGTCCTTGTTGCCCGTGCCGGTGTTGACGAGCACGACGGTGTCGTCCTCGTCGAACTCGCCCTCCTCGGCGAGCTCCCACGCGCCCGACGCCGCGGCGGCGCAGGTCGCGCCCATCTCCAGGCCCTCGTGCTGGGCGACGGTGATGGCCGCGTCGAGGATGTCGGGGTCGTCCGTCGCCACCGCGCCGCCGTCGGACTCGCGGAGCACGTCGAGGATCCACGGGCTCGCACCCGGGTCGGGGATCTCGATGCCGCCGCAGATGGTGTCGGGGTGCTCCCACGCCTCGTGGACGTCCTTGCCCTCCTGGAACGCCGCCACGATGGGCGCACAGCCGGTCGCCTGCGCCGCGTAGAACCCCGGCACGTCGTCGGTGAGCCCGAGGGATTCGAACTCCTCGGCGGCCTTGTACATCCCGATGAGCCCCACACCGCCGCCGGTCGGGTACACCACCGCGTCGGGGGCGTCCCAGTCGAGCTGCTCGGCGATCTCGTAGTACATCGTCTTCTTGCCCTCGTGGCGGTACGGCGTCTCGAACGTCTTCACCGAGTACCAGTGCTCGTTCTCCGGGTCGGCCATGGCGTCCGCGAACGCCGCGCCGGCGTCGCTGATGCGCCCGCCGACGACGGTCATGTCGCCGCCGTGGACGTTCACCATCGCCTTGTTCGTGAACCCGGAGCGGGCCGGCAGGAACACGTGCGAGTCGAGCCCGGCGCGGGCGGCGTACGCCGACGCCGCCTGTCCCGCGTTACCGGCCGACGCGAGCGCCACGTCCGTCGCGCCGTGCTGGGCCGCCGCCGTCATCGCGACGGTCTGGCCGCGGTCCTTGAACGTCCCCGTCGGATTCCGGCCCTCGTCCTTGATGTACACCTCGGCGACGCCGAGCTCGTCGGCCAGGGTCGGGCACTCCACGAGCGCCGTCGCCCCCTCGTCCATCGTCACCGCCGACTCGGGCGTGAACGGCAGCAGCTCGGCGTACCGCCACATCGTCTCGAACGGCCGGTCGGCCAGCTCGTCACGCGAGAGCGATACCTCGTCGTAGTCGTAGGACGGGTCGAGGATGCCGCCGCAGTCCGGACAGCGGTGCGTTGCCTCGGCGGCGTCGAAGCGCTCGCCGCAGTCGACGCAGTCCAGTCCGACGAAGGCCTCGGTCGTCTCCATGAACCGGGGTTGGAACGGGGTGGCCTAAGCCCTGTCCATGTCGGTGTCCGTCGTCCAGGTCCTCCCCGCCGACGGCACCGGACCCGCGGACGGTCCTGGCCTCTCGGGCCCCGCGCCGCAGACCGGGCGACGGCGGAAGGGGACGCCAGCACCGGGACCACCGCGGTTTTCAGCACGGTGTCCGAAGGACGTGGTATGGACGCAGACGTCATCGTCGCCGGGGGCGGCCTCGCGGGGCTGGTCGCCGCCCGCCGACTCGCGGACGCGGGTGCCGACGTGCGGCTGTTCGAGCGCGAGGACACGGTCGGCGGGCGCGTCCGGTCGACCCACGAGGACGGGTTCACCTTCGACCGGGGGTTCCAGGTGCTGTTCACCGCGTACCCCGCGGTGCAGGCGGAACTGGACCTCGACGCGCTCGACCTCCGGACGTTCGCCCCGGGGGCGTGCATCTGCCGGCCCGGGCACCGCTCCATCCTCTCGGACCCGTTCCGCGACCCGTCGGCGCTGACCGAGTCCCTGCTGAACCGGGACGTGACGGTCACGGACAAGCTCCGGACGCTGAAGCTCAAACGGGAGCTCGCGGGGCGCTCGGCGGAGGCAATCTTCCAGGGACCAGACACCGACATCGAGTCCTCCCTCGTCTCGCGTGGCTTCTCGCGGAAGTTCGTCGACAACTTCGCCGCACCCTTTTACGGCGGCATCACGCTCGACCGGTCGCTCTCGACCTCGAAGCGCGTCTTCGAGTACACGTTCAAGATGCTCTCGGAGGGCGAGACGGCGGTGCCGGCCGGTGGGATGGGCGAGATATCGGCACAGCTCCGCGAGCGTGCCGAGTCGGCGGGCGTAGACGTGCGGACGGGTGCGACCGTCACGGAGGTCGACCCCGACGAGGGCGACGCGACGGTCGCGGTCGACGGCGAGAACCTGGCGGTCGACGCGGTCGTCGTCGCCACCGACCCGACGGCTGCGCGGGAGCTGACCGATGTCTCGGCCATCCCGCGGACGGCACACGCCTGCGTCACGCAGTGGTTCTCGCTCTCGCACCGGGACGAGTTCGACGCCGGCACGCGGCTCATGCTCAACGCGGCGGAGGACGGCCCCAACCAGATTGCCGACCACACCGCCGCCGCACCGGAGTACGCACCCGACGGTGTCCGACTCCTGAGCGCGACGTTCCTCGGCGAACGCGCGGAGAGCGACGAGGAACTGGCGGCGCTGGTGAAGGAGACCCTGGAGTCGTGGTACCCCGAGCGACGGTTCGGCGACTTCTCGCTCGAACACACCGACCGCATCCCGTTCGCACAGTTCCAGCAACCGCCCGGCTTCACGGACTCCCTACCGGACACGCGCGACCCGGCCGGGCCGGTGTACCTCGCCGGTGACTACACGCGCTGGTCGTCGATCCAGGGTGCGATGGCCAGCGGGCAGGATGCCGCGACGGCGGTCCGCGAGGACCTGGGCTAGGCGGACCGTCGATTCCCGCGAACTGACATCGACCGGAGGTTTATCCGGGATAGCGTGTGACGATACCGTCATGTCCCCGCAGACCGGCCGCCGACTCGATGACGGCGACCCGATCCCCGGCACTGGCTTCAAGTACGATACCGACGGCCCGCTCGCCGACCACCTCCACGACCGGGTCACCCCGCTGTTCTCCAACCCTGTCGCCGGCGAGTGGACGACAGGGCTCGTGACGCCGGCCGAGACCGACGGTGCGTCCGTCACCGGGCTCGGCGTGTTCGCACCCGGCAACGAGGGGCCGCCCGAACACTACCACGTCGGCTACGAGGAGTCGTTCGCGGTCCTCCGCGGTGAGTTCGTCGTCGACGTCGACGGCGAGACGCACCACCTCTCGCCCGGCGACGAGATCACCGTCCCGCCGGAGACCCCCCACGGCTTCGCGGTCGGTGGCGACGACCTGGCCGCGACGCTGACGACCACGCGTCCGGCGGCCCGGACGTTGGACGTGGTCCGAACGCTCGCCGGACTCGCACACGAGGGGGCGCTCGACGACGACGGTCGGCCCGGGCTGTTGCAGGCGATGGCGCTCGCGGCGGCGATGTCCGACGATACGGTGTTCACGTCGCCGCCGCCGGCGGTCGCGAAACCGCTCGCGACGCTGGTCGCGCCGCTCGCGAACCGGCTCGGCTACGAGGCCACCTACGGCCGGTTCGAACGGCCGCAGTTCTGGCGCGAGCGGGTCGAACAGCCGGAGCCCTGAGGAGCCGGGCGATCAGAGCACTCGCCGGAGCTCGCCCAGCGGCGGGAACCGGAGCGTCTCGGCAGCGTCCGAGTCGCGGACGACCGGGTGGAAGCCGCCCGCCCGACGGACCAGCGGCGAATCGAAGTCGCCGGCGCGCATCCCGTTGACGACGACGCCGGGCGCGAGCGTGGTGAAGGACGGGAGCATCACCACCGGGACGCCGTCGTAGGCGTCGGGGCCGTACAGCAGACAGGGGTGGCGTTTCCCCTCGACCTCGAGGACGGGATGGTCGTGGCCGACGACGTATCGGTCGCCCGTCACGGCGGGCTCCTCGTGGCCGTGGCAGACGACGGTGCCGGAATCCAGCCGGTGGGCGTCGTGGACGGGCTCGCTCGCGACGCGGTCGAGCTGGCGGTCGTGGTTCCCCCGCACCAGCACCGGCTCCGCGCCCGCATCACGGACCGCGGCGACGACGGCGTCGAGCGACTCGCGCACCGGCACGGGCACCGCGTCGAACCGGTGGAGCACGTCGCCGGCGAGGACGACCGTCTCGGGGTCGAAGCGGTCGCACAGCGTGCCGAGGCGGTCGAGCGTGTCCCGTCGCTCGTTCAGTGGGAACTCGACGTTCGAGGCGTGGGCACGGCCGAGGTGGACGTCGGCGACGACGAGCGCGTCGTCGGCCGGGAGGTAGACACCCCGGTCACCGACGACGAACTCACTCCGTGACATCGCCGCCGTCGGTCCGCACGTCGGGCGAGACGCCCAGTGCGTCCTCGAGGTCGTACTCCGTTCCGGTCGCGACGAACAGCACCTCCTCGAGGATGGCCAGCAGCTCGGGGACGACCTTGACGACCAGCCAGGTGATGCCGACGAGCGCGATGACGGAGCCCACCTGAGAGAGGACGCTGTGGGAGAACCAGAACGACGCCTCGATGGGCTCGACACCGGCGAGACCCGCGATGGTGAGGACGGGCTCCATCGCGAACCAGCCCTGGCCGGCGGCGACCGCGACGAACACGTTCCGCACGATGTTCAGCACCCAGATGACGGGGATGGCGATGGCCAGCGATTTGAGCTTCCGGCGGAGCGGTGCCTCGACGGCGACGATGAGCCCCGCGAAGATGGCCATCGAGCCGATGCCGGTGCAGGCGTAGACGATGTACGTGCTGAACGCGTCCGGCCCGAAGTAGAAGTAGTTCATGTAGCCGTACTCCGGGCCGGTCGTGAACTCGGGGTGGTAGCCGAGCTGGTTGATGCCCCAGAGCGTCTGGACCGCGACCGTCTCGATGAGGAACTCGCGGACGGCGGGGATCGCCTGGGTCGGGAAGTAGACGAGACCCATGACGCCGACCGCCCGCGAGAGGACGTGCAGCCGCTCGCGGCCCTGGTAGATGAGGTAGCCGGTGTAGATGCAGGCCGGGACGGCGAAGATCGCGAGGCCGCCCTCGACGAAGCTCTTGACCTCGAACGCGAAGTGCGGGAACACCGCCAGCCAGAACAGGCCGAACAGCCCCCACGTGACCGCGAGGACGTACCGGGCGGTCTCCCTGTCGAAGACGTCGACCAGCGCGCCGACGAGGAACGCCGCGATCATGACCCAGGCGAACAGGTCTGTCGCGGTCATCCCGAACACCGTCGGCCCGACGACGGCCGGGAGGAAGTTCATATCCACTGCAAGGTGGTTCTCGGTTAAAGTCCTAACGCCATCCTACGACGGGCTTACCGCGAAGTAACCGTCCGCGGGCATCGGGGGCGTCGTGCTCAGTCCGCGTGCTCCTTCGCCGTCGTGTACGCGTCGCGGACCTCCCGGAACGCCTCCTCGTCGCCCCCGTGGTCCGGGTGGACCTCCATCACCCGTTCGCGGTAGGCGTCGCGCACCTCGTCGGTCGAGGCGGCGGGGGAGAGCCCGAGCGCCCGGTACGCACGCTCGACGGTGTCGGGTTCGCTCGCCGGCTCCCACTCCAGCTCCGGCACCTCGAAGGGCAGTCGCCGGCCGAGGTGGTGGCCTGGCATCTCGTGCTCGCACAGCACCGCGTCGATGCCCGCGCCCTGGATGTCGAAGAACGCCTGCGCGTCGAACGTCACCGCCACGTCCCGTTCGGGCAGGTAGAACGCCACGGTGTGTCCGGCGACGGGATGGCGCTCGGCGTAGCGCTCGCCGATATCGTCGAGGTAGCGACGGATCTCCGTGTGGCGGCGTGCCTGTCCCTGCTCGTCGTCGTCGCTCCGGCGACCCGGCGGGCTCGGGAACAGCTGCTCGCCGACGACGAACATCGCCGCCGAGAACGCGCCGAAGACGAGGCCGAGCGAGAGCCCAGCCAGCACCCACGACGGGAGCGCCGCGGCCCACTCGAGCCCGAGGGCGAGCGGTTGTAGTCCCACGCTGGGCCGTAGGTGTTGCGCGGTAAAGAAAACAGCGGACCGAACCCGTTCGGTCCGACGGGCGCGCTCGACTCAGCCGATGTAGCGCAGGTCGTCGTCGCTCGGGACGTTCGCCTGCTGTTGTTGCTCCATCTCCTGTATCTTCCCGATGACCTCCTCCATCTCGTCGGCGCGCTCCTCGAGCGAGGCGTAGTCCACGTCCATCCCGAGCATGCCCTCGAGTACCTCGAGGACGGCACGCGCGCTCTTGGGGTCGACGAGGTAGCCCGAGGTCTCCCCCATCAGGCAGGCGGCCTCGACGTCACGGCGCGCGCCGAGCCCGAGCAGCAGCCCGGAGACGCCGACGATGCCGCCCGCGGGCTCGTCCTCGCGGAACTCGACGCCCTCCTCTTCGAGCGCCTCGACGACGGACTCCCGGGTCGCCGCCCCGAGCACCGCGTACTCCTCGATGAGCTCGCCGGTGGGGACGCCGCCGAGCGCGTACAGCTCCTCGCAGCCGAACTCCGCGGCCACGTCGAGCACCGCGCTCGCGAGACGGTAGTGCCCCTCGTTGGTCTGTGCCTGGTGGTCGCCGGTCAGCACCAGCAGGTCGCGTCCCTCGGTCTCGACGGCGTGGAACTCGAGGTGGGTGAGCTCGGCGATCCCGTCGTCGCCGACGTCGACCTGCGGCGGCAGGTCGTGCGAGTAGAGCCGCCGAACGAGCGTCCCCTCGTACTGGTCGAGGATGTGCTCGGCCGCCAGCTTGCCAACGTGACCGACGCCCGGCAGTCCTTCGATGAACGCCGGATCGGAGAGTTCGGCCGAATCGACGGTCTCGATGTCGAGTGGCTCCATACCCGCTACTCGCGGTCGGCGCGCTTAAGAGCGCGTCGGTAGTCGCCGTAGCTGTCCTCGGGGTCGACCGGGGCCGGCGCGCTGTTTATCGCGTCGGCTCCGCAGTCGGGACAGGTCGCAGAAAGGGTGTACACCGGGCGTTCGTGGCGGTCGCGCCACGCCGAGCACACCCGGATGTCCGACTTCATTCGTCGTCGGAACGACGCTCGCGGTGGTACTCGCCGGACCCACCGTGTTCCTCGATGGCGACCGCCGCCCGATCGGCGGCCGCCTCGAGCTCCGACTCCGCGGTCTTGTAGTTCGGTGCCTTCACGCGGATGCGGTACTCGGGCGAGCCGACGTAGGTCACGTCGAGTTCGACCTCGTCCGGCACCTCGCCGTTGCCCTCTGCCGCCTGCAGCGCCTCCTGTACGTCGTCGACGCCGTTCGAGTTCGGGCTTCGGAGGTCGACGTAGCCCGTGACGGTGACGTACGGGACGGAGACGTTGTCGCGCGCGGTGTCGACGAGCTGTTCGACCTCCTCGTCGGTGAGGTCGCTGTCCGAGAGCGCCTCGGGGCCGTGGATGGCCGCCTGCTCGAAGCCGTCGTAGAGGCTGCCGAACTCGGCGAGCAGCTCGTTGGCGACGGAGGCGTACTGCTCGTCGCTGACGTCCTCGCCGAACGCGAGCAGCATCCAGTTGTCGGCCTTCTGCTCGTTCTTCCACTCCTGGATCTTGTCCGACCGCTGGTGGTCGTTGACGTCCTTGATGGAGAGGTCTATCTGCTGGGAGTCCTCGTCGACGTCGAGCACCTTACAGACGACGGTCTGGCCCTCTCCGACGTGGTCGCGGACGTTCTTGATCCATCCGCTGGCGACCTCGCTGATGTGGACGAGGCCACGCTTGTCCTCGTACTCCTTGAGGTCGACGAAGACGCCGAAGTCCTCGATCTCGTCGACGTCGCCGACGACGAGTTCGCCCTTCTCGGGCCAGCCGCTGTACTTCATCGTGCTTCGACCGTCTCCACGACCTCGTGGGGGATCTCCGCCTTGCCACCGGTCGGGGTGGCGAGCGTGGTGCCACACACCGCGCAGTTGACGGTGGTCGAGGCGTTCCCGAACACGATCTGTTCGTTCTCGCAGTCGTTACACTTGACTCGGATGAAATCTCCTGCCATGGGTTTACTCCTGAAGCTCCAGTCGGCCGGCACGCCATCCCGGGCGGAGGTGCGCCTTGCCGCACTCGCTGCAGCGGTACTTGAGGTCGGTCTTCTTCGTGGGCTTGTCCCCACCGGGGACCTTCGAGAAGCGACCGGCGTTCCCGATGACCTTCTTCCCCTCGCGCTGCTTGCGCTGGTCCTTCTTCATGCCCGAGCTCCGGCCCGTGCGGACCTTCTCCACCTCGTGCTCGTGGTGCTCGTTGCAGTGTGGACAGTACGTGTTGAAACGTCGTGGCATCTGCATAGATATCGGCCTCTTGGGTCCACGTTGTCTCCGGCACTTTAAAACCCGTTTGGTTCGCCGGCGGTGGCCGTCACTCGCCCGTATCGGCCGTCTCACCGTCGGAGCCGTCGTCGGGACGCTCCTCATCCTCGGCGGCCGCCGCCTCGCCGGCCCCCTCGTCGACGGTCGCGGCGTCGACCGTCGGGTCGTCCTGGAACGCCTCGCCCAGCTGTTCGCGCCACTCCTCGGTCGCCGCGAGGTCGGCCTCCAGCTCGGCGACGTGGTCGGCGAGCTCGGTCATCGACTCGCCGTGGCGCTCCTCGATGTCCGCGACGCGGGTCCGGAGCCCGGCGAGGTCGTCCGCGAGCGAGTCCACACGGGCGTCGGCCTCGTCGGCACGGCCACCGACGCGGTCGAGACGGGCGTTCGTCCGGTCGAGCTCCTCGTCGAGCGTCGCCACGTCCGCGGCGACGTCGTGGACCCGGCCGTCGATGCGGGTCTCGACGGCCTCGAACCGGTCCTCGACCGCGCCGAAGCGCTCGTCGACGGCCTCGAACCGCCCCTCGACGTCGGTCAGGTGCTCCTCGACGGCGGTGACGGTCTCGCGCACAGCCGCGATGTCGTCGTGCAGGTCGTCGACGATCTCGGTCGCCGTGCCGTGCTCGTCGATGAGGTCGGCGAGGCCGTCGGCGTACGCGGCGAACTCCTCGAGCCGGGCCTCCAGATGGCGGAAGTGGACCTCCTCGCTGCGGACCTGCCCGGGGGCGACGTGCCCGCGCAGTCGCTCGGCCTGCTGCTCGCCGACCGCGCCGTTCTCGAAGGCGTCGACGAGCGCGTCGACGACGGCCTCCGGCGGGAGTGCGGAGACCACGGCGTCGGCAGACAGCGCGTCGGCGACCGCATCGCTCGACAGCGCGCTGGCGACGGCCGTCTCCGTGAGTTCGGGTGCACGGTTCGCGGTCCTGCCGCCAGCCGAGCGTGACCGCCTGCTCTCGGAGTCCACGGGGTCGACCATGTCGATGTGCGGTTCCCCGAACACGGGCTGGACGCGGTCGAGCTCCGCGGTCGCGACCACGTAGCCCGTCGTCACGCTGTCTCCAGCCGGCAGGATGTCGACGAGGGCGAGCGTGCCCTCGCCGTTCTCGAGCAGCCAGTCGCCGTGCCCGGCGGCGTCCAGATCGAGCGTCTCGAACGGGAACCCCCGGCCAAGCGACTCCTCGAGGCGGACGGCGGCGGTGTCGGCACGCTCCGACGTGATGCGGTACTTCACCGTCATCGCCCCATCCCCCGGCCGGATGCCCTTCTCTACCCGGATCCCGTCTTTGGTGGTCGTTGTCGTGTTGCTGAGTGTGTCCGTCGAGTGCATGGCCTCCCCTCCGTTCTCCCGGCGTACACACCCCACCACCATTAATTTCACGACGGTTCACTATCCAATCATATCGCGGGGCGGCGAACGCGTCGGCTGCTTCGACACCCTTAATGTGGGGCTGTCCGAACCGACGCGCATGAAGCGGCTCATCATCGACGGGGACCCGGGCATCCGGAAGGACGCCATCATCGACTACGACGGCGAGGAGGTCCACTGCTTCTCGGTGACGCGCAACGGCGACTGGCACGGCCCCGAGCGTGTCCAGCTCTGGTGTGTCGTCGGTAACGAGGACGAGCACGACGACTTCATGCGGCGGAACTTCATCCCGCACCACCTGGAGGTCGACCGCATCGAGGCCGAGGCGGTCGACGTCATCGAGGCCAAGGGCGAACTCGCCGTCTGAACAGCGCCCCTCTTCTCAGCGACTCCGGTTCGCCGTCGCGAGTGCCGACTGGTCGACCTCGTAGATCACCACGTCGCCGAAGCGCTCCGCCACGGAGATGTACGGCTCGCTCGCGAGGTCGTCGACGGTCTGGTGCTGGCGCTCGTGCGGGCCGACGTAGATGTACTCGACGTCGTACTGCGCCAGCACGCTCGCCCGGGCCGAGCTGTCGCGGGTGTACACCGTCCGCACGTCGGCGACGCGTTCCTGCCAGCCCGCCTCCGTGTGGTAGTTCGAGGCGTGCGTCCAGCCAGCGACGGTCGGGAGCCCCGTCAGCGAGGAGACTCCGCTGACCAGCTGTGTGGCGGGCGTGTTGATGCCGTAGACGTGCTCTCTGGTCGGCTGTTCGACGACGACGGGACGGCCTTCGCGGTCGTCCAGCCACTCGATGGCCGCCGCCTGGTCCGGGTAGGTGCCTTCGGCCCAGGCCTTGCCGTCGAGCGTGTTGGCGTCGTTGGCCTCGAAGTGCCCGCTGAGCGCCAGCCCGCCGTACACCGAGAGCGAGACGACGAGGACGACGGCGAGCCCGACCGATGCGACCTGGCCGGCGCGCTGCCCGCTCGCGGAGCGTCGCGCCGCGAGGCGCTCGCCGATGCTCCAGTCGGGCCACTGCCGGGCGACCACGTCGACGAGCATCACGCCCGCGGCGGTGCCCCAGAGCACCCACACCTGCATGTAGAACTTGAACACGGTGTTGTAGCGCCCGCTGCCCGCGCGCTCGGAGACGTAGACGAACTCGACCATCGTCACGAGGCCGACGGCGGCGACGAGCAGCACCGTCTCGTAGCCGAGGTCGCGGCCGAGCCGGAGCGTCACCCAGCCGAGCGCGAGCACCGGGAAGACGACGGCGAGTATCGCGAGGTCGACGGCGATGGCCGCCGCCGCGAGCACGAGGAACGCTGCGATGGCGAGCGCGACGATCTGGGTGTCGGTGTCGAAGCCGGCCACGGCCGCGCCGACCGCGACGACGACTGTCGCACCGTAGACGCCCAGCGTGCCGAACGGCGCGCCGAGTGCGCCCGTCGCGGCGACGGTGACGCCGATGGCGAGGACGAACAGCAGCGCGGCCGGCCCGCGCTCGTCTGCCTCGACCTGTGTGACCGCGAGCAGGCCGGCCGCGCCGACCAGTACGAGCGGCACCGGAATCCAGCCGCCGATGGCGTTGGCGACCGCGACGGCGGCGAGGACCGTGAGCGGGGCGACCATCCCGAGGTCCGGCTCCAGGTCGGGCTGGATTCTCGGTGCGAGGAACGCGGCCGAGACGAGCAGGAACGCGCCGTGGACGAGCAGCAGGCCGGCCGCACCGCTACGCCCGGGGAGCAGCGCGAGCGACTGGCCGCTCGTCGCGCCCGTGAAGAAGGGGAACGCGACGAGCGCGCCGAGCAGCCCGACGGCGATACCCGCACAGCCCGCGCCGAGCATCCGGAGGATCTCCGAGACGACGCGGCCGTCCGTGTGTGGTTCGAGTCGCTCCCACATCGACGCCGGCAGGAGCGACCCGGGATGCGCTCCCGCAAAGAGCACCACGAGCGTCGTCAGCCCGGCGACGGATGGGTAGCTCCAGGTGTTCACGACCGCGAGCAGGCCAGCGAGCAGGGGCGCACACACGAACACGTACGCGCGTCGTCGCCACACCTGCGCCGCGGGCGTCAGCCAGTAGGCGAAGCCGACCGCGGCGGTCACGAGCAGCAGCGGCGTGCTCATCATGTGCGCGTGCAGGTCGCCGTTGAGGAACGCGAACAGCGGGAACTCGTTGATGGTGTTGGGGATGACCCGGCTCGCCGGCCAGTAGTAGAACTGGTCCGGGCCGAGCGCGAGGTCCGTCCACGTGTGGCCGAACGCCCGGACCGCCTCCGGGCCGTCCTGTGCGGCCGGGTTCTCGTCCACGTACGTCTTCATGCTCTCCGGCAGCAGCCAGACGACGAGCCGTGCGACCGGCGCGAGGTTGCTCGCGAAGCCGACGAAGAAGAGCGCGAGGGCTCCCGCGAGGCTCCGGGGCAGGTCGCGCTCGGCCGCGAGGTTCCGTGCGAGCCCGAACGCCGCGCCGACGAGCGCGCCGTAGAACGTCGCCAGTGCGAGGTTGTACGCGTACCGCGGCGCGATGCCGGTGAGACGTGTGAGCTGGGCGGCGATGAGGTGGCCGCCGTAGTAGTACTGCACCCGGTCGCCCGCGAACCAGAAGTCCTCCGGCGGGAGGCTGTCGGCCCGGACGAGCGTCTTCAGCAGGCCGAAGTCGAGGAACTTCTCGCCGCCGCCGGCGTAGATGCCCGGGTCGGCGCTCCGGATGGCGACGACGAGCCCGAAGCCGACGGCGACGGCCGTCAGCCCGAGCCCGACGGCTCCCCAGTCCGGCTCGTAGTCGCGCGACAGTGCGAACGCCGAACCGCCACCGAGCACCAGCAGCGACGCGACGAGCGCCGGCCAGCCGAACGCCACCTGTCCGACGAGGTAGCTGACGACCCCGACGACGGCCAGCGCGAAGGGGAGGGCGAGGGTCCCGCCCCGGTCCGACAGGGGGGCGAAGACCAGCGACGCGAGGGGTGCGGCGATGGCGGCCAGTCCGGCCACGGTGGCGAGCCACAGCAGGACCAGCCCGTACTCCATGTTCGAGAACCGAGGCGGCGGCGGGTAAGGACTTTTCCCTTCGCCGATACCCCACGGTGACGAGGCAGGATGCCGCCGTCCGCCGATGGCCGGCCCCGTCCCGGCCGGAAACGAATGGTTTTACTCCCCTGGGGGACGCGTTTCGAACAGATGAGCCGGTCCGTCGGCATCGTCATCCCCGCGTACGATCCGGTGGTCGACAGCCTCGTCGACTACCTGCACGCCCTCCACGACCACCTCGACCCGGCGACGGTGCGCATCGAGCTCGACGCGCCCGATGCGGCGACCCTCGCTGCGCTCGAGGACGAGCCGTGTACGGTCAACGCGGTCGACCGCCGTCGTGGGAAGGGTGCCGCCATCACCTGCGGGTTCGAGGCGCTCGACACCGACGTCCTTGCGTTCGCCGACGCCGACGGTGCGACGCCCGCCGACTCCATCGTCGACGTGGTCCAGCCCATCGTCGACGGAACGACCAAACTCGCCGTCGGCTCGCGTCGGCATCCCGACGCGACCGTGCTCTCCCACCAGACCGTCGCCCGGCGGTACCTCGGCGACGGTTTCGCCTTCCTCGCGCGTACCCTCCTCTCGGTTCCGCTCTACGACTTCCAGTGCGGCGCGAAGGCCATCGACGCCGAGGCCTGGGCGAGCGTCCGCGACCACCTGTACGAGCCCGGCTTCGCCTGGGACATCGAGCTCGTCGCCATGGCCGCCGCGCTCGGCTACGACCCCGTCGAGGTGCCCGTCACCTGGGAGGACCAGCCCGAGTCGACCGTCTCTCCGGTCGGAACGACGCTCGAGCTCGGCGTCTCGCTTCTCAGGTCCCGCCACCGTGTGAAGCGCCTCCAGGGCAGCTCCGTCCACCGGTTCGTCGCCTCGCGACGCACGACCCGCCTCTCGCTCGTCGACCGTCTCGGAGCCGAGACCGATGAGTGAGGACGACCCCGTGGCGGGGCGGACCGACGCCGACGAGACCGGGACCGACGGCGGGAGGACCGGCCTGCTCGACGGCGACGCCGCCGAACTCGTCTCCGGCACCCGGTTCGGCCAGTTCGCCTCCGTCGGCGTCGTCGGCGCGCTGTTCGACGTGACCACCTCGACCGCGTTGAAGGAGCTCGGCGTCTTCCCGGAGCTCGCGGTCTTCATCGGCATCGAGGTCGCGGTCGTCGTCATGTTCCTGCTCAACGACAGCTGGACGTTCTCCGGGCAGGGTCACGACGGCCTGCTGGCGACGCTCCGCCGGCTCGCCCGCTCGAACCTCGTCCGCCTCGGCGGCATCACCGTCCAGCTGGCGACGTTCCGACTCGTCTACCGGGTCATCGACCTCGAACTCACCGTCGCGAGCATCGACGGCTGGTTCGTCGTCTCGAAGGTCACCGGCATCGGTGTCGCCATGTTCGTCAACTACGTGGCCGAGAGCCTGTTCACCTGGCGCGTCCACGCGAAATGAAAAGGCCTGTCGGTCGCGGTGCCTGGTGGGACGAACCCGCATACGGCGACCCAAACACAACCCTTAACTAGTGGACCGGGTTACGTGATGGTAGCGGGATGGGATAGCCAGGAGATTCCGGCGGGCTCATAACCCGCAGATCGGTAGTTCAAATCTACCTCCCGCTATTTTCCGACGAACAACGACGAGGAGCGAAGCGACGGGTCCGTGAGTCGGAAAATAGCCCGGAGGAGATCTGAGCCAGGGAGCGGAACGGAGTGGAGCGACCGTGGTTCAAATCTACCTCCCGCTACTTTCTGACGCGAACCGAACGAGGAGCGTATCGACGAGTTCGTGAGTGTCGAACGCAGCTCGCATCGACCTCCGGAACGACTTTGCAATCACCCTCTCGACACCCGGGTATGGACGTGACGGACCCCCGCGACCGGTACGACGACCTGCTGACAGAGCGCCGGTCGTGGACGGTCGACGCGGAGACGTTCGCCGGGATGGACGACAACGAGGCGTTCACGGCGGGCTGGGTGGCCATCGGGGTCGTACTCGACGACGACGGACGGATACTCCTCGTCTACAACGGCGACGACGAGCAGTGGGTGGTGCCCGGCGGGAGCGTCAAGCCGGGCGAGACGCTCGCCGAGGGTGTCGTCAGGGAACTCGAAGAGGAGACCGGCGTCCCGGTCGAACCGGTACGGCCGCACGCTGCGGTCGAGAACGTCAACGAATCCGAGGGGCGCACGCGGTCGTTCACGACGGTCGCGTTCGAGGCGGAGCCGGCGACGACCGCGGTCGGCGAGCAGCTCGGCGAGGACGACGAGGCCATCGAGCGGGCGGACTGGTTCGCGGACCTGCCGGAGCAGACGTTCGAGCGGGAGTTCGCGGTGCGACTACTGCAACGGCTCCGCTAGTCGTCGGCGACCTCCGTCGTGGCGGTCTCGGCCGTCTCGGAGCCGTCGACGAGGTGGCAGGCGGCGACGTGGTTCTCGCCGGTCCGCTCGAGTGCCGGGGTCTCGCGCTCGCAGACCGTCGTGAACGTCCCGGCGAGGCGCTCGGCCGCGGCGTCGAGGTCGTCGTCGAGCACGCTGTCGACGGCGGCGGCGACGCTCTCCTCGGCGGCCGGGTCGGCGAGCCCGTCGGGGAGGTCGAACTCCGCGCGGAGCGCCCGGCGGCGGTCGTCACGGGTGGGTTCGCCGTCGTCGTCCGCTTTCCGGGCGCGGGCGAGCTCGGTCGCGCCCTGGGCGTCGACGTCCTCGCCCTCGACCTGGTGGCGGAAGTCGAGCGCGCGACGGAACTGCTCCTGCGGGAGGTCGAGGTCGTCCGGCTGGATGACCTTCGGACAGCGCGTGTGGAACCGACAGCCGGACGGCGGGTTCTCGGGGCTCGGTACGTCACCGGTGAGCTCCATCCCGAGGCCGCGCTGGCGCGGGTCCGGCGTCGGGATGGATGCGAGCAGCGCCTGCGTGTAGGGGTGCTGGGGGTTGCGGAACAGCTCCTCGGTGGGGGCGACCTCGACGATCTCGCCGAGGTACATCACGGCGACGCGGTCGCAGATCTCGCGGATGACGCCCATGTCGTGGCTGATGAAGAGCATCGACAGCCCGAAGCGGTCCTGCAGGTCCCGCATCAACGAGAGGATCTCGGACTGGATGGAGACGTCGAGTGCGGAGACCGGCTCGTCGGCGACGAGGAACTCGGGGTTGACGACGAGCGCCCGGGCGAGGGCGACGCGCTGTTTCTGCCCGCCCGAGAACTCGTGGGGGTAGCGGTCGTAGTCGTCAGCGTCGAGCCCGACGCGTTCGAGCAGGTCCTCGGCGATCTCCCGGCGCTCCGCGGGGTCGTCGAGCCCGTGGATGAGCAGCGGTTCGGCGACGCTCTCGCCGACGGACATCCGCGGGTCGAACGAGCTGGTCGGGTTCTGGAAGATCATCTGGGCCTTCCGGCGGAACCGCTTCAACTGGGACTGCGAGAAGCCGACGAGGTCGTTCGGCTCGCGCGGCTCGTCGTCGCCACGGACGCCACGGAGCTTCTCGAGCGGGGTCTCGCGGTTCGTGTCCGCGGGCACCTCGCCGTGGTAGATGACCTCGCCGACGGTCGGCTCCTCGAGCCGGAGCAGGGAGGTGGCGGCGGTCGACTTCCCGCAGCCGGACTCGCCGACGAGCCCGAGCGTCTCGCCCTCGTACAGCGTGAAGTCGATGCCGTCGACGGCCTTCACGCGGCCGACCTCGCGGCGGAGGATCCCCTTCGTGACGGGGTAGTGCTTCTTCAGTCCCCTGACCGAGAGGACCGGGTCGGCGTCGTCGTTCATCGGCTCTCACCTTCGTCGGGGTCGTCCGAATCAGTTCCGGAACGGTCGATCCGGCCGCCGTCGGCGTACGTCCCGCCGCCGGCGTCCGGGTCGGCGTCGCGGTCGGCCGGCGAGCGGACCACGGAGGCGTCGTAGCCCGCCTGGTAGTAGATGCAGGCCGCGTCGTGGTCGCCGCCGGCGACCGGGACGCGTGTCGGGTGGTCGCCGGTGCGGCAGTCGTCGATGGCGTGCGGGCACCGCTCGGCGAACCGACAGCCGGCTGGCGGCTCTTTCGGGTCGGGAAGCGAGCCCGGGATGCCGTCCGAGCCGCCACCACGGCCGGGGAGGCAGTCGAGGAGTCCCTGCGTGTACGGGTGCGAGGGGTTCTCGAACACCTCGAACACGCCGCCGGACTCCATCACCTTCCCCGCGTACATGACGACGACCCGGTCGGCCACCTCGGCGACGACGCCGAGGTCGTGCGTGATGAGCAGGATACCCATGTCGAGGTCGTCCTGCAGGTCGCGCAGCAGGCGGAGGATCTGCGCCTGGATGGTCACGTCGAGCGCCGTCGTCGGCTCGTCGGCGATGAGCAGGTCCGGGTTGGCCGCGATGGCCATCGCGACGACGACGCGCTGTTTCTGCCCGCCGGAGAACTCGTGGGGGTAGTCGTCGTAGCGTTCGCCCGCCTTCGGGATGCCGACGCGGTCGAGCAGGTCGACCGCCCGCTCGCGGGCGGTCTCCTTCGAGACGTCCTCGTGCAGGCGGATGGCCTCGGCGACCTGTCGGCCGACGGTGTAGACGGGGTTGAGCGACCCCTGCGGGTTCTGGAACACGTGACCGATACGGCCGCCACGGATTTTCCGCAGGCGCTTCTTCGGGAGCTGCAGCAGGTCGCGCTCGTCGAACGTGACCCGGTCGGCGGTGACCTTCCCGGGCGGCTCCTTCACCAGCTTGGTGATGGACTCGCTGGTGACGGTCTTGCCCGAGCCGGACTCGCCGACGATGCAGACTGTCTCGCCGCGGTCGACGTCGAACGAGACGCCGTCGACCGCGTGGACCGTACCGGAGTCGGTGTCGAACGTGACTTCGAGGTCACGCACTTCGAGTAGCGACATCAGGAATCACTCCGTGGGTCGAGTACGTCGCGGAGGGCGTCGCCGAGCACGCTGAACGAGAGCACCGTCACCGAGAGGACGACGACCGGGATGGTCGACATCCACCAGCCGTCGGGGACGTACCGGAGCAGGCTCGAGATGGTCTCCCCCCACGAGGGGAGCATGATGTTGTTCAGTGCGAGGAACGCGATGGCCGCCTCGGCCAGGATGAGGTTGGGGATCTGCCTCGTCACCGAGGTCAGGACGGTGTTCGAGACGTTCGGCAGGATGTGGCGTCCCATGATCCGCCAGTGGCCCGCACCGGCGCTGCGCGCGGCCGTCACGAAGTCCTCCTCGCGTCGCTGGATGACCTCCGAGCGGACGAGCCGTGCTGCGCCGGCCCACGAGAACAGCCCGAAGACGACGACGAGGACGAACAGGCTCCGTCCGTAGACGTGGATGGTGATCATGTAGACGATGATGGCCGGCACCGTCTGCTGGATGTCGGTGTAGCTCATCAGCAGGTCGTCGACGACGCCGCCGACGTAGCCCGCGACCGTCCCGACGAACGTCGCGAGCGGGACGATGAGCATCGAGCAGACGAGCGCCACCTGCAGCGAGACACGCATCCCGCTGAACACGAACGGGATCATCCCCTGCCCGTAGCGGGCGGTCCCGAGCGGGTAGTCCCAGGTGCCGTAGCAGTTGGTCCCGCGTCCGGGCGCTGCGGCGGACGCCGGGCAGGAGGTCGAGCTGACCCCGCTGGCGATGGGGTCGAACTGCAGCAGGTCGTAGACGACGAGCTGGAGCAGCTCGACGCCGACAACGAGGACGCCCAGGAACGCGGCGAGGACGACGGCGGTCCCGCGCAGGTGCTCGCTGCCGAACGAACGGTCGGAGCGGACCACCCAGCGGAGCCCCCACACGAGCCCGACGAGCGCACCGATGCCGGCGGCGACACGGAAGCTGGCCACCGAGAACACGTTGAAGACCGTCCCGAACAGGGTGAACGTCGCGAGGAAGCCGAGCCCGACACGGACGACCACGCGGGCGACGTCACCGAACCCGCCGAGTTCCCGGTCCCGTCCGAGTCTGTCGAGGAGCGCCCACGTCGCCAGCGCAGCGAGCGAGCCGACGACCAGCAGCGAGAACAGGTCGACGCGCCCGAGCGGCGTCGCGAACGACACCGGCGGGCGGGAGGTCGCCGCGAGGTCCGGGTCCGGCTGGCCGACCAACAGCGGGCCGAACACCCCACCGAAGAAGAACAGCGTCACGTAGCCGAGCGCGAACGTCGCGGCCCTGTCGTTCGTCAGCTCGTCGAAGTACGCCCTCGTCCGGTCGCGGTTCTCGTACATCGGGTAGAGCACGTAGAAGACGAACACGAGCAGCGAGACGGCGAACAGCCAGTCGATACCACGAACGTCCCACGTGAACGGGCTCTGGAGCCCCTCGGCGAGCCCGACGTTGCGGAACAGCGGGTCCGGCGACGCGACGGCGAAGTCGTACCAGAACGTCACGGCGAGAACCGCCAGACTGACGAGAAACAGCGCCGAGCGCCGACCGAGCCCACCACCCGACGGCTCGACGGCGTCCCAGTCGACCTGCTCGAACCGTGCCCCCTCGTCGGCGTCACTCGTCGCCATCTATTCGCCACCCACCTGTCGACGACCGCGTTCGTACCACCCAGAGTCCATGCTGCTCGGTCCATTCGCGTAGGTGAACAAAAAAGGTGATAGTTGCTCAAATCGCGGCTTTACATATCCCCGCGGCGACGTCTATCGATTTCGACCACATTTCCAGCGGCGGTCCCCCGCATTTATTAGCTCTGGTACGACAGTCCATCTCGAATGCTACGACAGGGCCACGGGTCGGTGGTGCGGCCGTGAGCATGGTCTGGCGGCTCGTGCGGCGGGGTGTGTTCGCGGTCGTCTCCGCGTACATCGTGATGACGGCGGCGTTCGCCGTCATCGCGTTCACGAACGATCCGAACGTCGGGTCGGTCGCGTACGGTGCCTCGACCACCGGCGGGAACGTCACCGAGGCCATCCAGGCGTACCGGGAGGCCCGGAACCTGAACGACCCAATCCTCCAGCGCTGGCTGCGGTGGGTCGTCGGCATCTCCACGGGTGACTGGGGCATCGCCTACTCGACCGGGCAGCCGGTGCTGACCTCGATCCGCGAGAGCATGAAGTACACGCTGTTCTACCTCGTGCCGTCTGTCGTCATCGCGACGGTCACGGGCATCAGCTTCGGGCTGTTCGCCGCGTTCAGACGGCACACGTTCAGCGACCGATTCGTCACGACCGCCGCGTACGTCGGGCTCGGTATCCCCAACTTCTGGCTGGCCTCCGTACTGTTCAGCGCGGCCGTGATGGACCACCAGGTCATCGAGTTCCCGGGACTCCCGCTCGAGTCCGCACAGCTCTGGTCGTTCGACTTCACGCTCGCCTACGGCTTCGTCCCCTGGCTCGACGCGAACGCGACGCAGGCGTTCTTCGCGCTGCCCATCATCGTGCTCACGACGGCGCTCCTCGCCGGGCAGCTCCGCTATACGCGGTCGGAGTCCCTCGAGTACATCGACATGGAGTTCGTGAAAATCGCCCGAGCGAAAGGGGCCGGTCCGCTCCGTGTCGCCCGACACGTGCTCCGGAACGCGGCCATCCCGCTGCTCTCGCTGTTCCTCACGGAGATGCTCAGCGTGCTCGTGCTGGGCATCCTCGTCATCGAGGAGGTGTTCAACATCCCTGGCTTCGGCAGCCTCATGCTCAGCGCGGTCGGGGCCCGCGACATGCCGCTCATCCTCGGGGTGACGATGGTCGTCGCCTTCGTCGGTATCGTCGGGAACTTCTTCCAGGACATCGCCTACACGCTGCTCGACCCGCGCGTCGGCAGCGACACCGACTAGTCGTCGCCGTCCTCGTCGACGATGACGACCTCGCCGTCGACCACGTCGACGTTGATGAGCGTCTTCACGCTGTAGGGCGACTCGTCGATCTTGTTCTCGCCGCCGACCTTCTTGATGACCGCCACGCAGTCGACGACCTCCGCGTCTATCTCGTCGAGCGCGCCGAGCACCGCCGCGAGCGTCCCACCCGTCGAGAGCACGTCGTCGAGAACGAGCACGCGGTCGTCCGCCTCGACGTCGTTGATGAACATCTCGTTCTCCGAGTAGCCGGTCTGCTGGGCGAGCGACACCTCGCCCGCCAGTCCGTACTCGCGCTTCCGGATGACCGTCAGCGGGATGTCCGTCATCAGCGACACCGCCGTCGAGATGTGGATGCCCATCGCCGCCGGTGTGACGATCTTGTCGACCTCCTCCAGGTCCGCCTTCCGGATGATGCGGATGACGATCTCGCGGAGGAGTCCCGGGTCGAGCTGCGGCACGCCGTCGCTTATCGGGTGGACGAAGTAATGGTAGCCGTCTTTCTCGATGATGGGCGCATCGCGCAGGGACTGGCTGAGTCTGTCCATGTCGTAGCTACACGAACCAGCAATAAAAGCTGGCGATTGTGACCGCCGACTGCCGGGGTGTCACGGCCGTTCAGCCGACCTGCTGCTCGCTGAGGATGGCGGACTGTTCGCCCTTCTGCCAGACGACACGGATGGTGTCACCGACCGAGACGTTGCTCGACCCCGTAGTCAGCGTGAGACTGTCACCGCCCTCGAGTCCGTCGGCCCACTCGTCGGCCCCGACGATGTTGTAATCCGAACTGTTGCTTCCGGCTTCCCAGGCGATCTCGCCGTCGACGTAGACGGTGACGTACTGCGCCTCGACCGGGTTGCCACCCTCCTGCGTGAGCGTCATCGTCTCGGCCCCGGTACCGTCGACGTCGAAATCGTACTCGACGACCGCGTTCGGCGTCTGCTCGGTCACCTGTGACCCGATATCCAGTACGAACACGCCGACCGACGCCGACAGCACGACCGTCAGCGCGACCATGAGGACGACGCCGATGACAGGCGACAGCGCGTCCTCGTCCGCCAGCATCCCCCTGAAGTTCATCGGTCGTGAGTTGTCGATGGGGCATGATAAGCCAAGTGGCCAACTGGCGTGGACACGAATCCGTGAGACAGTCGCTCCCGGGTAGTTCTCTCGAAGCGACCGGGACGGGCTGGTGGTCCTTACTCGAAGTCGAGCTCCGGCGGGACCTCCAGATCGCCGAGGCGCATGTTGCGCTCGTAGTAGATGTGGACCGAGGCGGAGACCGTCAGCGTCAGCGCGATGAGCGTCGCCCAGGCGACGTCCGGCAGGAGCGAGAACGGGTATATCCCACCCCAGACCGCCGCACAGAGTGCGGTGCTGACCGCGCCGAGCGAGAGGTAGTACTCCCGCCAGGGGAGCTCGCTTCCGGGGACGATCTCGAGGTAGATAGAGAGGTCGCGCGTGCGCGCCGTGGGCTGGATCAGCCCCGACTCCGAGTCGTAGTCGACGATGTGTGCCTCGGCCATCCTCGGGAGGTGTGTCTGCTGGAGCGTCGTGTACACGCGCTTTCGCTGCTCCGAACTCACCTCGTCACAGGGCGTGCGGTACTCCCAGGAGGCGACCTGTGTCGCGAGGTCGCCGAGCTCGACTGGCTCGTCCGCGCGCTTGAGGTACTGGAGGACGAACCGTCGGCGCTGGTTCCGGAGCACGTCGAATATCTCGCCTTTCGACAGCCCCCCGTCCGTCAGGGCCGTCGTGTCGTCTGCGTCGGCGGGGTCCTCAGACATTGTTCTGCGGATATCGTGACGAATTTCGGAATACTCGCGCTTCGTCCCCTCCGCCGTACATCTTACCATACCGTGTAACCGGAGCGTACATAACGTTTCGTACTGCCCGCCGCGGCCGGAGTGTCCCGCCCCCGTTCGGCGGACGGGAGCGTAGGGAACCCCTACCGGGGTGCCACCAGGCCACCCCGACGAAACGCCGTTCGGGTGGGTGGTCGACCCCGCCGACGGGTCGCTCCGAAGTGGCGGCAAAGCCGACGGAATCGACGGATTCCACTACGCTTAAGTTGGCCATGGTACCTTCAGGTAGGTATGTACAGGGAGTTCACGAAGACGGTCTCGTCCGCCGGTCGCCTCGCCCGTTCTCGCACTCCGTCGCCACACTGGACTCCCCGCCGACGCCAACGGCCGTCCGAGCCGACGGCTCGACCCTCCCGGCCGTCGGCGGACCCCGGTGGTAGGGATGTCCAGCCCCGGCCGATCCACATCCGGAACGACCCACCAGCCATCGGAACCCCGTGATGACGGGAGCACGACTGCTGGTCCCCGTCTCGGAGTCGGACGGTCTCCGGAGGACGGTCTCGTACGCCATCCGGACCGCCCGCGAACGCGGCGAGGACGGCGAGGGCCGCCCGACGGTCCACTTCGTCTATCCCCTCTCCCAGCGGCTCTCGGACGACGGGCCGCCGGGTGCGGTGACCGAACTCCTCGAACAGGTGTCCGTCTGGGCCGCCGAGGACATCGGCGACGAGGAGGACGGTGAGGTCATCGTCGAGACGGCGGTCGTCGGGGCCGACCGGTACCTGTTCAGCCCGACCGACTACGCGGACATACTCGCCGAGTACGTCCGCGAGAACGACGTCGACACGGTGGTCTTCGACCCGGACTACAACCCGGGTGGGACGTCACCGCTGCTCCCACCCATCGAGGCGGAGCTGCAGCGTCGAGGGATCGACATCGCGGAGGCACCGGTCGAGCGTGAACACCGGGGCGGCTCGCTGACGACGCCCGCGACGGTCGGCCAGTTCCTCGCGCTGTTCGGCGTGTCGTACGTCTTCTACCTCCTGCTGGCGGGCTCGCTCGCCACCTACGAGCTCGTGACGGGGTTCGCGACGGCGGCGGTGACGGCGGGCGTCCTCTGGCAGGTCCCCTTCCGGGCCCCGTTCGACCCGGTCCGGCTGCTCCGCCAGTCGGGACGGATCGTGCTGTACACGCCGTTCTTGCTCTGGGAGATCGCGAAGGCGAACGTCCAGCTCGCCAGGATCGTCCTGCACCCGAAGCTCCCGATCGAGCCCGAACTGGTCGAGTACGAGGTGGCTGTCTGGTCCGACCTCGCGGTGGCGACGCTGGCGAACAGCATCACCCTCACCCCGGGGACGCTCACCGTCAGCGTCACGAAGAACGACCTCGTCATCCACTCCCTCACCGAATCCGACCGCGAGGGGCTCTTCGCCGGTACGCTGGAACGGCCCGTCCGATTCGTCTTCTACGGGCTGTCGGCCGCCCGGCGGGTCACCCCCGCAATGCGACGGGCGGAGGAGGGGGATGACAGATGACGCTGGTGACCGACGTGCTCACGGCGACTGCCGGCGCGTTCGTCCTGGCATCGCTCGTCGCCGTCTACCGTATCGTCGTCGGCCCGACGATACCTGACCGCATCATCGCCCTCAACAACGCCGGCTCGAACATCGTGGTCGTCATCGTGCTGCTCGCGGCCATCTTCGAGGACCCCGGCGCGCTCGACATCGCGCTGGTGTTCGCGCTGCTCAACTACCTGCTGAGCATCGCGTTCTCGAAGTTCACCATCGAACGGGAGGTGTTCTCGGAGTGACGCCGCGCGAGGTCGCCGTGCTCGTGCTCGCCGGGAGCGGGAGCTTCTTCGTGCTCATCGCGGCGGTCAGTCTCGTCCGGTTCCCGGACGTCTACTCGCGAATCCACGGCGCGTCACAGAGCGAGACGCTCGGGGCGGTGCTGACGTTCGCCGCCGTCACCGTCGCGTTCGGCTTCGACATCACGACGGTGAAAATCGCGCTCCTGCTGCTGTTCATGTTCATCACCAACCCGACCGCGGCCCACGCCGTCGCCCGGGCCGCATACGACCAGGGAATCGAACCGTGGACCGACGAGGAGGGCGAGTCATGAGCACGGCGATCGGCCTCGTGCTCCTGGCGTTCGTGCTGGCCTGCGCGGTCGCCACCGCCGTCCTGCGGGACGTGCTCGGGTCCGTCATCGCCTTCGGGGCGTACAGCCTCGGACTCGCGGCCATCTGGGTGCTGCTCCAGGCCCCCGACGTGGGGCTGACCGAGGCAGCAGTCGGGGCCGGACTCGTCATCGTGCTCTACCTGATCACCATCGCGAAGACGGTCCGACCGACGGGCGAGCGCGTCATCGAACGGATCGACGTCCCCGCCGTCGTCGTCTCGGTCGCGCTCGTTGCCGTGCTGCTCTCGACCGTCGGGGCGCTCCCCCCGGTCGGGGCGGAGGCACCGTCCTCGACGGGCGATGTCTCGACGTACTACCTGGAGAACGCCTACGAGGAGATCGGCGTCACGAACGCCGTGACCGCCGTCCTCGCGGGCTACCGTGGATTCGACACGCTCGGGGAGGCCGTCGTCGTCTACACCGCCGGTGTCGGCATCCTCGTCGCGCTGCGACAGGGGGTGAGCTCGGATGAGTGAGGCGGACGACGACGACGATGTACCCCGGATCCCCGGGCCGCAGTACGTCGAGAGCTCCGTCATCATGGCGACGGTCCGCGTGCTCGCCCCGTTCGTCCTCACGTTCGGTGCGTTCATGATGTTCCACGGGGCGGACGGCACCGGCGGCGGCTTCCAGGGCGGGGTCACCGTCGGCACCGTCGTCATCATGCTCGGGGTCGCCTTCGGCATCCGTGTCACCCGCGACTGGGTGGGGACGCGGGTCCCGGCCATGCTGATGGGCCTCGGCGTGCTCGTCTTCCTCGGCATCGGACTCGGTTCGGTCGCCCTCGGCGGGGGCTTCCTCGACTACCCGATCTACGGGATCAAAGATGCCAGCAAGTACAGCGTCGAACTCGTCGAACTCGCCATCGGGCTCATCGTCGCCGGCGTCAGCATCGGGCTGTTCTTCGCCCTCGCGGCCGGCATGCCCCCGAAGGGAGGTGAGGACGCGTGATCGAGATGTTCCTGGACCGGTCGTACTACGTCGCGAGCGTCCTGCTCCTCGGCGTGGGAACGTACATGCTGCTGGCGAGTCGCAACCTCGTGAAGAAGGTCATCGGGATGAACCTGTTCCAGACGGGCATCTTCCTGTTCCTCATCACGTCGGCGTTCGTCGACGGGGGGAAGCCGCCGGTGGTGGGCGGCGAGGGTCCGTACGTCAGCCCGCTCCCGCACGTGCTCATCCTGACGGCCATCGTCGTCGGGGTGAGCCTGACGGCTGTCGCGCTCGCGCTCATCGTCCGTGCCTACGACGAGTACGGCACGCTGAACGAGGACACGCTCCGGGAGGTGCGTGGCGATGAGTGACCTCCCGGCGCTGGTCGTCGCGCTGCCCATCCTCGGCTCGGTCGCGGCCCTGCTCGCGGGGCTCGTCCGCGAGCGGACGGGCTGGCACGTCGCGGTGCTCGCGATGGCCGGGCAGGTCGTGCTCACCGTCGCACTCGCCGCGAGGGCGTTCGACGAGCGGGTCACGTACGTCGTCGGCTGGTTTGAGGCCCCCTACGGCATCGAACTCGTCGTCGACGGGCTCTCCGCGACGATGGCCGTCCTCGTGGCGGTCGTCTCGCTGGGCGTGCTCGCCTACGCACGCCGGGCCGGCCCCCGGTCGAACCCGTTCTACGCGACGTACCTCCTGCTCGTCACCGGGCTCACCGGGGTCAGCGTCACGGGCGACGCGTTCAACCTCTACGTCTTCATCGAGATCATGGGGCTCGCGGCGTACGTGCTCGTCGCCGGGGGGCGGACCGCCGAGTCGGCCATCGCCGGCCTGAAGTACCTCATCGTCGGCACCGTCGGCGCGTCGCTGTACCTGCTCGGCGTCGCCTACGCCTACGTCGCGACGGGGACGCTCAACATGGCCGACCTCTCGAACGAACTCGCGGCCGTCGGGCACGACACGACGCTCGTCCAGACCGCGTTCGCGCTGGTCGTCGTCGGGCTGTTCATCAAGATCGCCGTCTTCCCGCTGCACACCTGGCAGCCCGACGCCTACGCGGACGCACCGCCGGTCGTCAGCGGGCTCATCTCCGCGCTCGTCTCGACGGTGGCCACGTACGCGCTCGTGCGCATGGTGTTCACCGTGTTCACCGTCGACTTCCTGCTCGCGAACCCGGCGGCCCGGACGGTGCTCGCGGTCGGCGGTGCGGTCAGCATCGTCGTCGGCAGCGTCCTCGCGGTGACACAGACCGAGATCAAGCGCGTCCTCGCGTACTCGTCGGTGTCGCAGTTCGGGCTGGTCGTCGTCGCCATCGCCGTCGCGAACGTGACCGCGCTCACCGGCGCGTTCATCCACCTCGTCGGCCACGCGGTGATGAAGGGCGGGCTGTTCCTGACCGCCGGTCTCGTCGCCAGCGCGACCGGCGCACGGAGCGTCGACGAGTACGACGGCCTGAGCGAGCGCGTCCCCCTCGGGAGCGCCGCCCTCGGCGTCCTCGCGCTGGGGATGGTCGGCGTCCCGCCCGCGGTCGGCTTCGTCGCGAAGTGGTACATCGCGCTGGGCTCGGTCGAGGCCCAGGCGTGGCCACTGGCGGTCGTCATCCTCCTGAGCACGCTGCTCACGCTCGCGTACTTCGCGAGGCTCATCGAGCGGATGTTCTTCCGCGACGCTCCCGAGAGCGCGCCCGACGACCGGGGGCTGGTGGCCGACGGGGCGACGGTCGCCGACGTCGCCAGCGTCTCCACGGGCATGCGGGCGACGGTCGTCGTCGCGGCCCTGCTGGCGGTCGGACTCGGCGTCGTCGGCTTCGAGTACGGACAGCTCCTCGAACCAACCATCGAACGACTCCTCGCATGACTGACTCACTACTCCCACTCGCAGCGGTGCTCGTCTCCGGCGGTGCGGCAGTACCGATACTCGCCTCCGGCGGTCGACCGAACGTCCGTGAGGGCTGGACGCTGCTCGCGGCCGCGGCCAACCTGGCCATCGTCGCCAGCATGGTCCCCGGCGTCGTCTTCGACGGGCAGGTCTACGTGACCGACTTCGGGACGTTCGTCCCGGGCGTACGCTTCGCGCTCCGGGTCGACCCGCTCGCCCTGCTGTTCGGCCTGCTTGCCAGCCTGCTCTGGCTGGTGACGAGCTTCTACAGCATCGGCTACATGCGCGGGCTGGACGAGCACGCACAGACCCGCTACTTCGCGGCGTTCGCCGGTAGCGTCGCCTCGGCGGTCGGCGTCGCCTTCGCGTCGAACCTGGTCGTGCTGTTCGTCTTCTACGAGCTGTTGACCGTGGCGACGTACCCGCTGGTCACCCACGACGAGACGGACGAGGCACGCGCCGCCGGCCGGAAGTACCTCGCGTACACGTTCGGCGGCGGCGTCGCGGTGCTCGCCGGCACCGTGCTGGTCTTCTGGGCGACCGGGACGACCGCGTTCACCGCCGGCGGCATCGGGGCGCTGGCCGACGCCGACCCGACCGTCGCCCGGGCCGCCTTCGCGCTGCTCGCCGGCGGGTTCGGCGTGAAGGCCGCGCTGATGCCGCTGCACTCCTGGCTGCCCGACGCGATGGTCGCGCCGACGCCGGTTTCCGGGCTGCTCCACGCCGTCGCCGTCGTCAAGTCGGGCGTCTTCGGCATCGCGCGGGTGCTGCTCGACGTGTTCGGCCTCGACCTCGTCGGCGCGCTCGGCCTCGACGTGGTGCTGGCGTCGGTCGCAGCCTTCACGCTCGTGGTCGCGAGCGTCATCGCGCTCAGACAGGAGAACCTCAAGCGGCGGCTGGCGTACTCGACGGTGAGCCAGCTGTCCTACATCGTGCTCGGGCTCTCGGTGCTCGACCCGATGGCGACGACCGGCGGACTGCTCCACATCCCCGCCCACGCGTTCATGAAGCTCACCCTGTTCTTCTGTGCGGGTGCCATCCACGTCGAGACCCACACCGACGACATCCCGAACATGGCCGGCATCGGCGCGCGGATGCCCCTGACGATGGGGGCGTTCACCGTCGCCGCCGCGGGCATGGCGGGGATCCCGCTCGTCGCCGGCTTCGTCAGCAAGTACTACATCCTCATCGGCACCGTCTCGACCGGACAGGTCGTGTTCACCGCCGCACTGCTCGTCTCGGGCGTGCTCAACATCGCGTACTTCTGGCCGGTCGTCTACACCGCCTTCTTCGAGTCGCCCGGCCGGAGCGACACGAAGCCTGTCGTCGAGGGCCCCCTCGGCGGTCGCTTCGGCGGCGAGACGCCGGCGACCGACGGCGGACGGGAGCCCGACGAGGAGGACGCCAACGGCACGGACGACCACGGCTTCGCGCCGGACCACGAGGGCCAGGGCGTCCAGGACGATATCGAGGTCAGCGAGCAGCTGGCCCCCGAGCACGGCCCCACCAGCAGTCTCGACTGGGAGCACCGCGCACCGAACGGCTCCGAGTCCACCTGGTTCATGCTCGGACCCATCCTCTTCGCGGCGGCCGGCTCGGTCGTCCTCGGACTGGTCCCGACGCAGGCGGTGTTCCTCCGCATCGTCGACCTGATCGTCTCCGGACTGACGGGGGTGGTGGTCTGATGGTCGACCCCGTCGTCCCGCCGTTCGTCCCGGTGCTGCTCGCCGCGCTCGTCCTGCCGTTCGTGAGCCGCCGGGTCGGCCACGCGGTCGGCGTCGTCGCCACCGGAGCGGTCGTCCCGTACGTCTGGCTCGTCGCCGATGGACAGCACCTCCCGACGGAGCTGTTCGGCTTCGACGTGGTGCTGTTCAACGTCGACGCCTTCTCGACGCTGATGGGGCTCGTCTTCGGCTTCATCGGTGCGGTCGCGGTGCTGTACTCGTGGGCGAGCAACGCCGACTCGGTCCAGACGGCGTTCGCGCTCGGCTACGTCGGCACGAGCCTCGGTGCGGTGTTCGGCGGCGACTGGCTGACGCTCGTGTTCTTCTGGGAGCTGATGGCCGTCACCAGCACGCTGCTGGTCTGGCACTACGGCGGCCGCGCCGTCCGGGCCGGCTTCCGGTACGCACTGCTCCACGGCATCGGCGGCACGCTGCTGCTCGGGGCGGTCGTCTGGCACTACGTCGAGGTCGACTCGTTCCTCTTCACCGCCGCGCCGGACGGGATGGCCGGTGCCGTCGCGCCCGTCCTCGCGGCGATCGGTATCGGCGTCAACGTCGGCTTCGTCGGCCTGCACGCCTGGCTGCCCGACACGTACCCGCGTCCGCACATCGCGGCCAGCGTCTTCCTCTGTGTCTACACCACGAAGACCGGCGTCTACGGGATGTACCGTGCGTTCCCCGAGGGACAGCTCGCCATCGCCTACATGGGCGGGATCATGGCGGTCTTCGGGGCCACGTACGCCCTCTTCCAGAACGACATGCGCCGGCTGCTGTCGTACCACATCCAGTCGCAGGTGGGGTACATGGTCGCCGGGGTCGGCATCGGGTCGACGCTCGCCCAGGCCGGGGCGATGGCCCACGTCTTCAACCACATCCTCTACAAGGGCCTGCTGTTCATGACCGCCGGCGTCGTCATCTACCGGACGGGCAGGTCCGACCTGAAGAAGCTGGGCGGCCTCGCGCGGGAGATGCCGATCACCGCCGGGACGTTCACGGTCGCGGCGCTCTCGATCGCTGGCTTCCCGCTGTTCAACGGCTTCGTCAGCAAGGGCATCGTCGTCTCGGCCAGTCACTACGACTTCCCGAAGGGGCCGCTCGCCGTCGGCGGCTTCACCACGCTCGAACTGCTGCTGCTCCTCGGCGGCGTCGGGACGTTCCTCTCGTTCATCAAGTTCGGCTACTACGCGTTCTACCACGGGGAGTACGACGGGAGCGTCCCCGACGCCAACCGGGGGCAGACCGTCGCGATGGTGTCGGTCGCCGCGCTCTGTGTCGGCTTCGGCGTCTTCGACTCGGCGCTGTTCGCCATCCTCCCGTACGACGTCACCTCCGAGTCGGTGGTCTCCCACGCCTACGTGACCTACACCGTCGACCACGTCGTCGAGGGACTCGTGCTGGCGGTCATCGGACTGGTCGGCTTCGCCCTGATAAAGAAGCCCCTGAAGCGCCTCGGGCGTGTTCCCGACGTCGATAGCCTCTACAACCCGCTCGCCATGTACGGCACGCGCTGGCTCGTCGTCGCCACGACCGAGCTGTACGCCGCTGTCGACCGGGCCGCCGTCGCCACCGCGAACGTCGCGGTCGCGCGGACGGCCGGTGACGGCGCGAGCGCCGACGTCGCGTCGACCTCCGAGTACCTCCGGGAGCGCTCGGCGTTCACGATGAGCCTGCTGCTCGTCGCGATCGTGCTCGTCGGCGTCCTCGCGGCGCTGTTACTCTGAGGGGAACGTCGCCGCGAGCGCCCGGGCGACCTCCAGCCCGAGCACGGACTTCGCGCCCTCGAACTCCGAGTACCCCTCCTCGTGCACCAGCAACGCACGACTCGACTCCTCACCCATCACGCTCGCGTCGTTGGCGACGACGAACGCGAGGCCGGCCCGTGCTGCCGTCTCCCGCGCCGCCGCGACCATCGCGTCGTCGTCGCCGCTCGTCTCGGTCTTGAACCCGACCATGCGGAGGTCGGGGTGCTCTGTGCGGACCGTGTCGAGCAGTTTCGCGGTGGGTGACAGCGACAGCGAGAGCTCGTCCTGCCCGGAGCGGATCTTCTCGTCGGCGGGGTCGACCGTGTAGTCGCCGATTGCCGCGACGGAGACGAGCGCGTCGGCTGCCGTCCCGCCGTCGTCGTCACCGTCGACCGCCGAGAGCGCCGCCGCCGTCATCTCTTCGGCGCTCTCGACGCTCACGAGGTCGGCGTAGGGGACCCCGGTAACGGGGTCGCCGTCGGTCACCGCGTGCGGGCCGACCGCCCCGTGGATCAGCGTCACGTCCGCGCCGAGGACGTAGCAGGCCCGCGCGACGGCCCGGCCCGTCCGCCCGGAGGCACGGTTCGTCAGCACGCGTACCGGGTCGATGGCCTCCACGGTCGCGCCGCTGGTGACGACGACGTGGCGGTCCGAAAGGGGCGTGTCGCCCGTCGCCCGGGCGACGCCGAGGGCGATGGCGTCCTCCGTCGCGATCTTCGCCTTGCCCTCCTCGACGCGGGGGTCGACGAAGTCCACGCCCCACGACTGCAGGGTGTCCATCGCCTCCAGCACGCCCGGGTGGTCGTACATCGGCTCGTGCATCGCCGGCGCGACGACGACCGGCACGTCGGCCCCGAGCGCGGTCGTCGCGCACGTCGTGACGGGCGTGTCGTCGACCGCGGCGGCTATCTTGCCGACCGTGTTCGCCGTCGCCGGCGCGATCAGGAGCACGTCCGCCCAGCCCTCGCGGCCGCAGAGCTCGACGTGCTCGACCTTCCCGGTTATCTCGGTGACGACGTCGTGCTCCGTGGCGAACTCGACCGCCCAGGGGTGCACGATGCCCTCCGCGCTGTGGCTCATCACCGCGCGGACGTTCGCGCCACGCCGGCGCAGCTCGTGGGCCAACTCGACGGTCTTGACGGCGGCTATCGACCCCGTGATGCCGAGCGCGACGTTCACTCCGTCCAGCATAGCCCCGGCTTCGTGGTCCCGGCTCATGTGTGTTCCGTCAGTTCTCCTCGTCGTCGGCCGCGACGACGCTCGGGTGCATCGTCGGCTCGTCGTCCAGCATCTCGGTGTACGGCCGGAGCGCCTCCCGGGCGCGCTCGTCGCGCTCCATGCGCTCGGCGTCGTCGATCTCCGCACAGCCCGGCGGCACCTCGCGGCCCCTGCCGGTGAAGTAGCCCTCCGGCGTCACCCAGTCGTGGTAGAAGTTCACGTCGGAGTCGTGGACGATGGTCCGCCCGACGGTCGCGCCGTGGCCCGCACAGACGATGGCCTGATGGTACTGGTCGGCGAGCCGACCCGCCGCGTAGATGCCGTCGACGTTCGTCCGGCCCTCCCGGTCGGCCAGGACGTACGTCTTGCTCCCGCGGGTCTCCGTCTCCACGCCGAGCCCGTCGAGGTACGACGCGTCGGACCACGAGGCAGCGACGACGCGCTCGGCCGTGAACACCGTGTCCTCGTCGACGGTCACGGTGAACCCACCGTCGTCACCCGCTCCCACGTCGGTCACCAGCCCGTCGCGGAACGAACAGCCCGCGATTCGGGCCTGCTCGCGGGTCCGCTCCAGCAGGCGGCGCGCGTCGACACCGAACGGGAAGCCCGGGTAGTTCTCCAGATGCGCGTTCCGCCGCAGTATCGACTCCTCGTCGTCGACGACGACGGTCGCCAGGTCGGCCCGCGAGGTGAAGATGCCCGCGGCCAGCCCGGCGACTCCGCCGCCGACGATGCAGACGTCTGCGTCCATACCTGCGGGTCGGACCGCCGGGGAGATAAACCGGTCGAGAGCTACCGGACCCGCCGCCGGAGGAGCGAGACGACCGCGAAGCCGGCGACCACCCAGAACGCCGGGTCCGCGGTGCGCATCGTCGGGTCCTCGACCGGTGTGCTCATGGCTCCGACCGCCCCCATGATACTCCCACCGTCGCCTCCGCCGGATTCGTCGAGGAGCGGGTTGCCAGCGTCGGCGACCTGCTCGTCACCCGTCGCGCCGGCTTCGTCCCCGTTCGCCCCCGAAGCGGGATCGTTGGCCGGGGCGTCACTGGCCTGCTGTTCCTCGCCGGATGCCCGGCGATCTCCGCCGTCGGAGTCGTCCGAGCCGGAACCGACCGGTTCCTCGCCACTCGCGCCGTCTTCGGAGCCGCCAGTGCTTGTCTCGTTGTCGGCCACGCTGTCCTCCTCACCATCGCTGGTCTCGTTGCCGGCCACGCCGTCGTTCTCGCCAGTGCTCGTCTCGTTCCCGGTCATACCGTCGTCGGAGCCACCATCCGTGGATTCGTTGCCAGCGTTCTCGTCGGAGCCGCCGTCACCGTCGTCTCCGCTCTCGCTGTCGTCGGTGTCTCCGCCGCGGTCGCCGCTATCACTGTCACCGTCACCATCGCTGCTGCTATCTTCGTCACGATCACCGCCGTCGTCGTCGCCACTGTCGTCGTCGCCACTGTCGTCGCCGCCACTACTGCCGTCGTTACCGCCGCCGTCTCCCCCGCCGTCACCTATCTCCCCACCGTCGCTGCCCTCACCGCCGTCACTCCCATCACTGTCGTCACTCCCATCGTCTTCCTCACCGCCGTCACTCCCATCGTCTTCCTCACCGCCGTCACCACCATCGCTGTCGTCACCACCATCACCACCATCAGCGCCATCTCCGCCGTCGCCGCCCTCGTCCCCACCGCCGCCACCGCCGCCACCGCCGCCACCGACGGTGACGGTGGTCTGGTTCGTCGCCGTGTTCCGGTCGGCGTCGCCGACGAACGCCTGGATGGTGACCTCGCCGGTCGACGCGTTCTCGGGGACGGACAGGGTGACCGTCGGCGACACCGACTGGCCGGCCTCGAGCGACCCCCACGCCCAGCCGACGCCGCGGCCGGCGAACTGCCCACCGTCGTCGCTGTGGCCCGTGACGGACCAGCTCCGGGGGACCTGCGCCTCGACCTGCACGTTGCTCGCGGCCCCGTCGCCCTCGTTCGTGGCGGTGAACGCGAGCGCGACGGTCCCGCCGGGTTCGACGGACCCGCCCTCGACGGTGATGTCGAAGGCGACCGCGGTCTCGTCGCTCGGTCCGTCCGCCTCGTCCGCGCTCGCCAGGGGCGCGAACGGGAGTGTGCACGCGACGGCGACCAGCAGCAGGGCCGCCACCCGACGTTTATTCAACATCTGCTGTTCTCAATTTTAACCAATGGTCTGGTTTATATCTTTTCGTCGCGACGGCGTGTCCGCGGCCCTCGCTGACGGAAAGGCTTACGGTCGAACTGCCGGTAGAACTGGTGTGGAACGCGTCGAGGTCACGACGGTCATCTACGCTCCGCCCGAGCGAGTGTTCGAGTTCCTCGTTGACTTCCCGGGGTACGCACGCTACTCCGAATACCTGAAGGAGGTACGTCGGGACGGCGACGGCGGTGCCGGGACGCGCTACGAACTCGAGTTCGCCTGGTGGAAGCTGACCTACACGGCACACTCGGAGGTCACGGCCATCGAGCCGCCGGAGACTATCGAGTGGCGTATCCTCAAGGACATCGACGCCGTCGGCCAGTGGCGGGTCGACCCGGAGCCCGAATCCGCACCGGAGGGCGAGGAACACGCCTGCCGGGTGCGCTTCCTGGTCAAGTACGACCCGGACTCGGCTCGGGCGGGCGACATCAGGATACCGCGGTTCGTCTCCATCTCGTGGGTCATCGACAAGGTGAAACCGAAGATCCGCAGCGAGGCGAAGCGCATCGTCGAGCGGGTCGTCAGGGACGTCGAGGGTCGCCGTCGCGACGTCGACGTGACCATCGACACCAGCTCGGACTGAAACCCGAACCCTCTTGTCACCCCCAGCGGTAGACGCGTCCAACTGGACTGAGGTCGGATGTACGTTATCGTAATCGGAGCCGGCGAGGTCGGAAGCAACATCGCGGCGAGCCTGGCCGACTCCCACGAGGTGGTCCTCGTCGACCGAGACGGGGACGTGGTGGACTCGCTCACGTACGAACTCGACGTACTCCCGATGCAGGGCGACGGCACCTCCCTGGACACACTGGAGGAGGCCGGGATCACCGAGGCGGACATGGTCATCGCCTGCACGGACGTCGACGAGACCAACATCGTCGCCTGTGCGACCGCCAAGACAGTCAGCGACGCGTTCACCATCGCCCGGGTGAAGCGCACGGAGTTCCTCGACACCTGGAGTGGGACCGAGGGCGCGTTCGGCGTGGACTTCATGGTCTGTACGGACCTGCTGACCGCCCAGACCATCGTCCGCATCGCCGGGCTGCCCGGTGCGCGCGACGTCGACTCCTTCGCCAACGGCTGTGTCAGCATGGCGGAGTTCGAGGTGACTGCGGATTCGCCCATCGCGGACGAGACCGTCGCCGACGCCGACCGCTTCGAGTCGCTCACCTTCGCAGCTATCATCCGGAACGGTGACGTGACCATCCCCCGCGGCGACTCCATCATCGAGGTCGGTGACAAGGTCATCGTCATCGGGAGCCCCGAGAGCGTCCGCCAGTTCGCCCGGTCGGTCACCCCGACCCACGACCTCGGTGAACTGGAGGACGTCTACATCGTCGGCGGGAGCGAGATCGGCTTCCAGACCGCCCGGCTGTTCGAGGAACGCGGCCTCACGCCACACCTCATCGAGCAGGACCCGGACCGGGCACGCGACCTCGCCGAGCGGCTGCCCGGGAGCATCGTCTTCGAGAACGACGCGACCGACGTGGAGTTCCTCGACCAGGAGAACGTCGACGAGGCCGACCTCGTCGTCACCACGCTCGAGTCCGACGAGAAGAACCTCCTCGTCTCGCTGCTGGCCAAGCGCGTCGGCGCGGCCCGTACGGTCACGGTCGTCGAGAACGGCCGCTACGTCGACCTGTTCGAGACCGTCGGCGTCGACGTCGCGGTCAACCCGCGCGAGGTGACCGCCGAGGAGATCACCCGGTTCACCCGCGAGGAACACACCGAGAACATCGCCATCATCGAATCCGACCGCGCGGAGGTGCTGGAGATCGAGATCGACGCCGAGAGCATCCTCGCGAACCGGACCATCGCCGACGCCGCGGCGGACCTCCCGGAGGGAGTCGTCATCGGCGCGGTGACGCGTGACGAACAGTTCATCACGCCCCGTGGCGACACGGTCGTCGAGGTCGGCGACCACGCGGTCGTGTTCGTTGACACGAACGTGCTCGACGACGTCGCGAGTCGACTATGAAGCTGCGGGTTGACTGGCGGGCGAGTCTCAGCCTCGTCGGCACCGTCCTCAAGTACCTCGCCGTCACGACCGTCGTCCCCATCGTCACCGGCCTCGTCTACGGCGACGCGTTCGTCCCGTACATCCTCCCGTTCTTCGTGACCGCCGTGCTCGCCGTCGGCATCGGCACGTCGATGGAGCGGCTCGACCCGGACCCGGACCTCGGGGCTCGCGAGGGCCTGCTCATGGTGTCGCTCACCTGGATGGCCGTCTCCATCGTCGGCGTCGTCCCCTACGTCCTCGAGGGACTCACCTACCAGAACGGCGGGTTCGTCTACCTCATCGACTCGACGCTGCACCACCCCGAGAACGCCCTCTTCGAGTCGATGAGCGGCTTCACGACGACCGGGGCGACCGTGATGGGGACCATCGACCCCACCTACCACTCCCGCGGGTTGATGCTCTGGCGGCAGATGACCCAGTGGCTCGGCGGCATGGGTATCGTCGTCCTCGCGGTCGCCATCCTCCCCGAACTCTCCGTCGGCGGCGCACAGCTGATGGACGCGGAGGCTCCCGGCCCCGGAATCGAGAAGCTGACCCCCCGTATCGCCGAGACGGCGCGGGCGCTGTGGGTCATCTACGCCGGCATCACGCTCGTCGAGATACTCCTCCTCTACGGCCTCAACCAGGCCGGAATGGCCCCGAACATGACCCCGTACAACACCATCTCCCACGGGTTCACGACGATGTCGACCGGCGGCTTCTCACCGGAGGCACGCAGTATCGAGGCGTTCAGCGCGGCAGTCCAGTGGCTCATCGTGCCGTTCATGGTCGCCGCCGGCACGAGCTTCCCGCTGTTCTGGCACGTCTCGAAGGGGAAGTTCGGGAAGCTCCGGACGGACCCCGAGTTCCGCTTCTACACCGGTGTGATGGGGGCGCTGTCGGCGCTCGTCGCCGGCTTCCTCTTCGTCGACGTGGGGCTGACCGACGCGGCGACCGACGCGACCCGTGCGGCATACGAGGGCGTCGGCGCGGACGCGATCGCCCACACGTTCCCCATCGCCGGAGACGTCGAGGGGTCGCTCCGGCAGGCGACGTTCCAGGCCGTCTCGCTCACGACCTCGACGGGCTACGCGACGATGGACTTCAACACGTGGTCCGGGCCCGCGAAGTACGCGCTCGTCTTCGCCATGTTCATCGGCGGCTCCGCCGGCTCGACCGGCGGTGGCATCAAGGTCGTCCGCTGGCTTGTCATCCTGAAGTCGCTCCGCCGGGAACTGTTCGGCACCGTCCACCCCTCGGCGGTCAAGCCGGTCCGCCTCGGTGGCCGGGCGCTCGACGAGCGCGCGATTCGGGGCATCTACGGCTTCACGCTGCTGTACATAGTCATCTTCTTCGTCGGGGCACTGGTACTCGCCGCCGACGCCGCGTTCTTCGGGACGACGAAACTGACCGTCATCGAGGCGATGACCGCGAGTGCCGCGACCATCGGGAACATCGGTCCGGGGCTCGGGATGGTAGGCCCGATGGGGAGCTACATCGACTTCACGGCACAGTCGAAGCTGTTCATGGTCGGGCTGATGTGGGTCGGCCGGCTGGAGATCTTCCCCGTCCTCGTCCTGCTGACGCGGGCGTACTGGCAGTCCTGACGGACGCGAGGGTTCAAGTACCAGGACGCGCCCAACGGCGGCGTGCCCTGACGAACCGCCGTCCGTCGGCTCCGCGGGAGCGTGGCACACCGACGGACGGACCCTTGTGCCGCCTGTTCGCCCCTACGGGTTCAGCCCCTTCAGCGCCGACCGGAGGAGCACCAGCACGGGAATTATCTCCAGTCGACCGACCCACATGTTGAACAGGAACAGCGTCTCGGCGACGGCGGGCATCTCCGGCCCCGTGATGCCCGTCGAGAGGCCGACGTTGCCCTGCGCGCTGGCCACCTCGAACAGCGCGTCGGCGTAGCTGAAGTCGGGACCGGTCACGTTCACCAGCACGAGGCTCGACACCAGCAGGAGGATGACCCAGAGCAGGCTGACGATGGCCGCCTCGGCGAACTCCCGGTTCATCGCGTCCTCGTCGAGCCGCCGGTCGCCGATGACCGCCGTGACGACCGCGCTCTGTGGCAGGAACACCCGCGAGAACTGCCACTGGATCCCCTTCGAGACGGTGTAGCCCCGGATTATCTTGATGCCGCCGACGGTCGAGCCGGCGGCACCGCCGATGGTCATGCCCATGGAGAGCACCAGCTTCCCCCCGTCGGACCACTGGCCGATGGGTGAGGACTGGAAGCCGGTGGCGCTCAGCGCGCTCACCCACTGGAACGTCCCGTCCCGAATGGCGTCGAGTTCGGCCGTCGAGAGCATCGGGACCGGTGAGGGGACGGTCGCGCCGTAGCCTCCCGGTACGAGGCCGACGAGGAGGTTCTGTGCGGAGAGGACGACGATTCCTGCCGCGAACAGCAGGAACAGCCAGCGCGTCTGGACGTCCTCGTACAGCTCCGACCACGCGCCGTTCGACAGCACCGCGTAGTGGATGGGGAAGGCGATCGCGCCGAGTGCCATCACCGGCAGCAGGACCGTCTCGACCAGCGGCGAGTTGTACGACTCAATCGAGTTGTCCGTCACGGAGAACCCGCCCGTCGACAGTCCGGTCATCGCGTGGTTGAGCGCCTGCCAGAACGTCTCGAACAGCGGCAGGTCCTGGGTCCACCAGAGTGCGAAGAAGAGGACGCCGATGGAGAGCAACGTGTAGCCGACGAAGATCTTCCAGACGGTCCGGACCGTCGAGACGACCGACGGATGGATCTTCTCCTCGCGGGCCTCGGAGCGATAGAGCGCGTAGCTCCCGCTCCCGGGCCGCGAGAGGATGGTGACGGTGAGGACGATGACGCCGACGCCGCCGACGTACTGGATGAGCGAGCGCCACCACTGTACCGACCGCGGGAGCGACGGCTCGTGGGCGGCCATCGTGAGCCCGCTCCCCGTCCACCCGCTCATCGACTCGAACATGGCGTGCAGCGGGTTCCGGAAGTAGAGCAGGCTGGACCGGCTCGTCGCGCCAGCGACGGTGACAGGGTCCCAGCTCGCTCCCGCCGGTACGTAGCCGGCCATCGTCGCGACCGGCGTCAGCCAGGCGACGAAGAAGAACGCCAGCCCGCCGAAGATGGCGGTCGCGAACCAGCCGCTGGCCGCGATGACCATCCCGTGTTTCATCTTCGGGTCGGGTGCGTCCGCGAACAGCCGACGACACCCCTCGCCGACGCCGGCAGCGACGCCGCCGGCCAGCAGGAACCCCAGTGCGGGCGCGAACTCGCCGAACAGGAGGGCGACGACCACCGTCAGCGACAGCAGTCCCGCCTGCATCAACAGTAGGGTCCCCACGTCGCGGAGGATGACGGCGAGGTCGGCGGGGACACCCGCGATTCGTTGGTTCCGGGGCATCTACTCCAGCTCGTGGTCCTCGAAGTGTCCGAACACGTCCGTCACACCGGGGGTCGCGCCCTCGGCGGCGTAGACGGTCAGCAGGTCGCCGGCCTCGATACGGGTGTTCCCCCGTGGCGTTATCGGCGTGCCGTCAGTGTCGCCGTTGCGCTCGATGGCGACGATGAGGACGTCCTCGTCCAGCAGCCCCTGTTCGTTCGCCTCCTGGAGCGTCACGCCGGCGACGGGTGCGCGTGCGTCGACCGTGATCTCGAACACCTCGGCAGTGTCGCCAACCTTCATGTAGTCCTTGATGGAGGGTCGCTTCACCGCGCGGTAGAGGTACTCCGCGATGAGGCTCTGGGGGTTCTCCATCGTCGAGATGCCGATGCGCTCGAACAGCTTCATGTGTTCGGGGTTGTGAACGACGCTGACGATGGCGGGGACGTCGTGCTCCATCGCGAGCAGCGAGACCATGATGTTCGTCGCGTCCTGGTCGGTCGTCGAGATGAGGGCGTCCGCGCGGGCGATGCCGGCCTCCTCTAGCGTCTCGGAGACGGTCGCGTCGGCGTTGAGGACGAGGCAGTCGTAGCGTGTCGCAGCAGCCTCGGCCTTCTCGGGGTTCCGTTCGACCACGACGACCTCGTTCCGGTCACCCGTGGCGATTTCGATGAGCGGGGTCCCGATGTTCCCCGCGCCGACGATGATGACGTACATGCCTGCCCGCTTCCCACGGGACGAAAGAAAAGCTACCGTTCGGTCGCTACTGCGGGGTCTCGTAGTCGCCGCCGTACCGGAGGAACAGGTACGCGAGCGAGAGCGTCGTCAGCATGGCCGCGACGGTACCGACGGCGAGCGACATCGCGCTGTCGGGCAACGTCGGACCGCCGCCGCCGCTGGACGGCGGGGAACCGGTCTCGTTGACGATGATGGTACCGACCATACCGAGTCCGGCGTGGGGCGTGCACTCGTACTCGTAGGTGCCCATCGTCTCGAACGTGTGTTCGTACGTGAATCCGGTGTTCTCCGTGGGCTGGTGGCCCTCCCAGGTCGCGCCATCCGGAACCGACGTGGGGGCGATGTTGTGGTTGTCCGACTGCCAGTTGAACGTCACCGTCGTCCCCGGTGCGATGTAGAGTGGCTCCTCCGTACCGGGTGTGTACACGTAGTCGCCGTCCGGGCCGACCGCGACGGTCGCGCTGCCGCCGCCGCCACCGCCTTCGCCCTCCTGTGCGGTCGCGACGCCTGCGGACGCGGCGGCGGCCGTCGCGCCGGCCGCTCCCTGCAGGAATCGCCGACGCGAGACCGGTGTGTCTGAGTTCATGAGCGGAGGTTAGGGACGCCCCGTACTGAATTCTTCGATACGGGTCACAGCGTGTAGTCGTGGGTACCGTCCTCGCTCGCGAGGAACGCGGCGGTGAGGTCGATGGCACCGGCGATGTCGTCGGCGTGGGCGACCTCGGTCGGCGTGTGGAGGTACCGCGTCGGGATGGAGACCGCACCGACCGGCACCGACCCGTGTGCGCGCTGGAGGCCGCCGGTGTCGGTGCCGCCCGCGGGGAGCACCTCGAACTGGTGGTCGATGCCTTCGCCCTCGGCCACCTCGCGCAGGCGACGGTGGACCTTCCGGTTCGTGATGACCGATGAGTCCTTGAGCTTGATCGCCGCGCCCGCGCCGAGGTCGGTCACGTGGTCGTACTCGTCGAAGTCGCTGAGGTCGTTCGCGACGGTGGTGTCGAGCGCCAGCGCGAGGTCGGGGTCGAGGTCGACGCCGATCGTCTGTGCGCCCCGGAGGCCGACCTCCTCCTGGACGGTGGCGACGAAGTGGATGGTCGCGGCGGGGTCGTCGACGCGCCGGGCGAGCTCCAGCAGCGCGAACACGGAGACGCGGTTGTCGATGGACTTGCCGGAGATGCAGCCCCCGAGCGGTTCGGTCCGCTGGTCCATGGTGACCAGGTCGCCGACGTCGACGCGCTCTTCGACCTCCGCTTTCGGGAGTCCCACGTCGACGCGTACGTCGTGGACCTCGCGCTCGTCGTCGTCGCTGCCGCCGGTGTGGGGCGGGACGGAGCCGATGACGCCGGGGAGCTTCCCCTGCTCGGTCTGGACGACGACGCGCTGGGCACGGAGCACCTCGGGGTCCCAGCCGCCGAGCGCGTCGATGGCGACGAAGCCCTTCTCGTCGATGCGGCGCACCATGAAGCCGATCTCGTCCATGTGGGCGGCGACGACGACCTCGTGGTCGGCCTCGCCCTCGACGGTGCCGACGACGTTGCCCATCGCGTCGCTCTCTACGTGGTCGACCTCGTCTTCGAGTTCGCGCCGGACGATGTCGCGGACGTTGCCCTCGTAGCCGGGTGGGCCGTGGGTCTCGGTGAGTTCGGCGAGGAGGTCGTAGTCGAAGTCGTAGTCCATGCCACGGACTCACGGTCGCGCGGACAAAAGCGAGTCGGAAGCGGTCGCGGGCGTCGGTATCGCCCGGCCGACTCAACGACGCAGTCGTGCGAGCCGGCCGACGGTGAACAGGTCGCGCTTGATGAGCGCGAAGCCGGCGAAGATGACGACGAAACCGAGCAAGGTGGTCCCGTCGACGACGCTCCCGAGGACGAGCCAGGCGACGGCGGTCGCGACGACGGGTTCGAGGTAGCCGACGAGGTTGAGCTCCGTGGGGCCGAGGCGCTCCAGCAGCTCGAAGTAGAGCAGGAAGGCGACGACCCCGGAGGCGAGCGTGAGGTAGGCGAGCGACGCGACGGCGGTGCCGGTCCACTCGATGGCGAGCACGGACTCGCCGCGGACGGCGCTGCCGACGTGGAGGACGGCGGCACCGAGGAGCATCGCCCAGGCCTGCTTCGTCTGGACCGGGAGCCCGGTGTCGAGCGGTCTGGTCAGCACCGAGCCGAGCGCGAAGCTCGTCCCGGCACAGAACACGAGGAGTACGCCGACGAGACTGGACGAGAGGGCACTCCCCGGTTCGGGTTGGACGACGACGACGACGCCCGCGATGCCGACGAGGAAGCCGACCGCGCCCAGGGGCTGGAGCGGGTCGTCGACCGCCAGTGCGCTCCCGAAGCCCGCGGTGAGGATGGGCGAGAGGCTGATGACGACGGCGGCGACCGCGCCGGAGACGTGTTGTTCGCCGAGGTAGAGCAGCGCGTGGTAGGCGGCGAAGACGAACAGCGCGGTGACGCCGGTCTGGAGCCACTCGGTCCGCCCGCGGGGTCGCCAGCGGTCGACCGAGATCACCGCGTACGCGAGTACGAGCACGCCGGCCACGTCGTACCGGAGCGCCGCGAACAGCAGCGGTGGGAAGTGGTGGAGACCGATCTCGATGGCGACGAACGACGCACCCCAGAGAGTGGCCAGTAGTACGAACAGTCCGCCAGTGTTTGGGACTGCTTTCGACTGAATCGATTCTATCATGGTATAATCTGCAACCATGGTGGTATAAAACTGGTTCGAACTAGTGGCCCAAGAACAAAGTATTGTAGCGTGTTCTGGGATAGAGTTGAACCTGGTTCGAATAAATCTGTATTTGAGGGAGAAAGAACCTATACCGTGGCATGCCAAAGATTCTTTAGCACGGCGTCGGACGGGAGACCATGGACGAGCGCGACATCAGGCTCCTGAAGGCCATCGCCGAGCTCGGGACGGGGAGTCCGGACAAGCTGCACGAGGAGACGGGTATCCCGGTGTCGACCATCCACTACCGGCTGAACAACCTGCGGGAGGACGGCATCGTCGAGAACGACCTCTACGACATCGACCTGGACGAGTTCGGGCTGAGCGTCACCGTCATCGTCGAGGTGCTCGCGGACTACAGCGGGACACACTCCGACGTGGCCGCAGGTATCCGCGACATCGAGGGCGTGACACAGGTGTTCTCGACGATGGGCGAGACGGACTTCATCGCCATCGCACGCGTCGGCGACGCCGACACGGTCGGCGACCTCATCCGGTCGTTCGAGGAGGTACCGGAGATCGAGCGGACGAACTCGACGTACGTCATCGACACGCTCTGGGACGACGCACGGGGGCTGAACAGCTACAGCATGGAGACGCTGCTCGCGGAGTTCACGGACGACTGAGAAGCGAAAGAGTCAGTGGCCGACCTGCGGGTCCTCGGGGAGCTGCCGGCGCTGCTCGCGGAGGTGGGCGGGCATCTCCTCGTAGACGTGCTCGAACATCTCCTCGGGCTCGTAGCCGGTGTGCTCCTCGGCGGCGTCGACCGCGCGGGCGACCTCCTCGGTGGCCCACTGGTCGACGGCCTCCTGGTCCTCCTCGCTCCAGCCGAACTCCTCCTCCAGATAGGTCCGCGAGCGGTCGAGCGGGTCCTCCTGCAGCCAGTCGGCGGCCTCGTCCTCGTCGCGGTAGACCGAGGGGTCGTCGGTCGTCGTGTGCGCGCCGCGGCGGTAGGTGACGGCCTCGATGAGCGTCGGGCCGCCGCCGTTCTTGGCCTTCTCCAGCGCCTCGCTCACGACGTCGTGCACCGCGAACACGTCGTTGCCGTCGACGCGGACGCCGTCGAAGCCGTACGCCTGGGCCTTCTGGGCGATGGTGGCGCTCGCGGTCTGGCGCTCGCGCGGGACCGAGATGGCGTAGCCGTTGTTCTGGCAGAAGAACACCGTCGGCGTGTCGAAGACGCCGGCGAAGTTCATCCCCTCGTGGAAGTCACCCTCGCTCGTCGCGCCGTCGCCGAAGGAGACGAGCGAGGCGACCTCGTCGCCCTTGTACTTCGCCGCCATGCCGACACCGACTGCGTGGGGCAGCTGCGTTGCGATGGGGATCGCACTGGTGAACGTCGTCAGGTCGTCGCCGTCCTCGCGGTCGACGTACTGGCCGTCGCCGAGGAGGTGGAGCAGGACCTCGCGCAGGTCGATGCCGCGCTCGACGAACATCGCGTGGTCCCGGTAGGTCGGGAACAGGTAGTCCGAGTCCGCCATGGCGGCGGCCGCACCGACCTGGGCCGCCTCCTGCCCACGCATCGGGGCGTAGGTTCCGATGCGGCCCTGGCGGTGGAGGCTGATCGCCTTCTCGTCGAATGTCCGTGCGAGCACCATGGACTCGTAGAGCGCTTTCGCCTCGCTCTCACCGAGCTGGCGGTCTCCGACGGCGGAGCCACCCGGCGACATCACACGGACCAGGTTTTCAGCCTCACTTGACATTGGGATTCACCTGAGAGTCTATCGGACAATCGGGCCTATACGTAATAAAACATCGCCCTGGGCTCGTTTCGGTGTGGAATTTACAGCCATATTTATATGCTGTTCGGGACTCGGTCAGAAATTGTCGATGAACGCCCGCGGTACTCTGACGATTCGTAACTCGTGCGCCGGAGTCACAACCCTTACGCGGGGGCGCATCGAGGGGGCGGACATGAGCAACTGGATCGGTCGCACCTTCACGAGCGACACCGGGTGGGACCACCTCGAGACGCTGGTCGACGTCGGCAACCGCATGGCCGGCAGCGATGGCGAACGCGCCGCTGCGGAGGCAACGCGCGACGCGCTCGCCGAGGCAGGCGCACGCGATGCACACCTCGACGAGTTCGAGATACAGGGCTGGGAGCGTGGCGACAGCGAGATTCGAGCCGCCGACGCGACCTACGCCGACGCACACGAGTGCATCGCGCTCCCACGCAGCCCGGCCGACGAGGTCGCCGGGGAGCTCGTCGATCTCGGCCACGGCCTCCCCGAGGACTTCGAGGGGACCGACTGCGAGGGCAAGGTCGTCATCGCCCGGAGCGACGTCCCCGAACACTACGACCGCTACCTCCACCGCCGGGAGAAGTACTACCACGCCGTCGAGGCGGGTGCCGCCGCGTTCGTCTACCGGAACCACGTCGAGGGCTGTCTCCCACCGACGGGCTCCGTCGGGACCGACGAGTCACCGGTCGGCGACATCCCCGCCGTCGGCGTCTCCGCCGAGACGGGCGCGCAGCTGGTCCGCCGGCACGAGGGCGAGGCGCTCACCGTCGCCGTCAGTGCCGAGACGCCCACTGCCACCAGCCAGAACGTCCACGCCGAGCTCGGCCCCGACACCGACGAGGTCGTCTACGTCACCAGCCACGTCGACGCCCACGACATCTCCACGGGCGCGATGGACAACGGCGCGGGCACCGCGATGGTCGTCGAGCTCGCACGCATCCTCGCCGACCTCGAGGCCGACCTCGAGACCCGCGTCCGCTTCGTCGCCTTCGGTGCCGAGGAGGTGGGGCTCGTCGGGTCCGCGCACGAGGCCGACCGCGTCGACCTCGACGACGTGAAGGTCGTGGTCAACGCAGACGGCGTCGCCCAGGGCCGCGACCTCGCGCTCTACACCCACGGCTTCGACGAACTCGACGACGCCGTCGAGACCGTCGCCGACCGTTTCGAACACCCCGTCGAGACCGTCCCGAAGCTCGGTCCCCACAGCGACCACTGGCCGTTCACGAAGTGGGGCGTCCCCGGCTACCACGCCTACGGCAAGTCCGGCGGCTCGGGCCGCGGCTGGGGCCACACCCACGCCGACACCCTCGACAAGCTCGAGGTACGGGACCTCCGCGAGCAGGCCATTCTGCTGGCCGCACTCACCGTCCAGGTCGCGGCCGAGTCGTTCGAGATTCCGCACAAGGAGCCCGAGGAGATCGCCGAGGCCCTCGAGGACGAGGACCTCGCCGAGGGCATGAAGATCACCGGCGACTGGCCCTACGGCGAGGACTGAGTCGGAGTTCGGTTCCCGTCTCGACAGCCACCGTGTACGGCTGTTGGTGATCTTCCACCACCGGCGAGCCTGCGAGCGGAGGACAGCGTGACGACGGAGGCGTCTCGCCAGTCGCGGGAGTCGAGCGCCTCGGGGGGTGTTGTCGACTCAGGTACTTCCTGCGTCAGGCGGGGCTCGCCGGCTGATCCCGTCACCAGTCCCTCCCACGAACACGAACACCGATGCTATCGGGAGCGAGTTGTAGCCTTTTTGTCGGCGCGGGCGCGAGTACTCACCATGGAGAGTGCCGCCCGCGACAGCGACGAGCCGCCGACCGTCGGCGTCGTCGGGGCAGAGCAGGACACGGTCGAACGCATCAGGGCCGCCGTCGCGGAGGCGAACGCGGTCCCGCTGGCTGGCGACGCGACCAGCGTCGGTGACGCGGCGTTCGTCGTCGCCGGCGGCGAGCGGGCGCTCGGCGAGCTGGCGAGCGCGGAAGTCGACGTGCCGGTGCTGGCGGTCGATGCGGGCGCTGGCGTCCGGTCGGTGGCTGCCGCGGACGCGTCGGCTGCCATCGCGGCCGTCCTCGACGACGAGATAGCGCGGACCACGCGGCGCGCGTTCGCGGTCCGCGTCGGCGACGAACGCCACCAGGCGGTGTTCGACGTGACGCTCGTGACGACCGAGCCGGCGCGCATCTCGGAGTACTGCGTGGCGGCCGGCGGCGAGGTGGTCTCGCAGTTCCGGGCGGACGGCGTCGTCGTCGCCACGCCGGCCGGGAGCCGCGGCTACGCCCGCGCTGCGGGTGGGCCGGTCGTCGCCGGAACCGCGCCGGTCGCCGCGGTCGTGCCGATCGCGCCCTTCGCCATCGACACGAACCACTGGGTCGTCTCGAACGAGGACGTGGTCCTCTCGGTCGAGCGCGACGAGGGCAGCGTCTCGCTGCTCGTCGACGACCGGGCCGTGGGCACGGTCGACCCGGCGGCACCGGTCCGACTGTCGCCCGGGCACGAACTCGAACTGCTCTGTCCACCCGGGAGCCAGCCACCGTGGTAGACGGCTTTGGAAAAACTCTAATGTCCTACCGTCCGAGGTTGGAGTATGGACCCAAACGTGATGCTCGGCCCGCTCGACCAGCTCGGGCGCGAGGTCGTCGCAGGCGTGCTGGTTATCGAGTTCGTCCTGTTCGGACTCGTCGTCACCAACATGCTGACCCGATTCCTCGCGTACCGCCGTAACGTCGCCGAGGCGGCCGAGGAGGACGTCGAGTCGCTGAGTCGGCACCCGCTGCACGAGGCGACGAACGTGCTCCTCCTGCTCGGAACGTTCTACTACACCACCTACGAGCCCCACGGCGGCATCGTCCTCTCGATGTTCATCGTCGGCCTCGTCATCACCGACGTCTTCGAACACGAGGTCCGCAGCGTCGACCTCCGCAAGGACGACAAACTCCGCGCACCGAAGGGTGCCCTCGGAATCTCCGTGTTCACGCTCGCCTACGCCGGCTTCCAGTCCCTGTTCTTCCTCGTCTCGGACTACTGGGGCGCTATCGTCTGAGGCCGGCCCGCTGTTCTGCCGCCTTCGCCAGCGACCCAGCCCGCGGCTCGACGGTCGGTCCGTGAAGTGCGTTCCCGCGGTGTCGCTCCACGTCGTCCGCCTGCTGGTTCGGCGACGAGCACCGCTCGCTCTGGTTCGACCCGCCATCGTCCGCTCACTCCCGTCAGTGCAGCCGTGTCCCCGCTCCGCTCTCCCGCTGGTACCGTGCCCCGATACCTCCCCGGGCTCCCGGTCACGGTCCGACACTTGCGCGACGCCCGGGACGGACTGCAGGAACCAGTCGGCGTGAAGACGACGGCAGCAGCACGGCTCCGCGACGAGACGACCGCGACCGCAGAAGTCGACGCAGTTAGTTGGCGAACCGTGCGCGCGCCTGGCGTGCCATCGGGAGGACGACCCAGAACGTCAGCGCACCCAGGATCATGAACCAGAAGAGGCCCTCCTTGACGATGAGGGCGATCGCCTCCAGTGCGCTCGGGTCCGCCGGGTCCGCACCGAGGAGCTGGGTGTCCTCGAAGCCGGGGGTGTTGTACCAGCCGGCGAGCACCATCCAGATGAGGCCGGAGGCCGTCGCGATGGCCAGGCCCTTCATGAATTCGTCAGCCATTGTCGGATTCTTCGTCGGTGTCGTCTTTAGACTTTCCCATTCCCGCGGTCCGGAAGCGCGTTGAGAACGCGTAGATGGCCGCGCCCGCGACGATGAGACCGAGCCCGAACAACGCGAGCACCAGGTTCACCTCCGAGAGCGCCGCGCTCGCGTTGTTCGTCGCGGTGTCGAGCACGATGAACCCGAGGATGACGCCCGTCATCGCGAGCATGGTCGCGAACACCGTGACCGTCTTGTACAGCCGCATGGGCACCTCGACCTCGCGGCTGCGGAAGCCCGACGACTCCTCGGACGCTGGTGATTCGGGCGGCTCTCCGGTGTCTGCGTCGTCCATGGGAGGAAGGAGGTGGTTACTTCGGCGGCCGGAGACGGTAGTACCGGCGGTTCAGGCTGTACATGTACCCCTCCTGCATCGCCCGGAGCACCGTGTAGGCGATGAGTCCCAGCACGGGCGGGATGAGGAACGTCAGGTCGAACAGCAGGTGCGAGTCCATCGGCAGCAGGTTCTTGACCGACAGCGCGGCGATGGTGAACGCGAAGGCGACACCCATGACGCCGATACCGGCCCAGAACGGCTGCTCGACGGGGCGGCGCGCGCTCCCCTTGTTGAGGAACGGCACTATCGCGATGAAGCCGACGACGACGATGTTCGCGACGACACCGTAGGTGCGGTCGGCCATCAGCTTGCTGCCGCCGAGGATGGACAGCTCGGGGTTGAGCGGGCCGAGCTTCAGCAGGCCGAACGACCAGTACAGGTACCAGTCGGGCAGGATGATCGCCGGCGTCGAGGACGGGTCGGCCGGCGGGCCGATGTGCGGCGGGAGCGTGGCGGAGAGGAACAGGATGAGCCCGACGAAGAAGCTCGTCAGGGCGAAGTTCCGGATCATCTCGTGTGGCCACGCGGGGAAGCCGAGCACGTCACGCTCGACGTAGTCGGACTCCATCCGGAGGTCCTGGTCCTCGCGGCGCGCGCGCTCGAAGTACTCGTAGGTCAGCCGGGAGAGACCCTGTGTGCGCTCCTTGCGCTCGCTCCACGTGGGGGTCTCGTCGTCCGGCGCGACGATGCCGGTACCGCTGCCGTCTGCGATGGGTTCGGAGTCGTTGTCTTCTGGCATGGTTCTATCAGTGCGGTTCCGCGATACCCTGCATCCAGACGATGCCGATGTGCAGTGCGATCAGCGTCGTCACCACGAAGGGCAGGACGAACACGTGCAGGATGTACATCCGCTGCAGCGTCGACTGCGTCAGGGTGAAGCCGCCGAAGATGAGCTGTGCGACCCACTCGCCGGCGAGCGGGATCGAGAGCGACATCTCGACACCGATCTGGCCCGCCCAGAACGCGAGCTGGTCCCACGGGAGCAGGTAGCCCGTGTAGCCGAACACCATCGTCAGGGAGATGAGGATGATGCCGAGGATCCAGTTCAGCTCGCGGGGCTCCTTGTACGCGCCGGTGAAGTACACGCGGAGCATGTGCAGGAACACGGCCGCGACCATCACCTGTGCGGACCAGCGATGGAGCGACCGGAGCATGAACCCGAAGTTCAGGTCCTGCATGATGAACACGATCTGGTTGTACGCCGCCGACGGGTCCCCCGCGGTCGACGGGGAGTAGTAGAATCCGAGCAGTGCACCGGAGATCGCTGCCACCACGTACGCTATCGTGGAGAACGACCCCAGCGCGTACAGCGGGTACCAGTACCAGAACTTGTTGTCGAGGTTGTACTGCTCGGTGTGGCTCTTCGGCATCTGGAGGTTGACCTTGTAGTACAGGTCCTCCAGCAGCTCCAGGTAGTCGACGACCCGGAGGCGCTTGTCGAGCCAGATGAGCGTCATCAGGTACGTCTTCTCGACGGGGGTGAGGTCCTTCGTCTTCATCCACCCCGTGTGGTCGTACTCGTCTTTCTTTTGCAGACTCATGGTGCTAGTCCCTCGCCGGCCGCGGCAGAGCCACGAAGTTCGTGCTGATGATGTTGAACGGGTCGTACACCGACTGGTGGCACTGACAGTAGACGCGGTCGGCCGCGCCGAAGTTGGCGGCACCGGCCTGGCCCTTGAACGCCGGCACGCAGCAGAAGTGCGTGCACTTGTTCAGGTGGGCCATGACGCCGCGGTCCGTCGTGGCGGCCAGCCACTCGTTGTCCTGGGCCGCCTCCTCGATGCGGGTCGAACGGATGACCTCGATGGCCATCGTCTCGGCGGGCTCGAGCCCCTCGGAGCGCCAGCTACCGGTCGCGGGCTTGCCCATGCCGGCGGTGCCGATGCCGTTGCCCCACGTCTCGTAGTCGGCGAAGTGGCTCAGCTTCATCCGCTGGCCACCGCTGACCTCCTCGTTCTGCCAGTCGAACTTCGAGTTCGCGTTGTACTTGAAGTAGTTGGTCAGGTCGGAGTTCTCCTCCTCCGCGTCGGGGTAGACGCCCGGATAGGTCTGGACGCCGCAGTACTGGAACCACTCCGAGGAGTACGTCTCGCCGGCGATCTCCTCACGGGCGACCATGAAGGTCCGCCCCTGCTCCTCGATCTCCTGGACCTCTGGCCAGCGGCCCTTGATGTAGAAGTCGTCCTCGCCCTCGACGGGTTCGAGTTCGATGGGGATCTGGGGCATCCCCCGCGGTGCGGGTCCGTCGGTGTTCTCGATGGCGCGGAACGTCACCGTGCCACCGCCACCGCCACTGGACGATGTCGTGCTGTTGACGGCCGCTGCGCCCGCTGTAGCGATGCCGGCGAGCGATGCGCCACCGACGACGCCCTTCACGAAGCGACGACGGTCCGATTCGACCGGATACTTGTCTTCGTCTACTGGCATGGTTATTTCTTGTAGTAGGGATACACCGCACGTTTGAGTGTGTCGAGCGCGCTTGCGTCGCCGAGCTGCTCGCCGTCGACGTCCTCCTCGCGGACGTAGAGGTCCTCCCACTTCCGACGGCGCTTCTTGACGATCATCACGTCTGGCAGGAACTCCTTGCGGTAGAGCAGGAGGATGAACGCGAGGTCGATGAAGACGATGGCGAGCAGGAACCCGAGGTACATGTTCCCCTCACCGCTCAGTCCCCAGCCGTTGACCAGGCCGTACGTGAACAGTCCGATGAAGACGACCTCGATGACGGTCAGCAGGACGATGGCGACCGCTGCGGCCGTGCTCTCTCTCGCCGGTTCGTACCGGTGGATGTCGCCGTAGTTGCTTCCTTTCGTGGACATCTATCAGTCCCTCCCTGGGCTGCTCGTGTGTGCGGACTCGCCGTACTTGAGCACGTAGAACGTGAACATCAGCGAGCTCATGATGGCGAGGATGGTCGCGATGCCGACCCAGTGGGCCTGGATGGGAACGCCCATGTGCTCGGGGTCGACCTCGCCGCCACCTTCGCCGCCCGGTGCCTGACCGGACTCGTTGACCTCGATGGTGCCGACCATGCCGAGGCCGACGTGGGGGTCGCACTGGTACTCGTAGGTACCGAGCGTCTCGAAGGTGTACTCGTACGTGAACCCGGTATTCTCGGTGGGCATGTGACCCTCCCAGTCCGACTCTTCGGGGACCGACGTGGGGTTGATGTTGTGGTTGTCCGACTCCCACTCGAACGTCACCGTCGTCCCCGGACTGATGTAGAGTGGCGTCTCCGTACCAGGTGTGTACACGTAGTCGCCGTTCGGGCCGACCGCGACGGTCGCGCTACCGCCGCCACCGCCGCCGTCAGGAGCAGCGGTCGTGTTGTTGGCCGTGCCGTTGTCGGTGGAGTTGTTGCCCTCCTGGACGGCGAACGAGCCGGACGACCGTGTGTCCTCCTGGGCGGCGGCCGCACTCGCGGCTCCAGCGCCGCCGGCAACGCCGCTGGCAGCCATCAGAAAGTCCCGCCTATTCATACATACGATGGTCAGGATTGGGTTCGCTTAAACCCACCGATGCAAGGGTCACAGGGGCCTACGACTCGGAGTCGGGCGTGTCGCTGACACCCACGGACTCGCGGGGGTCCCCCTCGGGCTCGACGGGGAGGAACGACGGCCGCTCGCCGTCCTCGAGACCGATGGCACGCAGGCGGTCGCGGTACTCCTCCGCGCGGAAGCGGTCGGAGAGCCTGGCGTTGGCCACGGTCAGGAACAGCGCGACGCCCGCGATGGCGAACACCATCGCCATCACGATCATGATGCCCCGTGCGAGGTCGTCGCCGGCGTTGCCGGTCGCGAGGAACGCCCCGGCGACGAGCCCGAGCGCCCCCAGCAACAGCGTCGTGGCGACGACCTGCAGCATGTTGTTTCCCAGCTGGCCGCTCCCCTCCGGGATCTCGTCCGGGTGGGGCAACACTGCCTCGGCGGGCGGCTCCGTGGGCTCGTACTCGTCCATCGAGCAGAGCGCGACGGTCGGCTTGACGTCGCGGAGGACGGTCCCGAAGCCGTCGATGGAGCCGTCGGGGAACACCATCGCGTACCCCTCGTCTGAGTACGCGAGCAGGACCTCCTCGCCCTCGTACGTGACGCGCTCGATGACGGCGAACACGTCCCGGCTGGCGATCTGGGCGTTGAGGTCCTGCTCGACGCGGTCGAGCAGCTCCTCGCCGACGATCCACGTCTCCGGGTCGAACGCGGCGTCCCACTCCTCGTAGCTCATCTCCGCCATCTCGGCCGGGCCGAAGTCGTCGAAGTCGTACTTCTCCTCGACCTGGCGGCGGAGCTCCTCGTCGGAGAGTTGCTCCGTCTCCGACGGCTCGACGGCGTCGGTCGACTCCGTCGCCTCCGCGGGCGTCGAGCCGGCCGCCTCGTTCCGGTCGGCCTGCTCGTCCTCGCCCTCGGACCGGGACGGTCCAGCGTCGGTCATCACCCCGACTTTGGTCCCGACCCTGTAAACGCTTTCCGACGTCCGCCCCGGACCGGATTCCGACCTTTTAACGCGGCGCGAGACGGAGGTCCGGGCATGGTCGAGGACCTCACCGTCGCCACGGTCGCGCTGACCATGGTCTCCGCGAGCTTCCCTTTCTACCTCTACGGCGCGTGGATCATGATCGACACCGAGGTCGTCACGTGGGACGTCCTCGTCTACCACTTGAAGTTCATCGTGGTCGGGCTGACGCTGAACACCCTCCCCGTCGTCCTCTGGATGGGCCCCCGGCTCATCAACGAGCAGCAGTTCGGCGGGCTGGCCGCCCTGCACTCCTTCCTCGGCCTGCAGGCGTACGCCCTCCTGCTCTTTGCCCTCACCGGCATCTACCACATCCTGCAGGCCAAGCGCCGGCTCAACCTCTATGACGACCCCGACCCCGACATCGCGCTGGACGATATCCACGAGAACATGCCCGCGTGGCGGTTCCGCCTCCGCGTCGGCGTCTTCGGCTACGTCGTCTTCTGGATACTGGCCTACGTCGTCGGCATCATGCGCTACGTCGTGCTGTACCAGATCTTCTGAGCCTCACCAGGGCTCACCCGACGCGAGGTCCACATCCGAGTCACCCTGCTCCGACGGACAGATGTCCGCGAGCACGCAGGCGTCGCAGTCCGCCGACCGCGCGCCACAGACCGCCCGCCCGTGGTCGATGAGCAGGTGGGTGAACTCCTGCCACTTTCCCTCGGGGACGACCTCCTGCAGGTCCGGCTCGATGGTCGCCGGACGCTCCTCCTCGGTCAGCCCGAGCCGCCGGGAGAGCCGCTGGACGTGCGTGTCGACGACGATGCCCTCGACGATGTCGTGACCGTGCTGGAGCACGACGTTCGCGGTCTTGCGCCCCACGCCCGGCAGGTCGGTCAGCGCCGACATCGTGTCCGGGACCTCCCCGTCGTGCTCCTCGACGAGAATCCCGCCGATGCCCTGCAGGTAGCCGCCCTTGTTGTTGTGGAAGGTGATGCCGTAGATGTCCTCGGCGAGCTGCTCCTCGCTCGCTTCGGCGTAGTCCGCGGCGGTCTCGTACTGCTCGAACAGCTCCGCGGTGACCTCGTTCACGCGCTCGTCGGTGCACTGCGCCGAGAGGACGACCGCGACGAGCAGCTCCAGCCGGTTCGAGAAACGCAGCGAGATGGCCGAGTCCGGATACTCCGCCTCCAGCCGTTCGACCACTTCCCCGGCCTGCGCCGAGCGTGTCTCCAGTGGGGTTCCCATGTGCTCGTGTTCGGCGGCTGGCGTTTCAGCGGTTCGGTTCCGTCTGTCCTGGGAACCGCTGGTGTCGAGAACGGACCACCAGCGCCCTACTCGAAGCTCCCCGACCGGATCTCGCGTTCGGCGTCGTCCAGTGCCTGCTCGGCGTCGAAGCTCTCGACGATCTCGCGAAGCGTCGCCTCGTCGGCGTCGGCCAGTTTCCGGGCGTGCGCCGTCATGTTCGGGAGTGCACGGATGATGTTGTCGACGATGGGGACGGTGGCCGAGCGAGCGGAGCGCGAGCCGGGGTTGAGGTCGACGACGAGCTCGGTCTTGCCCATCGCGGCGAGCGCCTCGGCGCGGTCGCCGTCCTCCAGCGGGACGAGCACCACGTCGGCGTCGTGGATGCCGTCGGCGTCGACCTTGCCGCGCTCGTGGGAGAGTCCGGGGATGCGCGCGTCGGCGGTCAGGCCCTTGACCTCGCGTGCGCCGTGCTCGCGCAGGTGGTCGGCGATGGCTTCCATGCGCGCTTCGGTGCGGTTGAACAGGTTCACCTCGATGTCCGCGCCGGTCGCCTCGGCGAGTTCGACGGTCTCCGCGGGCGCGAGCGCGGCGACGTTGCCGTTGACCGAGAGCACCGCGTGCTCGGCGAGCAGGAGGTGGGCGGCGGCGACGCGCTCGGCCTCGTCGGCCGACTCCGTCGTGCGCTCACCGAGCAGGTAGTCGAACGCCTCGCCACGGCCCTGCGCGATGAGGCCCTGACGGCTGGTGATCCCCTTGTCGACGCCCGCCTCGATGCGGTGTCGGGTCAGCAGCGACTCGTACCGGGGGTGGTCCTCGGGCACGTCGACGTGTTCGCTCATGGCCGCCACTCCGCGCCGGACGGTGAAAAACGCTCACGATTCGAACTGTCCGCCCGACCGGGCCAGCGAGACGAACGCCACGCCGCCGAGCCCGGTGCCGACGAGGAACGTCGGGTCGCCGGTGACGGCGGCCCCGAACGTCGAGAGGCCGACGATGGGGACGAGCACGAGCAACAGCGCGACCCGACCCGCGGGGCGGCCGTGTGCGGTGACCCTGGCGAGGCCGAGCAGCAGTAGCGCGACGATGAATAGCGGCACGGACTGGATCAGCGTCGGCGCGTTGAGGAGCCCGAACGCCCCGAGCGCGAACGCGAGCAGCGCCGTCGCGAAGATGGCGACGACGATGGGGCCGGGCGTGCGCTGGTCGGTCATCGGTCGCACTCCGGGCGCAGTACACGAAAGCGCGTCGGTCGCGGTCGACCGGGTCGGCTCACTTCAGCATCGCGCCGGCGGGGTGGGTCGCGCACACGGACGGGTCGTAGCCCGCATCCGAGAGGCCAGTTCCGAGCGCGAACACCGTCTCGCCCAGCATCGCCATCGACGCCTGGCCGTCGGCGGCGAGCACGTCCTCGATGACCCCGACCACGTCGGGAGTCAGGAGCTCCGCCTCCCTGGCGAACCGACGCGACGCGTGGACGAAGCTCGCGAGCGTCGGCTCCTCGACGACTCGGGAGAGCGCGCGGCGGCCCGCCTCGGAGAGCAGTTCGGTGTCGCCGGAGAGGACGTCCTCCGTCGATAGCTCCCCCAGCGAGACGTACTCGACCCGTGCCCGCGACGGGATGCCGTCGAGGTGGTTGTCCTGTGGCCCACCCGGCTCCAGCCGGATGGGGACGCCGCCGCGGGCCTGTGCGACGACGTCGCCGAGCCCGGAACCGGCCTGCACCTCCGCGCCGTGGGCGATGGTGACCAGTTCGTTCTCCGAGAGCTTCCGGCGGTAGACGCGGTTCGTCGCCAGCGCGGTCCCGAGCGCCAGCGCCCCCGAGACCCCGAAACCCGCCCCCAGCGGCAGGTCCGTCTCGGCCGCGACGACGGCCGGTGCCGAGAGCGTGTCGAGCACCCGGTCGACCGCCTCGACCTCGACCGCGTCGCCGTTGAGCATCAGGGACGGCCCGTTGCCCCGCTGGACCGTCACCTCGACGCCGTCGGTCAGGGTCAGCCCGGCACCCGTGGAGCCGGCCTTCGTCGGGTCGGACTCGTCCGGGTGCGCGCTGAAGAAGCCCGTGATGTGTCCCGGAACGAACGCCCGTGCCTCCTCGGTCATGCCACTGTGTGGGTGACGGGTGCCTTAATCCGTTTTCATTGACGGGCGGTCGGCTCGGGTGTGTCGGACGCCCGAAACGGGACTGCCGGTCGTTCCGGTGGGTCCGCGAGAAATCGGTGTACTCGTCTCGGTGCTCGCCGGAAGCGGCTTCGCCTAGGGGCTCAGCCGCTGGCAATCACGCGGGAATTCACTCGCTCCGTTCCACTCCGCTCGTGCTTCCCACGCTCCTCGCAGCGTCGTCGCCTACGGCGACAGACGCTGGCGGTCGCGTGGGAACAGCACGGCCTCCCGGATGTTGTCCAGCCCGAGCATCGTCATGACGAGGCGCTCGCCGCCGAGGCCCCAGCCGGCGTGCGGGGGCATGCCGTACTTGAACATCTTCGTGTAGTACTCGAACTCGTCGGGGTCGAGGCCCTGCTGCTCGAAGCCGGCGACGAGCTGCTCGTAGCGGTGCTCGCGCTGGCCGCCCGAGACGAGCTCCATGCGCGGGTGCATGAGGTCGAAGCCGGTCGATGTCTCAGCGTCGTCGTCGTAGTCCTTGATGTAGAACGGCTTGATCTCGCTGGGCCAGTCGACGATGAAGTAGTGCTCGCCGACCTCCTCGCCGAGGACGCGCTCTGCCTCCGTCGAGAGGTCGTCGCCGTAGACGAGCATCTCGTCGAGCTCGCCGGTCGCGTTGATGCGGTCGAGCGCCTCCTCGTAGGTGAGCCGCGGGAACTCGCCGTTGGGGGCCTCGAACTCCTCTTCGAGGCCGAGCAGTGCGAGCTCCTCCTGGCAGTTCTCCGCGACGGCCTCGTAGGCGGCCTTGACGATACCCTCGACGACGTCCATCGCCTCGGTGTGGTCGTGGAACGCGCCCTCGAAGTCGATGGAGGTCGCCTCGTTCAGGTGCCGCGGCGTGTTGTGCTCTTCGGCGCGGAAGATGGGGCCGATCTCGAACACCTTCTCCAGGCCGGAGCCGGCCATGAGCTGCTTGAACAGCTGCGGGCTCTGGTTCATGAACGCCTCCTCGCCGAAGTAGGAGATGGGGAACAGCTCGGTGCCGCCCTCGGTCCCCGTGGCGACGATCTTCGGCGTGTTGATCTCCGTGCAGCCCTCGTCGCGGAACTGCTCGCGGACCGCGCGCAGGACCTCGGCGCGGATCTCGAAGACGGCCTTCACGTCGGGCTTGCGGAGGTCGAGCGTGCGGTTGTCCAGCCGGGTCGGGAGCTCGGCGTCGACCTTGCCGGACGGGTCGAGCGGGAGCTCGGGGTCGGCCGGCGCGATGACCTCGAAGCCGTCGGGGGTGACCTCGACGCCCGTGGGGGCGCGGGGCTCCTCGTCGACGGTGCCGGTGACGCTGACGACGCTCTCGCGGGAGGCGTCGAGCCCGGCCTCGACGAGGTCGTCGTCCATCTCCTCTTTCTCGAACTTGATCTGGATCTTCCCCGTCTTGTCCCGGAGGATGAGGAAGGCGATGCCGCCGAGGTTGCGGATCTCGTGGACCCAGCCGGCCACTGTCACGTGGTCGCCCGGCTCGGCGTCCGCGGTGTACGTTCGGTTCTCCATACCAGCGGTTTCCGGAGGGGTAGCCTTAAACACCGTCTTTTCGGTCGACGGTGGCGGACTCAGAAGCCGCCGTATCGCAGGTAGACCATGCTGGCGATGACCGCGAGCTGGAACACGCCCTGGATGCCGCTGAGTCGTGCGTTGCGCATCCCGATGCGGCTGATGACCTCGGTGTCCGGGCTCTCCGATCTCATCTCGCGGTACATCTTCACCTCGCCGGGGAGCAGGATGCCGAAGCCCATCACGCTGAGCACCGCGACGATGACGAGCGCGACAGCGATGACGTTGCTCGTCATCTCGAAGGCGGGCAGCGTCGTCGCGAGGTATCCGACGCTCACGGCCAGCGCGACGCCGAAGGCCACGAGCCAGCGCCGGTCCCGGAAGGCGTCGAACTGCCAGCCGATGCTCAGGAGCGCGGGCAGGAGCGTGAACGCGGTGAACAGGGCCAGCCACGGCTGGGCGTTCGGGAACACCTGTACCCGTAGCGCGAGCGTGATGCCGCCGGCGATGGTGACGAGCGCGAGCGACGGCATCAGGAACGTCATCTTCGGCGTGAACCGCTCGAACACCGCAGAGCGTGCGTCGACGGCGAGCCCGCCGAGCACCGGCCCGAGCACCATCGCCATGAACAGGTCGATTCCAGTCCACAGCACGCCGGCCATCACGTGGACGTACGTGTGGTGCTCGCGCGTGCCGACGGTCGCCGCCAGCACGAGCGCGAGCACCGGCAGTAGGACCGCGCCCATCGCGAACGCCGGATTCGCTCTCGATCCCATGCCTCGAATCGTCCCCCGAACCGTCTCGGCCATGCGAGTCCGTGTCGATTCCCGGCGGGAAAAACGTTGTTCCAGTGACAGTCGTCACGGCGACGGCGCTACCGTTACCATCGTTAATACACCGACGGGACAGTGCTAACAGTCGTGTTCGACACGCCAACCTTTTAGAGGGAATACCCCCTTGGGCAAGACGAGCCATGGCAAATCTTGTCACAGGGGTCGCCGACACCGCGTCGGTGCATCCGGACACGACGGCGCTGCACTACGACGGGCAGGACATCAGCTACGAGGAGTTCTGGGGACAGGTGGGCCAGTTCGCCGCCGGGCTCCAGGAGGCGGGCATCGAGCCCGGCGACCGCGTCGGGATATACCTCCCGAACCTGCCACAGTTCGTGGTCGCGTTTCACGGGACGCTCCGGGCCGGCGGCATCGTCGTCCCCATCAACCCGCAGTACAAGACCCGGGAGATCAGCCACCTCCTCGGGGACAGCGGCGCGAAGGTGGTGGTGACAATCGGCGACCTCGTCCCGTTCGTCAGCGAGGTGCAGGACGACACCGAGGTCGAGGAGGTCGTCGCCATCGGCGGGCACGAGGACGCGACCGCGTTCCGCGCGTTCCTCGCGGCCGGCGCACCGGACATCGTCGACCGCGACGACGACGACGTGGCCGTGCAGCCGTACACCTCCGGTACCACCGGCCAGCCGAAGGGGGTGCTGCTCACCCACGAGAACCTCCGGTCGAACGCGGAGATGGCGGCGTCGCTCATCCCGGACGGCATCCAGACCACCGACAAGGCACTCGGGGTGCTCCCGCTGTTCCACATCTACGGGATGACGGTCGTGATGAACGCGACGCTGTTCAGCGGCGGAGCGTACTACCCGCTGCCGTCGTGGGACGCCCAGCAGGCGATGGAGCTGCTCGCCGCGGAGGAGCTCACCATCATGCACGGCGTGCCGGCGATGTACAACGACGTCATCAACCAGCCCAACGCCGAGGAGTTCGACTTCTCGTCGGTGCGGCTCTGTGGCGTCGGCGGCTCGGGTATCCCCGCGGAGGTGCTCCGCCGGTTCGAGGAGCTCTACCCCGCGAAGATCTACGAGGGCTACGGGCTCACCGAGACCAGCCCGGTCACGCACTTCAACAGCCCGGAGAAGGGCCGGCGCGTCGGCAGCATCGGCAAGACCCTGCCCGGCGTCGACTGCCGCGTCGTCGACGAGAACTTCGAGGAGGTCGCCCCGGTCGACGAGGGACCGGTCGACGAGGACGAGGTCGACCTCGACGAGATCACCGGCGAGCTCGTCATCAGCGGCGCGAACGTCATGCAGGGCTACTACGGCCTGCCCGACGCCAACGAGGACGCCTTCACCGAGGCCGACGGCAAGCGCTGGTTCCACACGGGCGACATCGGCTACCACGACGCGGACGGCTTCTACTACGTCGTCGACCGCGAGAAGCACATGATCGTCAGCGGCGGGTACAACATCTACCCGCGCGAGGTCGAGGAGCTGCTGTTCGAGCACCCCGACATCGCCGAGGCGGCCGTCGTCGGCATCCCCGACGAGCGTCGGGGCGAGACGGTGAAGGCGTTCGTCGTGAAGACCCCCGACTCGGCCCTCACCGCCGACGAGGTCCGCGAGTACTGCCTCGAACGCCTCGCCGAGTACAAGCACCCGCGCGAGGTCGCGTTCGTCGACGAGCTCCCGCGGACCACGACGGGCAAGGTCCAGAAGTTCGAGCTGCGGGAGGCCGACGAATGAGCGACGCCGTCCTCGTCGACATCGAGGACGGCGTGGCCACCATCACGCTGAACGAGCCCGACCGCCGGAACGCGTTCTCGCTCGACATGTCCGCCGGCCTGCGCGACGCGCTGGACGAGGTCGAGGGGAGCGACGCCCGCTGTGTCGTCATCGAGGGTGCGGGCGACGCGTTCTCCGCGGGCGGCGACGTGGAGCTGATGTCCCAGACCGCGACCGGCGCGGTCCCGCTCGACGAGAGCGTGCGCACACTGGAGAAGACCACGAGCGAGACGATGGCCCGCGTCGTCTCGTTCCCGCTGCCCACCGTCGCGAAGGTCGAGGGGCCCGCCGTCGGAGCCGGCGCGAACCTCGCCATCGCCTGCGACGTGCAGCTCGCCAGCGAGGACGCTGCCATCGGCTTCGTCTTCCGCGAGGTCGGGCTGGCGGTCGACGCCGGCACCTCGTACCTGCTCCCGCGCGTCGTCGGCACCAACGTCGCCAAGGAGCTGGTGTTCACCGGCGAGGTGCTCGGAGCCGAGCGCGCCCACGAACTCGGCCTCGTGAACCACGTCTACGACGCCGACGAGTTCGGGGCGGAAGCGGCGGAGTTCGTAGACCGCATCGCCAGCGGCCCCACGGTCGCGCTCAGACACTCGAAGCGGCTCATCGACGAGGGCCTGCGCCGGACCGTCGACGAGGCAATGGTCGCCGAGGCGACCGCCCAGGGCCTCTGCTTCGACTCCGACGACCACGCCGAGGGCGTCACCGCCTTCGTCGAGAGCCGCGAGCCGGAGTTCGAGGGCTCCTGAACCCTCCGGCTCGGTCGCGAGAGCTGCCCGAACCGAAGCTGATACACCACTCGACCCGGAGGCACTCGACATGACAGACGACGACGCACCGGACTGGACGTTCAAGGAGCGCGACGTGGTCATCCTCCGCGAGCTGGCCGCGAACCCCCAGCGCTCATCGCGCGAGCTGACCGACATCCTCGAAACCGAGTACGACATCGACGTCTCCCACGTCACCGTCAGCGAGACCATCCGGAAGATGCGCGAGGAGGGGGTCTTCCGCGAGGCCGTCATCCCCAACGAGGAGTACTTCATCTTCGGGCTGTTCGAGTTCAAGTTCGACCCCGAGCACTTCGCGGACGAGTGGCGCGACGCCATGGAGTACATCCGCGACAGCGAGAACACCCTCTTCTACTTCCTCTCCGACGGGGAGTACCAGTGGAAGTCGGTCATGATGTTCGCGACCAGGGAGGCCGAGTCCCGCTGGATACACGAGTTCTACAAGAACCACGGGAAGGTCGTCTCGAACCTCCGGAACTCCGTGATTCACAACGTCCTGAAGTTCGGCACCGACCCCGAGATCTTCGAGGCGCTGGACGAGGAGCACTGAATCGGACGGTATCTCGGTTACACTATTGACCGTCCCGCGCGCCAGCCAATCACCGAACGAGCGCGAGCAGTTCGCAGGAGAGCACGACCGTCCCGTCCTGCTTCACCACTTCGGCCCCCTCACGAACCACGCCGGCGGCCTCGGGATGGTCGGAGCGTTCCTCAAGTTCGACGACCTCGGTCTCGACGTGTATCGTGTCGCCGACGAACGTCGGACCGCGAAAGCGCAGGCTGTCGACGCCGTAGAACGCAACCACGTCGGAGCCCCCCTCACCGCCAGCGCGTTCCTGCCAGAGCAGGCCTGTCGCGATCGAGAACACGAGCGCGCCGTGGGCGATGCGCTCGCCGTACTCCGACTCCTGCATCCGTTCGGCGTCGGTGTGCAGGTGGTTGAAGTCGCCGCTGACGCCGGCGAAGTTCACGAGGTCCGCGTCGGTGATGGTCCGGCCGGCGGTCCGTCGGCCGTCCCCGACCTCGGTGTCCGCGAAGCTCATGCGTCCCCCATGAGCCGGTAGCTCGTGCGGCCGACGGCCACGTCGACCGTCTCGCCGTCCTCGTGCTCGGTCGTGACCAGTGCGTCCGTGACACCCATCGACGAGCCCGCCCGGATGACCTCGGCCTCGACCCGCAGATCGCCCGTGGCGGGTCGGAGGTACGACACGTCGAGGTCGGTCGTCGTCAGCCGCGCAGTGGCGGGGTCGTCGAACGTCGTCCGGAGCGCGAAGCCGCTCGCGGTGTCGACCAGCGAGGCAGCGACACCGCCGTGGACGACACCGTCGGAGGCGGGGTTCGTCAGCTTCCCGTCGTAGGGGACGGCGAAGACGACCCGACCGTCCTCGACCGTCTCGACAGAGAGCCCGAGCCACGAGAGGAATCCGTGACTGTCGATGTACTGCTGGTAGGCCGTCGCGATGTCCTCGTGGGCGAAATCGGGGCGGCTCATCGACCCTCGAACTCCGGCTCGCGGTCCTGGGCGAACGCCGTGGTGCCCTCGACCACGTCGTCGGTGCTCATCAGCAGCCCGAAGCCCTGGCTCTCCATCGCCAGCGCGGCGGCCAGGCTCGCGTCGTCGCCCTCGTTCAGGACCTTCTTGGCGACCTTCAGCCCGAGTGGCGGCCCCGACAGCAGGTCGTCGCAGAACTCCTCGACCGTCGCGTCGAACTCGTCGGCAGGGACGGCGCGGTTGATGAGCCCCCAGTCCTCGGCCCGCGCGGCCTCGATTCGGTTGCCCCGGAACACGAGTTCCTTCGCGCGGGTCTCGCCGAGGATACGGAGGAGGCGCTGTGTCCCGCCACCTCCGGGGATGAGCCCGAGCCGGATCTCCGGACAGCCGAACTCCGAGCCTTCCGTCGCGATGCGGAGGTCGCAGGCCAGCGCGAGCTCCAGTCCAGCGCCGAGACAGTAGCCGTCGATCTTCGCGAGTACGGGCCGCGGGAAGTCGTTGACCGCCTCGAACGCGGGCGTCACGTCCATCACGTCGGTCGGCTCCACGTCGGCGAAGCCGCCGATGTCCGCGCCGGCACTGAACGCCCTGTCGCCCGCACCCTCGATGGTCGCGCACCGAATCTCGTCCGTGTCTACCGACTGGAACAGGTCGGCGATCTCGGAGAGCAGGTCCGCCGAGAGCGCGTTCATTCGCTCCGGGCGGTCGAGCTCGACCGCGAGCAGGCCGTCGTCGTCGACCTCGTAGTTCAGCAGCCGATACGGTCCCGGCCCGTCGCCGGTGTCGTACTCGTAGAATCCCCGTCCCGCCCCTTCGCCGGTGTGGCCGGCCTCGACGAGTTCGACGAGGTACTTCGCTGGCTCGTACCGGTCCGCCCCGGTCGCGTCGTGCAGTTCGCGGAGCTTCGCCAGCACGGTGTCCAGTCCGAGCTCGTCGCCGCGGCGGCACGGCCCCATCGCGAAGCCGGCCCCCAGTCGTGTCCCGGTGTCCACGGCCTCGGGCGTCGCCACGTCGTCGCCGACGAGCCTCGCGGCCTCGTTGACCATCCGTGCCTCGACGCGCAGCGTGTCGAAGTCGCCCGCATCCTCCGGCTCGTAGTCCGCGCCGCCGCCGTCCTCGTAGTCGTAGTAGCCCGTACCGGTCTTGCGCCCGAGGTCGCCTGCCTCGACCTTCTCCTCCGCGATGGGTGGGACCGGAATCCCGCCCTCGGTCCGGACGTGGTAGCCCACGTCGATGCCGGTCAGGTCGGCGAGCTCGAACGGTCCCATCGGGTAACCCCGCTCGTGGACCATCGCGGCGTCGGCCTCCCGGATGGTGGCCTCGCCCTCGGAGACCATCCATGCGGGCTCGCCGCCGAACGGGCCGAGGATGCTGTTGACGACGAAGCCCTGGACGTCCTTCCGAACGTGGATGGGGGTCTTCCCCAGCGACTCGACGAACGCGGCACCCTTCTCGGCGACCGATTCGGCGGTCTCCTCGCCGTGGACGACCTCGACGAGTTCCATCTTCACCGGCGGGTTGAAGAAGTGGAGTCCGACGACGCGGCTCGGGTCGTCGACGGCCTCTGCGATGCCCGTGATGCTCAGACTGGAGGTGTTCGACGCGAGGATGGTCCCCCCACTCGTGTGCGCCTCGACCTCGGCGAATATCTCGCGCTTGAGGTCCATCTGCTCCGGTGCGGCCTCGACGACGAGGTCCGCGTCCGAAACGGCTTCGGCGAGGTCGACCGTCGTATCGAGCCGCGAGAGCACCGCCTCGGGCGACTCGTCGATGCGGTCCTTCTCGCCGAGCTTCTGCAGGCTCCACTCGACGTCCTCGTAGCCCTCCTCGACCAGCTTTTGCTCCACGTCGCGCATCGTCACCCGGTAGCCTGCGAGTGCGGCGACCTCGGCGATGCCGTGCCCCATGTTCCCGGCACCGAGCACCGCGACCCGGTTGATGCCATCGACTGTCATGCTGGAACGTGTGGCCACGAGCGTCTTAACTCCACCGAGGGGTGTTTACGACTGTTAAACAGGGAGGGAGAAACCGAAACAACGGTAACGGCTACTGCCGGTCAGGCGTCGTTCGCGCCCTCGACGGTCCGCGCGACCGCGTCGACGCCCTCGTCGTGGACGAGGTCCCCGACGACGACCACGTCGGCGTGTTCGGCCATCAGGTTCGCCGACTCGTAGTCGTGGATGCCGCCGCCGTAGAACAGCGTCGCTTCGTCGAGTGCGTCCGCGGCCGCCTGCACCGTCTCGGGGTCCCCGAGCATCCCCGAGTACTCGACGTAGACGATCTCCTGACCGAACATCTTCTCCGCGACCTCGGCGTAGGCCGCGACGTCGTCGGTGGAGAGGTCGCAGTTCGCTTCGGTGTACTCCGCGACGCTCGCCTCCGGATTCAGCACGATGTACGCCTCCGTCGTCGTGCGGTCCCAGTCGAGGCCGCCCTCGATGCGGACCCACTCCTTGTGCGCGCCGGTGACCCAGAAGATGTCCCCGGCGTTGAACACCGTCGGAACGAGATAGCCGTCGAGCGCGTCGCTGTCGACGACGACGCTCGGGTTCGACGGCTCCTGGTAGATGGGGACGTCGTAGTCCGCACACGCCTGGATCATCTCGCGCATGTTCTCCTCGGTCATCCCCAGCGTCCCGCCTATCTCGATGGCGTCCGTACCCGTCGCACACACGTCCTCGAACGTCTCGCCCTCGACCAGGTCCTTGTCGGGGTCGAGCTTGAGGATGTGGTTCCAGTCCTCCCAGGCTGCGCTCATACCCGGTCGAACCCCACCTGCGACCAAAACCCCTTCGATACGGTGAAATCGGGGCGTGACTCGGGACTCGAAACCGGACGAACGGTTAAGCCCGGCCGGACGGGATACCCGCTCGAATGCGACGACGACGGGTGCTGCGGCTGGCCGGTCTCGCAACCGCGACGGGAGTCGCCGGCTGTTCCGAGCTCTCGGGCGGCTCCGGCTCGGACACGGCCAGCGTAATCGCCCGCCGCCCCGACGACGACGCCCCGCCACGGGCCGTCCTCCCGAGCCCGGAGGGCGGGCTGGAGATAACCGGCATCCGAACCACCGGGGGCTCGGTCGGCGCGAACGCCGGCCAGCTCGCCACCTACGAGGCCGACGACGGCACCACCTTCGAGGTCGCCGCGCTCCGGATGGAGACCGACGCCGACGCCACGGCGCTGGCGAGCCGCATCCGAGACCAGGGCCGGTTCTACGGGATGGACGTGGCCGTCCGCCACGGTGTGTACGTCGTCGCCGGCGGGACCGAGGACGCCGGCACGCGCGACCGGCTGCTGACGCTCCTGAGCTACTCCGAGGCGGTGAGCCGGTCGTACATCGCGGAGCACGACCTGCTCGCGGCCGACGGATAGCCACCGTTTTACTCGCGCCACCCATCGACCCGGACATGAAGCAGGCCATCGTCGCGCGGACCGACATCGGCATGGGCCAGGGGAAGCTGGCCGCACAGGTCGCCCACGCGTCGCTCAGCGCGTACGAGGACACCGACGCCCGGACGAGGAAGGCGTGGAAGGGCTCCGGCCAGAAGAAGGTCGTCCTGAAGGGCAGCGGCGAGTCGGAACTGTTCGAACTCGCCGACAGGGCCGAGTCCGAGCGGCTCCCCCACGCCATCGTCAGGGACGCAGGACACACCCAGCTCGACCCCGGTACCGTGACCGCGCTCGCCGTCGGCCCCGGCGAGGACGAAGCGGTCGACCGCGTGACCGGACACCTCTCGCTGTTCTGAGCGATGCGCGAGGCACATCCACGCGAACGGGCCGTCGGCATCGAGCACTACGTGAGCGACGACGACGGCGTCGGCGGCCGGCTCCGCGCCGAGGACGAGCACTTCCACGTGGTCGAGCGCGAGCGGTTCGAGACGAACCCCGTCGACGCACCCACTGGCGACTACCCGTACCTGGTGGTTCGCGCGACGCTCCGCGGCTGGGACACCAACGACTTCGTCCGCCGGCTCTCGAACGAGCTCGGGATGAGCCGCGGCCGGGTCTCGTGGGCCGGCACGAAGGACAAGCGTGCGGTGTCGACGCAGTTGTTCACCCTGCAGGACGTCGACCCCGACGACCTGCCGTCGCTCTCGCGGGCTGCCCTCGAAATCGTCGGCCGCGCCGGCCGTGCCCTCCAGTTCGGCGACCTGCTCGGTAACGAGTTCGAGATCGTCGTCTCCGACCCGGACGACTCGACGGCTGCGGACCGCGTGACAACGGAGCTGCGCGAGTTCGGCGACGGACAGGTAGCTGTTCCCAACTTCTTCGGCCAGCAGCGCTTCGGGAGCATCCGGCCGGTCACCCACGAGGTCGGCCTCGACATCGTCCGGGGCGACTGGGAGGCTGCGGTGCGGACCTACGTCGGCAACCCGCATCCGGACGAGCGCGAGGAGACCCGTGAGGCGCGCGAGCTCGTGGACGACGGCGCGGCCTGGGCGGATGCACTCGAGGCGTTCCCCGGCGGGCTCCGCTTCGAGCGCTCGATGCTCCACACGCTCGTCGAGAACGGCGGCGAGGAACCCGCGGACTTCCGCGAGGCTATCGAGACGCTCCCGGAGAACCTCCAGCGACTGTTCGTCCACGCGGCGCAGTCCTACGCGTTCAACCTGATGCTGAGCCGGCGGCTGGAGCGGGGGGTCCCGTTCACGAAGCCGGTGGCCGGCGACGTGGTCTGCTTCGCCGACGCCGACGCGCCCGAGGCGTTCCCGTTGCCGGACGTGGACCGCGAGCAGCGCGTGACCGAGCGTCGCGTCGACACCGTCTCGCGCCACTGCGAGCGCGGCCGCGCGTTCGTGACCGCGCCGCTGGTCGGGACGGAGACGGAGCTCGCCGACGGCGAGCAGGGCGAGATCGAGCGCGACGTGCTCTCGGAGCTGTCGCTCTCCCCGTCCGATTTCGACCTGCCGGGCGAGTTCCACAGCACGGGGACCAGACGTGCGGTGCTCGTCGGCACGGCCCTCGACGTCGTGCAAGAGCCCCTGACGTTCTCGTTCTCGCTCCCGAAGGGCTCCTACGCGACCGTCCTGCTGCGCGAGTACCTGAAGGTGGACCCCGTCGAACTTGGCTGACAGGCGACGCTCGCTACCGGTGGACCGTCGCGTCGCACACCCGCTACGCGGTCCACGGCCGCTGGTCAGGGCACGCCGGTCGTGGCCCCGCCTTCGTATTTGAATGCTTGCCGGTGAACGGGACCGCTGGCTCCCCGAACCGCACGGCTTTAGGCCGGGCGACGGCTACGTCCGGTTATGGACTGCAGGCGGTGTGAGACGTCACTCGAGCGGCCGGGAGACTACTGTCTCACCTGCCACACCGCCAACTGCGACGCCGTCGTCCTCGACTGCGCCCGCGAGCGAGCGACCGTGACCGTTCTGGACGGCGAGGAGGTCGTCGGCGAGACGACGGTGACGACGGTGCCGGACGACGGCCAGGAGACCGGCGTCGTCGAGTTCCGCAACTTCGCGGGACGCGTGGCGGACGAGATACGCCGGAAGCGCCCGGAGACGGTGTACGCGGCGGGCGACCGGTCCGTCGTCCGGGAGACCCGTGCCCAGCTCCACCACGAGTTCTACCGTGTGGACGACGAGGACCCAGTCGCGGCGGCCATCGGTGGACTCGGCGAGTCCGGGCTGGACGTGGTCGACCTCGCGCCCCGGGAGAAGATCGGCGGCGCGCACTCGACGCTCATCGGCGGTCGGACCGGACAGACCGCCATCCGGACGGTCGCCGAGCACCCGCACGTGAAGAAGGTCATTCCGGGCCCCATCGAGGCCGGCGGGTCGAGCTCGCAGGCGAGCGTCGGGGCGAAGGTGACCCGCGCGGACGGCAACGGCAACGTGCGGATGCTCATCCGCGACGGCTCCAGCGTGCAGGAGAACCGCGTCGTCACGACGGCGGGCGACCGGGAGATGGGCGAACGCGTCCGCGAGGACCTGAACGAGGCGCTCACGACAGCCGATCTGGGCTGAGACGTGCGCTCCAACTCAACAGGTTTATTTGCGCGCTGACGGTACGAACTGGTATCATGGCCAAGAAAAAGGGAAAGACCGGTAGCGCCGGCCGATTCGGCGCTCGCTACGGTCGTGTCTCGCGACGCCGCGTCGCGGAGATCGAGGACGAGATGCGGAACTCCAAGGTCGACGGCGACGACGTCAAGCGCGTCGGCACCGGCATCTGGGTCAACGAGGAGACCGGCGAGAAGTTCACCGGCGGCACCTACCGCGCCCAGACGCCCGCAGGCAAGACCGTCCGGCGCTCCATCCGCGCCGCACTCGCCGAAGACAGCGACGACGACGAATGAGCTACAAGTGCTCGCGCTGCAAGCGTGACGTGACGCTCGACGAGTACGGCGGCGTCCGCTGTCCCTACTGCGGGCACCGCGTCCTGCTGAAGGAGCGCAGCACGGACATCAAGGAAGTCGACGTGCGGTAGACGGGCGATGCCCGCGAACGAGACCGTTCTGGAGTTCGAGTACGACGACGACGCGACGGCGACGCTGGTCGCCGAGAGCGTCCGTCCGGAGGTCGGCGAGATCGCGAGCGACCGCTCCGCCACCAGCCTCCGTCTCGACGGGTCGACCGTCGTCGTGACGGTCGCGGCCGACGACCGGGTCGCGCTGCGCGCCGGGGTCAACACGTGGGTGCGACTCGTGGGTGTGGCCGAGCGCACGCGCGGGCTTGCAACTGGCTCCTGATCCGCTGCCCGCGTGCGGTTCTCCCCCGGTCGAGCGTGGGTGTGTCTCGCGCCCGGGAAAGCGGGGGTTTTTCAGGGCGGAAACCATCCGGCAGAGTATGCAAGGAAATCTGCCGCCGGAAGCACAGGAGAAGATCGAGGAGCTGCAGGACCTGCAGGAGACGGCACAGCAGGTCGCCGTCCAGAAGCAGGAGGCCGAGTCCCAGCTCACCGAGGCACAGACGGCGCTCGACGAGCTCGACGACATCGACGAGGACACACAGATGTACCGCGAGGTCGGCGAGCTGTTCGTCGCCACCGACTACGACGAGGCCAGCGAGGCGCTCGACGACAAGGTCTCCAGCCTGGAGATCCGCGTCGAGACCCTCGAGAAGCAGGAGGAGCGCGTCCAGGAGCAGTTCGAGTCGCTCCAGGGGGAGCTCCAGGACATGCTCGGTGGCATGGGCGGCGGCATGGGCGGTGCCGGCGGCGCGTAATCGGATGAGCGAACCGACGGACGAGGAGGTCGTGCAGGCCGCTGCGGAGGCCGCCGAGGGCCTCGTCCGCGCCCGATACAAGCAGTCGAACATCCGCGACCTCGACGTCACCGTCACGTTCGAGGACGGCGTGCTCGACGTCGACGTCTACCTGAACGCGCCCGAGGGCGACGCCGACGCGGAGGCCGTCGCCGACGAGGCCGCACGCGCGGCACAGGAGGCCGTCGACGAGCTGTTCGAGGACGCCTAGGAGAGCAGGAAGACGACGACGCTCAGGCCCATCGCGGCCACCGTCAACAACACGGCGAGCGCCCCGCCCATCGACACCATCGCGTTGGCGTGGCTCGCCAGCGTCTCCGTTCTGTCGTTGCCGAACACCGTGACGCGAGCGCGCTCCGTGGCCATCCCGGCCTCGACGGGTTCGCGGTCGGCGAGTGCACGGTCGGCGAGGTCGGCGACCAGTTCGACGAGTTCGTCGACGTCGAGCGCCTCGCCGACCTGGTTGCTCGACTCGACCCGGTTGACGACGTGCGTGTCGGTCGTCATCACCTCGGCGCGGTCGACCGCGTCCGGGAGTCCCTCGATGAGCCGCTCCCTGACGCCGGGCTCCATGTTGTTCCCGTCGACGAGCACGTACGCCGTCACCTCGCCGGCCACGTCGAGGCAGGCGACGCGGACGCCCAGCGGGCCGATACCGTCCTCGGGTTGCCAGTCGGTTGGCTCCCACGCGACGCCGAGCTCGAACGGGCGACGCTCGGCGTCACGGAGCTCCTCGGCGGCCTTGCGTGCGGCCTCCATGATGTCGAACGAGCGCTCGCTCCCGGGGGTGACGTGGCCGAGATCGTCGCCGCGGAGGCCGTTGTTGCAGTTGTGGGCGTCCACGAGGAGTGCCTCGTCGAAGCCGCCGGAGCGGGCCTCCGCGATGGCCGAGAGGCCGACCGCGTAGTCGATGTCGTCGGAGAACCGGGGTGAGTGGGTGTTGACGAGCAGGATGTCGTCCCCGAACGCCTGCGCGAGCAGCTTCGCGTCGCCCGAGGTGGTCCGGACGCTCCTCGTCGCGCCGCCACCGACAGAGAGGTCGTCGTTCGCGGTGGTGGCGGTCTCGACGATGGTGTCGACCTCGCGTTCGGTGACGAGGTTGAAGTCGTGCCCGGCGGTGGCGTGGGGCGGGAGTGCCATCCCCTCGGTCGCCCGGGCGACGCGCTCGGGGAGGTTGCCTCCGCCGATCTCGCCCATCGGCCCGGGGTGGACCATCGGGAGGACGGCCCGGGCCTTCTCGGAGCCGTCCTCGCGCCGGAAGCCGAGGACGGTCACCGGGACGAGCGCCTCCTCGCCGAGCTCCTCGAAGAACGTCTCGAGCTCCCGGGAGTCCTCGGCGATGTGGCCGATGAAGCCACCGAGGAAGTCCCGCACGGAGACGCCGAGGCTGCGCTTCCACGGACGGTCGATGATGACGAGGAAGAGCCACACCGCCGAGCCGTACAGCAGGCAGACGAGCCCGAGGATGACGAAGTCGCCGGGGACGATGGGCGAGAGCTGTATCTCGGTGTGCTCGGCCCGCGAGAGGTACGCCTGGACGAGCGGGCCACCGACCTCGAGGTACCGGCTCGTGCCGCTGTAGACGAACAGGAGCACGGCGGCCGCGACCGTCTGGATGCTCGCCGGGACCGCAGCACGGGGGATGGAGTGGCTCGACACCGCGGCGACGACGAGCAGCCGGAGCGCGAAGATGGAGGCGAGCCCGGCGTACAGCACGTCGAAGACGAAGTTCTGTCCGAGGCTACTGACCAGCGCGACGACGCCGCCGACCGCGAGGAAGACGACGACGAGTATCTCACAGAGGAGCGCGAGCAGCGACGACCGACTCGCGGTGAGCTGCCCGCCGAGCCGCCTATCGACGACGCCCGTCAGCATGCTCGCGACGACAGTCGGGACGCCGATGAAGAAGATGCCCTGGGTGAAGCCCTCGAGGAAGAAGCCGTCGTCGAAGACGCCGACGCCGGTGACGCCGGCGACCACCAGGGCGAACCCGAGACTCGTGTACCACTGCGGGGCACGGAAGATGTACCGCGAGAGGCTCGCGAGGTCGCCCTGGGTGGCGGTCATCGTGGCGACCCGGCCTCACTCGCAGCGCGCGAGGAAGTTCTCGAACACTTCCTGTCCCTGCTCGGTGTGGCTGACCTCGGGGTGCCACTGGACGCCGTAGAGGTCGCGGTCGGGGTCGCTCATCGACTCGACGCCGCAGATGTCGGACGTTCCGGTGACGGTGAAGCCCTGGGGGACCGCCGTGACCTCGTCGGCGTGGCTCGCCCAGACCCGGGTCTCGGGGGCGAGCGAGCCGACGAGGGGGTCGTCCTCGTCGAGGATGTCGACGGTCACGTCGGCGTAGCCACCGTACTCGCCCGCGCCGACCGACCCGCCGAGTTCCTTCGCGATGATCTGCATGCCCAGACAGATGCCGAGCACCGGCACGTCCATGTCCAGGTACGCCGCCGACTCTCCACGCCGGTCCATGTCGGGACCGCCGGAGAGGACGACGCCGTCGGCCTCGACCTCGGAGGGCGGCGTCGCGTTGTCGACGACCTCGCTCTCGACCCCCATGTCCCGCAGTGCCCGGTGTTCCAGATGTGTGAACTGCCCGTGGTTGTCCACCACGACGATGCGCGTCATTACCCTCCGGTAGCGCGCGGGCCCTCAAAAACCGTCCGCTCTCCCGTGCTGTCTGAGCGATGTCGTCCGTCTCCGTGCGAGGACTCCGTACACCCCGGGAACTCGGGGTACCCGGGTCGGCGGTGCGGGGACAGATGGGTGTGGACCGGTGTACCTAAGACCCACGCCGCACACGGACCGTGCATGGAACTCCCACTCGACTCCGACCACCCGTCCTGGCTCACCGTCGCGGGGACGTTCGGCGGCTACGGCCTGCTGCTCGTCGTGATGTTCGTCCTGCTGTTCGTCGTCCCGCTTGCGCTCTTCTCGGTGCTGTAGGCTCGTCGCGGAAAACAGGAAGACCCGGTTCAGGCGAACGTCTTCGAGATCTCGTCCTCGTTCTCGTTGCTCTCGGCCTGGATCTTCTCCCAGGCCTCCTCGAAGTCGCGCTTCTCGATGGTGCGGCGGTCGTCGCGGATGGCGAACATCCCGGCCTCGGTGCAGATTGCCTTCACATCGGCACCGGAGGCCTCGTCGGCCATCTCGGCGAGTGCGGCGTAGTCGACGTCGTCGGAGACGTTCATGTCGCGGGTGTGGATCTGGAAGATGATCTCGCGACCTTCCACGTTGGGCTTGGGGACCTCGATGAGGCGGTCGAACCGGCCGGGGCGGAGGATGGCGCGGTCGAGCATGTCGAAGCGGTTCGTGGCGGCGATGATGCGGATGTCGCCGCGCTCCTCGAAGCCGTCCATCTCGGAGAGCAGCTGCATCATCGTGCGCTGGACCTCGGCGTCGCCGGAGGTCTTGGACTCGGTGCGCTTGGCCGCGATGGCGTCGATCTCGTCGATGAAGATGACGGCGGGCTCGTGGTCGCGGGCGACCTGGAACAGGTCACGGACCAGCTTCGCGCCCTCGCCGATGAACTTGTGGACGAGCTCGGAGCCGGCCATCTTGATGAACGTTGCGTCGGTCTCGTTCGCGACGGCCTTCGCCAGCATCGTCTTCCCGGTGCCCGGCGGGCCGTGGAGGAGGACACCCGACGGCGGGTCGATACCGACCTCGGTGAACATCTCGGGCTTCTCGAGGGGCATCTCGACGGTCTCGCGGACCTCCTGCATCTGCTCCTCGAGGCCGCCGATGTCGCCGTAGGAGACCTCGGGGCTCTCGGTGACCTCCATCACGCGGGCGCGGACGTCGGTCTCGTTGCTCAGCGTCTTCACGATAGAGAGAGAGTTGTTGACGGCGACGCGCATGTCGGGTTCGATTTCCTCGCGCATCTCGTCGGTGACCTCGGTGAGCGCCTCCTGGTTGTTGCCGTGCTGCTTGATGATGACGCCCTCGTCGGTCAGCTCCTGGATGGTGGCGACGAACAGCGGCGACTGCTTCAGCTTCTTGTTCTCGTGGGTGAGCCGCTCCAGCTTCTGCTGGTACTTGTTGTTCTCCGCGTTGGCGTCGAGGAGCTTGTCGCGCATCTCGTCGTTCTGCGCCTCCAGCACCTCGAGCCGCTCCTGCAACGCCCCGATCTTCTCCTGTTTGGACGCCTCCTCCTCGTACGGGAGGTCGACGTCGTCCACCGTGTCGGTCATCAGCGTTTCATAAGGCACTGATTCTTAAGAGGCTTCGGGTGCCGTACGGAACCGCCGGTCTCAGCGCGCGTCACCGCGATTCACGAGCTCGAACGGATGTCACGGAGCCGGCGGACGCCGTGACCCGTGGCCGTGCTCCGCCAGCGGGCCGATCTGGACCGAACCCCACTGGGTATGCAATTGGGTAATATTTCTAATGAGCAACTATTATTACGGGGTATGCACAAGGGAGAGGTACCATGAGTGCAACCGAGCCGAGAACGAGCGAGCCGCCCACCGGTAGCTGGGACGACGTCCGGGACCTGCCGCCGAGCGCGAAGCTCGTCGCGAAGGTGCTGGAGTACAACGACACGCTGACCCAGAGCGAGCTCGCCGAGGAGACGCTGCTCCCGCCTCGCACCGTTCGCTACGCGCTGAACCGCCTCGAGGAAGAGAACGTGGTCCACTCGCGGTTCTCCTTCTCCGACGCCCGCAAGCGACTCTACACCCTCACGGTCGAGTAACCGCCGCCGCCGTACCGGCACGCTTAGGGGCCAATCTGTCGAACGTCGCCACATGGTACACGACCTCGACAGCATCGAGCGTATCGGCGTCGTCGGCGCGGGCACGATGGGCAGCGGCATCGCACAGGTCGCCGCGACGAACGGCTACGCCGTGACGATGCGCGACATCGAGGAGCAGTTCGTCGAGAGCGGTTTCGAGTCCATCGAGAGCAGTCTCGACCGCTTCGTCGGCAAGGAGACGATCTCCCGCGAGGACGCCGACGCGGCGCTCGACCGCATCGACGGCACGACCGCCCTCGGCGACCTCGCCGACTGCGACGTCGTCGTCGAGGCGGCCGTCGAGAACATGGACATCAAGCAGGAGATCTTCGCCGACCTCGAGGAGATCGTCGACGACGACTGCCTGCTCGCGACGAACACCAGCACGCTCTCCATCACGACCATCGCCGCCGCCACCGAGTCGCCCGAGCGCGTCGTCGGCCTGCACTTCATGAACCCCGTCCCCATCATGGAGGGTGTCGAGGTCGTCGACGGCGAGAAGACCAGCGCCGAGGCGCTCGACCTCGCCCACGGCATCGCCGAGGCCCTGGGCAAGACCACCTGGGAGTCCGACGACAAGCCCGGCTTCGTCACCAACCGCGTCCTCATGCCCTGGATCAACGAGGGCATCCGCGCCTACGACGAGGGCGTCGCCACGAAGGACGACATGGACCGCGGGATGAAACTCGGCACCAACGTCCCGATGGGCCCGCTCGAGCTCGCCGACCACATCGGCCTCGACGTCTGTCTCCACGCCAGCGAGACGCTCCACGAGGAGCTGGGCGACCGCTACAAGCCCGCCTACCTGCTCAAGCGCAAGGTCGACGCGGGCGACCTCGGCAAGAAGACCGGCACGGGATTCTACGAGTACGAGTAGACCGACCAAAATTTCTTCTCGGTTGGCGTCGTCGCAACGAACGATGGCCCTCCACCGCTCCCAGGCGCTCGCAGTCCTGGCTCTCCTCGTGCTGGCGGCGGTCGCCATCCCCGCCAGCGCGCCAGCCACCGCCGCACCGCCGCCCGAGGCCGTCTGTGGACTCTGTACCGACGATGCGCTCGACGGCGGCGTCGAGCACAGCGAGGTCGAGATCCGGGTCCGGGACGACGGCAGCGCGGACTGGACCGTCCGTACCGAACTGGACGAGTCGACCGCCGCCGCGCTCCGCACCGACGCCGACGACCGGTACGACCGCGTCCGGGGCGAACTGACCCGGCGCACGGTGGTCGACGAGGTGTCGAACCTCGAAACCAGCGTCGAGAACCGAACGCTCGTCGCCACGTTCACGACCGCCGACTTCGCACACCGTGGCGTCGGGGGTGTCCTCGTCGCCGACGGGCTGTTTCCGTCGCACGAGACAGCGGGGGTGACCGTACACGCGGACCGGCTCGCAATCCACGGTCCCGACGGCACCACCCCGACGCTCGTCCCCGACACCGCGACGGCCGACGGCGACGCGATACTCTGGACCGAACAGGCCGGCATCGGTTCCGAGACGTACCTCGCGTTCGGTGCCGACGACGGCCTGCTCGCCACCGGCACGAGCTACCTCGCGGTCGGGATGGCCGTCGTCGAGCGGTCACTGCCGCGGGTCCTCGCGATCGTCGTGCTCCCGACGCTACTGTTCGCCGGGGTCCTCGTCGGGCTGTTCCGCGACGGCGACCGACTCGAACCGGACCGGACCGACGACGGCCTCGCGTCCCGCATCGGGCTCGTCGGCGGCGTCGTCGCACCCGTCCTGCTCGCGGCCGGCGTCGGCCTGTTCCTGCTCGGGACGAGCACCGACGGGTGGGTCGTGGACCCGGCGATATTCGTCGGTCTCGCGCTCGTCTCGCTGGTCCCCCAGACGCTCGTCGCCGCGGGCATCGCGGCCGTGTTCGCGCTCTGGGGTGAACGCATCAGCCTCGACAGCTACGCGTGGTGGGTGTTCCCGGCCGCGGCGGCCTGCTGGCTGGTCATCGTCGGGGCGACCGGCCCGAACCGGCTCCTGGGCACGTGGACGACGACCGTCCTCCTGTTCCTGCTACTCGGTGCGGCGCACGAACGTCGGACCCTCGCCGCGCTTCCGGTCGCGCTCGTCGCACTGCTGGCACCGACGCTCGCCGCGCTCCCGTTCGTCTCGCCGTGGGGCGGTCCGTCCTACATCCTCGTGCTCTGGACGGTCGGGACGCTCGTGTCGGGCGTCGCGCTCTACGCGCTCGGTCGGCGGGAATCGGCGAGGTCAACCCTGTCGGGGTCGTCGGACACCGACGAAGCGACCGCAGAGGGCGCCTGAGTCGACTCCTCAGGAGAGGTCCGCTTCGTGCAGCGGCTTCTGTTCGATGGTCTGCCGCACCCGTTCGAGCGCCTGCCGGTCGCCGCCCTCGCGGAACCAGCGGATGATCGCGACGACCTCCATCCGTGAGACCTTCACGCCCCCCTCGCGGACCACGTCGGCCGGGCGCTCGCGGAGCTCGCGCAGCGTCGCCACGGCGAGCAGGTACGGGATGCCCCACGCGGACAGCGTGTTCCCTCGGCGTTCGGGGAGGGCCTCGAGGTACGTCTGCGTGTCGTCGAGGTAGCCCGAGGCGTGGTCGACGACGCGCTCGATGACCGTCGCCACCGCCTCCTCGTTCTCGGGGTCGCAGACGGCGTCGCGGTCGACGCCCTCGGCGTCGAGCCACTCCGCGGGCAGGTAGACGTTGTTCTCCTCGTGGTAGTCGTCGCTGACGTCCTTCGCGACGTTGACCAGCTGGAGCAGGAGCCCGAACGACCGGGCGTTCTCGCGCAGTCGGGACTCCCGGCGGTCGGTCGTCCCGCGGGTGACGAGCCCGGTCACCAGCGAGCCGACGGTGCCGGCGACGTACCAGCAGTACTCCTCCAGTTCGTCGAGCGTCTGGATGCGCAGCCCGCCGGACTCGGCGTGGCGCTCGACGAACTCGGCCATCCCGTTCGTGAGTTCGAGCACCGGCGGGAGGATGGCCTCCTTCGCCTCCGACGGGAGGCGACGGTACGTCCGCACGACCCGCGGTGACTCGGCGACCACGGTCCAGTCCTCGTCGAGCTCCTCGGGGAGCCACTCGTCGACCGCGGTCCTGAACTCCTCGGCCGTCGCCGGTTCGTCGGCATCGAGCACGTCCGCATAGAGACGCAGCAGTTCAGCCTTCTCGGCGGGGGGGATGTGTCCCGCGTCCTCGACCGTGTCGGCGACGCGACAGAGGAGGTAGCCCAGACAGATGTGGCGGGCGGTCGGCTCCTCTAGCTCCTCGATGGTGATGGCGAAGGTGCGGGAGACGCCCTGCACCGCCTCGTAACACCATGCGAGGTCGTCGTCGACCGGATACTCTGCCTGTTCCTCGTTCATTCACGTTCCCCTGTGTATTCCACGCTGAAAAACCCACCTGCCGCGTCGGCAGGTGCTGTCTCCGGAGATGTCCGCACGCCCGTCTCGCTCATACACCACAAGGAGCCCTCTACTCGTCTATACTTTTCGGACCCGGCTCGCGGTGCAAGACAAAAGTAAAGTCGCGAGGGTCGAACGTTCCCCCATGGACTTCAGTCTCAGCGCGGAGCAGGCCCAGATACGGGACATGGTCGCCCAGTTCGTCGACGAGGAGGTCGTCCCCGTCGCCGACGAGATCGACCACGAGGACGAGTTCCCCGCCGACCTCGTGAGCGAGATGGCCGACCTCGGCCTGATGGGGATGCCGTTCCCCGAGGAGTACGGCGGCGCTGGTCTCGACTACCACAGCTACGCCATCGGCCTCGAGGAGATCTCGCGTGGCTCGGGCGGGCTCGGCACCATCGTCGCCGCCCACATCTCCCTGGCGGGCAACATGCTCTACGAGTTCGGCGACGAGGCCCAGAAGCAGGAGTACCTCACGCCGCTCGCCGAGGGCACCGACATCGGCGCGTTCGCCCTCTCCGAGCCCGGTGCCGGCTCCGACGTGCCCGCGATGGAAACGACAGCGGAGCGCGACGGCGACGAGTACGTCGTCGACGGGAACAAGCTCTGGATCTCGAACGGCTCCGTCGCCGACACCGTCACCGTCTTCGCGAAGACCGACCCCGAGGCCGGCAACAAGGGTATCTCCTCGTTCGTCGTCCGACCCGACGAGGACGACGGCTTCCACGTCGAGGGCACCGAGGACAAGCTCGGCGACAAGGGCTGTCCCACGGCCGAGCTCCGCTTCGACGACATGCGCATTCCGGCCGACCGCCTGCTCGGCGAGGAGGGCGACGGCTTCGTCCACGCGCTGAAGACGCTCAACGGCGGCCGCATCACCATCGCTGCTCGCGGTGTCGGTATCGCCCGCGCCGCCCTCGACCAGGCGAAGGAGTACGCCCAGCAGCGCGAGCAGTTCGACCAGCCCATCTCCGAGTTCCAGGCCATCAAGCACAAGATCGCGGACATGGATACGAAGACCCAGGCGGCGAAGATGCTGATGCACCGGGCCGCCGACAGGAAGATCCGCGGCGAGACGTTCATCAAGGAGGCCGCGCAGGCGAAGCTCTACGCCTCGGAGATCTCCCGCGAGGTCGCCAACGAGGGCATCCAGATCCACGGCGGCTACGGCTACACGAAGGACTTCCCCGCCGAGCGGTTCTACCGCGATGCGAAGCTCAACGAGATCTACGAGGGCACCAGCGAGGTCCTCCGGAACACCATCGGCGACCAGGTGCTCGACGAGTAGCCCGCGCGACAGTTTCTCCTGCCTACCCCTCACGACGGGTCAGCCCGACCACCCAGTCGACGTGCTCGTCGACCCGCGCCCGCCCGGCGTCGGTCAGCGAGTACACGTCGTACAGCCCCTCGGTGTGGGTCTCGACGAACCCCGCCGACTCGAGCGCGTCGAGCGCCCCGTAGAAGGACTTCGGCTCGATACGCTCGTCGTAGTGGCGTTCGAGCCGGGTCTTCAGCGCCTGTGCCTGGAGTTCGCCGGCCTCATGGAGGATGAAGCAGAGGTCGCGCCGCCGCCCGCTCTGGATGAACTTCGTCATGGCTGTGTGCTCGCGGTGGGCCCACTGGTGCGTTTCGCTTCGCTTCCGAAACCGGCAGCTACGACATCCCCCAGTCCCAACGCCCGGCCATGAGCGACGACACGGCGACGAACGACGGCATCACGGCCCGGTACGAGCAGACGGAGACGGAACGCGTGCTCTCGTTCGAGCGCGACGGCGCGACCGCGGCGGTCGCCCAGAACGTCGAGGGCTACGCGATGCTGAAGGTACGACCGACGGCGGACGGCGACGAGCTGGAACGCTACTACGGCTTCGACATGGCGCTGGACCACGTCGCGGAGCTACTGGACGTCTCGCCGCACGACCTGCCGATCCCGGCGGCCGCGGCGGACATGGGGATGTGACCGCCGGGGACCATCAGGTCACGACGGCGTACAGGAGCAGCATACCGAAGTAGACCACGACGAGGCCGCCGACGAGCTTCAGTCGGTAGAGGCCCAGCTCCTCCTCCTCGCTCTCGTACACCTCGCGGAAGGCGTCCTCCTCGGCCTCTGTCATCCGGTCGTAGTGCTCCAGTCCGACGTGGAGCGTACACTGCTCCGCCCGGCGGAACGGTCGGTCGCAGTACGGGCAGCGGTGTGCCGTGACGCCCGCTGGGACGTCCGTCTCGGAGTGGTCGGCGGTGGCGTTGTCGGCGTTCGCGTCGGCGGCCGTGGTGGTGGAGTCTCCTGTCATAGGTACGGTGGGGTGAGCGACGGGGCCGCGACGATCCAGAGGCTGACCATCGTGTAGACGACCATGACACCGATGAACGGGTACTGGCTCCGCACGGCCTGCAGCCGGCTCGGGAACACGTCGTAGGCCGTCGAGTGCGCGACCCAGATGGCGAGCAGGTGGCCGAGCAGGACGAACGCGAGCTCCAGCCCGCCGACGAACGTCGGTAGGACGAACCGCTGGGGGTTCACCGGCGGCGCGGCCGGGTTCGCGAGCACCTGCGAGAGCGGGAGCGACAGCACGAGGAAGTAGCTCAGGTAGTGCGCGAGGTGGTAGCCCGCCGCGATGGCGAGCAGGGGCGCGGCGAAACGCCGTCCGAGGGCGTCCGACGTGAGGAACGTCTCACCGGTCCCACGGGCGAGCCGTGCCGCGAGCCGGTACGCGCCGACGAACAGGCCGAAGCCGAGCAGGTACGCGAGCAGGTAGGTCAGGAGCGGCGGGACGCCCCACCCGACGACGGTCCTGGCGAGGTCGCTCCAGAGCGGCGTCGTCACGAGGCCGTCGTAGGTGGTCACCCACAGCAGCGTGACGACGAAGACGACGTCGCTGCGGTCCCGGACGACGGACGTGTCGGTCAGGCCCATGCCGGGCAGCCGGAGGCGCACGCCGTCGTCGGTGCGCGTGAGCGGGGCGACCGCGCCGAAGGCGGCGAACGTCCGCGAGACGGGGTCGCCGCGCTCGAACCAGCTCTCGCCGAAGACGAGACCGGCGAGGGTGGTCGCGACGCCGTAGCCTGCAACGGCCGTCGCGAGCAGTCCGGGGTCGTCGGCGAGCGGGAGCACGACCTCCGTGAACACGAGCGCGAGCAGGCCGACGACGGCCGGCCAGCTCCCGAGTCGCTCCGGGTACTCGCGAGGGGAACCGCCCAGGAGTGCGTGGACGGCACTGACGACCGCACGGAACGGGTTCAGCGCCGGCCAGGTGTTACCGACGAGGTACGTCGTCATCGTGAAGCCGGCCCACCAGCCGACCCACACGAGCAACACGCCGAGGTCGCGAAGCGGCTCGTCCGGGGGGGTGACCCCGGCCCACAGCACCGCGCCGAGGCCGACGACGCCGACGAGCGGCGCGAGGTAGCGCGAGACCGCCACCGGGAACCGGCTGAGCGTCCGGTGCCAGTCGTCGATGCTCGCGATGTACCGGCGGTCCGTCACCGTCGCGGCGAGCAGGAACGAGGCACCGACGGCGGCACCGCCCGTCAGGAGGAAGAGCCACGACGGCACCGCGATAGTACCCGCCTCGCCGCGGAGCGAACCGCCGTGGGCGAGGGCCGTTCCGGTCGCGAGAAGGAGCGTCCCGAACGCCGCCAACACGAGGCGTCGGGGACGGTGGCTTGCCATCGCAGGTTACGCCGTCACGGGTGCGCCGACGTACAGGACGACGACGAGGAAGATCCAGACGATGTCGACGAAGTGCCAGTACATCGAGACCGTGCTCACGGAGACGTGGCGCTCGGCGGAGTACTGGCCGCGGATGGCGCGCACGAAGACGATACCGATGAGCACCGCGCCAAGGCTGACGTGCAGGCCGTGCAGGCCGGTCAGGGCGTAGAAGCCGCTGGCGAACACCTGGCTGAACGCCTCGTTGCCCAGCGCGAAGTTGTCGTGGACGATGAACTCGTAGTACTCGTACACCTGGCCGGCGATGAACACCAGCCCGAGCAGGAGCGTCGCACCCAGCAGACCGATGAACCGCGTGCGGTTGCCCTTCAGCAGCGACGTGTGCGCGAAGTGGATGGTGAAGCTGGAGGCGACCAGCAGCGCGGTGTTGACGATGACGAGACTCCCGAACAGCTCGGGCACCTCGCCCACGTCGCCGACGCGGACGAAGAAGTAGTAGACGAAACCCGCACTGAAGGTGGCGACCTCGGAGCCGAGGAAGGCGACCATCCCCCACCTGAGCTTGTGCGCGCTCTGTTCGTCCGTGCCACGCTCCCAGAACGAGACGATGAACGCGTGGTAGAGCCAGCCGAACAGCCCGACCAGGAACAGGAGCGTGCTCAGGATGGCGGCCCCGGCGAACACGCCGTAGCCCACGAGGTTCCTTGTCACGAGCACGTACAACGCGGCACCGAGGTAGATTCCACCGGCACCGAGGGCGGCGACGAACGGCCACCAGCTGGCCTCGCCGAACCCGCGCGGCCAGTCCTCGACGGCCGGCAGGTGGTGCCCGTGGTCGTCCGCGGATTCTTCGGCAACTGTCATGGATGGGGGTTACGAGTGGACTACCAAAAATCCATCCAAGCGCGTCCGCGAGACGTGACGGAGAAACCGCAGGTGAGAACCGAGCCGTTCAGTGTGCGTCTCAGGCCGCGACCGTCGCGTTGCTCGTGCTGTTGTCGTCACCGCCGGAGCCGGCCTCGCAGGTCAGCTCCTCGGCGTTCCACTCACCGGTACACTGGTCGGCGAGCCAGCTCTCGTACTCGTCCTGGGGCATGACCTCGACCTCGAACATCATCGCGGAGTGGCCGGTGCCACAGTACTCCGCACAGTAGCCCTGGTAGAGACCGGGCTCGGTCGCCGTGGTCATGAGGTAGTGGTGCTGGCCCGGCACCGCGTCGTGCTTCAGACCGAGCTGTGGCACGTGGAAGGCGTGCAACCAGTCCCTCGTCGTGATGTTGAAGTAGGTCTCCTGTCCCTCCGGGATGGCCAGCTTCGTACTGGAGGAGACGTTGTGCCGGTCGTACTCGAACGTCCAGGCGTAGGTCTCCGCAGTCACGTCGATGTGCTCGGCGTCGTCCGGGACGTCCGCGCGGTCCTCGACGCCGTCGGCGATGACGGACTGGTCGGCCATGACCATCGTCGTCGCGATGCCGACGAACAGGAGGATGACGGCGGTCGCGACGGTCCAGGTGATCTCGAGACGGCGGTTCTCCCGGGTCGGTTTCGCCTCGTCGCTGTCCTTGAACTTGAGGACGGTGTAGATGAGGATACCCTCGACGAGGACGGTAATCGGGATAGCGACGACGAGCAGCCGCTCGTTGAGCCCGTTGATGGCCTCGGCGGTCGTCGACTGCGCCGCCGCCGGCTCGGCGGCGAGCAGCAAGAGCGCCGCCCCGAGTGTGGCCAGCGGGGCGATTCGCTTTGCGTTCATGTCGGTTCGAGGCTTAGGAAGACGGGGTTAAATATGTGCTGACTCCGGCCCGACGTCCGGGTGAAAGCGTCGGCTCTAAGTGGTCCGAGCCGAAGGTTTGGCTAGTACCTGTGTCTCGACCGTACCCGCGCCCCGTCGGCACGCATCGCCGGTTCACCGGCCTGCTCGCAGCGACGGCGATGGGCGTCTACGCGCTCGTCCTCGTCGGGGGGACGACCGCCATCACCGGGGCGTCCGAGGCCTGCTCGACGTGGCCCGCCTGCAACGGGCAGTGGCTGGTCGGGCTCTCGGACCCGGACCTGCTCGTCGCGTGGGGCCACCGCGTCGCCGCGCTGCTGGTCGGCCTCGCGGTCGTCGCGACGTTCGCGGCGGCCTGGTTCGGCCCGGCGAGCCGTCGCGTCCGGCTCGCACTCGCCGGCGCGCTCGTGCTCTACCCGGTTCAGGTCGGGCTCGGCGCGGTCGCCGCGACGACCACCACACCGACCGCGCTCCTCTCCGGCGTCCACCTGACCGTCGGCGTCTCCATCTTCGGCGCGGCGATGTTCGCGCTCGCGTGGACGCTGGAGTCGACGACCGCCACCGAGGACGACTACGACCCGTCGGTCGACGCCGAGCCGGTGGACGAGGCGGACGGTGGCCCCGACGCGCCGGCGCGTGACCTGCCGGCGGACGGCCTCGCCCGCGTGAAACTCGTCGCCAACGCCTACTTCCGGCTGATGAAGCCGCGGCTGATGTGGCTGCTCTGTCTCGTCGCCGGCGCGGCGATGGCCCTCGCGGCGGCGACGAGCGGGGCCGACCTCACGGTCCGCGTCGTCGGCCTGACGATGCTCGGTGGAGTGCTGTCCATCGGTGCGTCAGGGACGTTCAACCACGTGCTCGAACGCGACGTGGACCGCAAGATGCAGCGCACCTCCGACCGCCCGCTCGCGGTCGACGTGGTGCCGGTCCGCAACGCGCTCGCCTTCGGCTTCGCGCTGGCGACCGCGTCGCTGGTCTCGTTCGCGGCGCTGAACCTGCTCGCGGCGGCCCTCGGGCTCGTCGCCATCCTGTTCTACAGCGTCGTCTACACGCTGGTGTTGAAGCCGAACACCGTCCAGAACATCGTGGTCGGCGGTGCCGCGGGGGCGCTCCCGGCGCTCATCGGTGCCGCCGCCGTGACTGGCACCATCGGCCTGCCGGGCATCGCGCTCGCGGCGGTCATCTTCCTCTGGACGCCCGCGCACTTCTACAACCTCGCGCTGGCGTACAAGGAGGACTACGCACGCGGCGGCTTCCCGATGCTCCCGCTCGTCCGCGGCGATGCCGTCACCCGAAAGCACATCGTCTGGTACTTCACGGCGACGCTCGCGGGCGCGGGCGGGCTCGCGGCCGTCTCGGACCTCGGCCTGCTGTACGCGTTCGTCAGCATCACGGTCGGTGCGGCGTTCCTCTGGACCATCGTCCGGCTCCACCGCGAGCGCACGACGGACGCCGCGTTCCGCGCGTTCCACGCCTCGAACGCCTACCTCGGCGCGCTGCTCGTTGCCGTCGTCGTCGACTCGATGGTGTTGTGAGATGGCGACCGAACGCGTCGACGTCGCCTCGCTCGTCCCCGAACCGTCCACCGTGTTCGCCGGCTTCATCGCGCTCACCCTCGAGGCGTTGCTGGCGCTGCTGTACCTCACCGAGGTCGGCTCCATCTCGCTCTCGCTGGTGGTGCTCCCGTTCGTCTGGATCAACGTCGGCCTGTGGGCGCTCTGGCGCACCGAGGTGCCGGCGGCACCGGTGCGGCGGCGGCGAATCGCGGCCGTCGTCGCCGTCGGCTACGCGCTGGTACTCGCGTACTTCGGCGGCCTGCTCGACCTCGGCTACGCGTTCGTCTCGGTACCGGGGTACGACCCGTCCTACGGCTGGTACGTCTCCACGTCGCTCCCGCCGGGGTTCGGCCCCGCGGTGACGTACGAGAGCGACCTCCTCATCGTCCGGCTGTTCCCGTACCAGGTGGTCGGTTACGCCGCGCTTTCCTACCTCGTCTACGTGACCGTCATCGACGCGGCCGGCGCGGCGGTGTCGGGCGTGCTGGGGCTGCTCTCGTGTGTCTCCTGCAGCTGGCCCATCATCGCGACCATCGTGACCGGCGTCGCCGGCAGCTCCTCGGCGGTCGCCGCGCAGGCCTACCAGCAGTCGCTGCCGCTCTCGACGGCGGTGTTCGTCGTCACCGTGGCGCTGCTGTACTGGCGGCCGTCGCTCTAGTCAGGCCCACGGCGGCGTCAGGTGGACGTGGAAGAGCTTCTCGCAGTCGCAGTCGCCACAGACCGGGCAGCGCTCGACACCGGCGGAGCCGGGCATCCCGCCGTCGGTGGTTGCCGTCCCGCCATCGGCTCCCGCCGCACCGGGGTCGGCAGCCGAGATGATTCGTTCGCCCGCGTGGCCGAGCTCGTAGCCCTCGTCCGTCTCGCGGACGTAGTACTCACAGAGCCGCGAGAGGTGGTAGTTGAACTTCCCGCTGTCACGCATCCCGACGCGAGCGTGCAGCGCCGAGAACGACAGCGGCCCGTCGGCCTCGGCGAGCGCGCGCAGGATGGCGATGCGGTGCTCGTGGCCGAGCACGTCGAGCGCGTCGGCCGCCCGCTCGTCGTCCATGGCTGGCGATGTGGGGGATTCCGTGATATAGTTCGTGGTAGCTCTCTGAAATTCTTCATAAATCGCGTTCAGAGAACGGTCAAGTGACTCCCGCCAGTCGGTTCGACACGTGACAGACGTCGTCTCCCTCCAACGGTTCGACCTCCACGAGCGGCTCTCGGTGCTGCGCCATCGCGGCTTCAGACGCCTGCTCGCCGGGCGCGCGGTCAGCGTGCTCGGCGACGGGCTCTACACCGTCGCGGCGATGTGGCTCGTCTACGACCTCACCGGCTCGACCGCCTACACGGGCATCGCTGGCTTCCTCACGGGCATCCCCGGACTGTTCTCGATGTTCGTCGGCCCCATCGTCGACCGGTCGGACCTCGACCGCGTGCTGACGCTCTCGGAACTCGGGCAGGGACTCGTCGTCCTCGTCGTCCCGTTCGCGTGGCTGACCGGGAACCTCACCGTCGGCGTCGTGCTGGCGACGATGCCGGTGCTCTCGCTCGTCGGACTGTTCGCGAACCCCGCCCAGAACGCGGCGGTCCCGCGGCTCGTCCCGAGCGACGCGCTCGTCCGGGCGAACGCCGCGACCACGACGGTCCGGAAGACGGTGGACGCGACCGCCCGTGGCGCTGGCGGCCTGCTCATCGCCGCCGTCGGCGCGGTCGGCGTGTACGTCGTCGACGCCGCGACCTTCGGGCTGGCGGCACTCGTGTTCCTCGGGCTCTCGGTGCCGTCGGCCGAGACGAACGGGGACGAGGAGGACGACGAGCCCGACGAGTTCGACCTCGCGACCTACCGCGACGACCTGCGCGAGGGCGTCGCGACCATCGCGGGCTCCGAGCTGGGGCTGATGGTCGTCGGGAGCCTGTTCGCGAACTTCCTGTTCGGCGTCGCCTTCGCCGTCCTCCCGGCGTTCGCGGACGGCATCGGCGACGCGGGCACGTACGGCCTGTTGCTGGCGGGTCTCACCATCGGGACGGTGTTCGGGTCGCTCGCGGCCTCGGTGACGGAGTCGTACCCGCTCGGTTGGACGACCATCGTGAGCCTCGCCGGCTCCGGCGTGCTGTTCGCCGTCGGCGTCTGGCTCGCGGCCCCGTTGCTCACCGTCGGTCTAATCGCGCTTTCGCGGGTCCCCATCGGCATCTACAACGTCTCGGTGATGGCGACGCTCCAGTCGGGCGTCCCACAGGACCGGCTCGGGCGGGTGAGCTCCGTCCTCGGGAGTGCGGCCAGCCTCGTCTCGCCCGTCGGCATCCTCTTGGGTGGGTTCCTCGGGAACGTCTACGGCGCGCCGACGGTGTTGCTGGCGAGTGCCGCCGGAACCCTGCTGACGGCACTCTACTGGCTCGTGACGCCCTCGCTCAGACGGTTCGGGCCACCGGTCGAGGTGGAGCAGGGCCGGTTCGCGTGAGTCGAAGTGACTCGTCCCGGGCTCAGAACAGCGCCTCGTCCTCGTCGAGCAGGCGTGCCGGGCCGCCGACCTCCCAGATGGTCGTGCGGACGCCGGTCTCGCTGACGGCCTCCTTCACGCGCTCGGCGTGCTCGGCGGTGGTGTTCACGTAGACGGAGGCACCCGTATCCGTCGAGAACCAGACGGGCACGCTGTCGACGTCGTCGTCGCCCTCGTAGCCGTTCTCGCGCAGTTCGCGGACCTTGTTGAAGACGGCGAGCGTCGGGGGCTGCCAGTACACCCAGCCGTCGGGGCCGGTCATCGTCGTCGCCGCCAGCGAGAGCGAGTCCTGCTCGGCGATGTGCCCCATCCGCTCGATGTCGTCCTCGTGGAGGGAGTCGCGCATCTCGACGAGCTGGTCCTGGACGTACGCCCGACGGTCGCCGAACATGTGGCTCTTCTCGGCCTCGCTGTGGGCGTCGTCGGTGTCCTTGTAGGAGGGGACGAGCGCGACGATGATCTTGAGCTCGTCGGTGAGGTCGGTCGGGATGCGGTGCGAGCGGCAGTCGCGGTCGTTCAGGCCGGCGCGCAGGTGCGAGAAGCCACCGGTGACGGCGCGGGCCGCGGACGCGGAGCCGACGCGCGCGATGGTCGAGATCTCGGCGTGCGAGGCGTCGAGCTCGGCGGCCTCCGAGAGCGCCATCGCGGCGGCGGCGAAGCCGGAGGCGGACGAGCCGAGACCGACGTTCGACGGGAAAGAGTTCTCGGACTCGAGCTTGACGGGGTAGACGGTGTGGGCGGCGTCGGACATGTCCCGCGCCTTGTCGACCACGCGCTCGACGCGGTCGAAGGCGTGGCCCTCCAGTTCCTCGCCGTCGACGATGTACGTGTCCTCGTCGTAGTCCATCGAGAACTCCACCGTCGTCTTCGTGTGGCTCGGGGCCGTGCAGACGCTGATGGAGTCGTGGTACGGCTGTCGCTCGATGTCGTCGCGCATGCCGTGGTACTTGACGAGTCCCTGGATGGGATGTGCCATCGCGGTTGCTTTCATACCCCGATAGCCGACCGACGCGCGCTTAAAAGTCACGGGTGACCCGGGGCGTCGGAACCGGGCGCCCTCGCCTGCCGAACGTTCAAGCGTACAGAGTGCCAACTACTCACATGGTCAGGGACAAACACCACCACGGGTCGCTGATTCTGGAGGGGGCGGGCTACGATCGACGGACGGAGGGTCACGCCGTGGTGGGTGAACCACACGGGGCGACCCGTCGGCTGACGGGGTCGGACCGGCCGGTCGAGGTCGTCACGCTCGACGACCGCGAGACCGAACCGGCCGCGCTGGTCCCCCAGTTCGCGTCGGTCCTCGCGCACGGGCACGACACCCTGTTCGTCGTCCCGGACGTGGACGCACTCGCCGCCGTCGTCGAGGTACTCGACAGGCCGTACTGCGTCGCCGCCGAGGACGAGGACCGCTGTCGGACCTTCTACGACGGTCCCGACCGTATCCCGCTCGCGAACGGCCACTACGCGCTGGCCCCGGCGGGTGACCTCGTCTGGCGCGAGCGCGACCCGCCCGAGGCCGAGGACGGGGACCGGACCGGCTCCGACCGCAAGCAGGTCGTCCTCGAGGACGGGACCGAGGTGCTCGCACGCTTCGACGACGTCGACGCGCTCGCCTGTCCGCCGGCCGACGCGTTCCCGCTGTCGTACAAGCGCGGCGGCGACAAGGCGTTCCACGTGTACGACCGTTGGGGGAGCGAACTCGGTCGCTTCGGCACCATCAAGGCCATGCGTGGGCACGGCTTCGAGCCGGTCGCGATGCCGCTCGTGCCCGAGCACGTCTTCGACGACGGCTCGCTCGTCACCTCGTGGGCGGTCGTGGCGGACGGTGCCGGGACGGTCCACACCGCAGACGGCACCTGCGAGGTCCGCGAGGCCTGAGATGTCGGCGACGTCGTATCCCGCTCTCGCGCCCGACGGCGACGGCTGGCGGCTGACCGACGAGTCCACCGAGGTCGTGTTCGACCTCGCCAGCGTCCGGGTGCTCGGTGCGACCCGGCTCTACGAGGACGCCGACCTCCGCGCCGCGGTCCGTGAGGCGACCGACGGCGCGCTCGACCAGCCCTGGCGCTTCTGCTTCGCCACCCAGCTCTCCTTCCAGCCGCCGCTGACACCCGGCGTCGGTCCGGCCGCGCTGTACCCGACCGTCGCATCGTCGGCCCGCCGTCAGTTCGCCGCCGACCTCCGCGAGCACGGCTTCCGGACCGTCGAGCGCCACCGGAGCGAGCGCATGCGGACGGAGAACGGCTCCCGCGCCCGGCTCACCCGCTACGAGGCGACGTTCCCGCTGGCGGACGCGCTCGACGACGAGGCGGACCTGCCGGCCGACGCCGAGGTCGCCGTCGAGGGCTGGCTCTCGGTCTGGCTCGACGACGGCCAGTTCAGGCTCGCCGGCGGTACCTACCCGACCGACGGGCTGGACGCCGTCGCTCCCGGCGTCGCTGAAGATCCCGGAACCTATCGGAACGAACTGCTCTCCGTGCTTCGATCGGCGTAGATCCGACCCCAACAGTCTGCGGATAGTGGAAACTTCCCACAGCGATGGTGTTCACCCAGCCGGGTGGCCCGCGGCTGTCTCGGAATCGCGGAGCAACCGATGCATCGATCTCGTCGCCGTTCTCACGGACCGCAACACCTTTTACATCTAAGTAGTACCACTAGGTTGTATGCAGGACTTCGACTCGTTCGCGGACGTCGGCGAGGCAGATGTAACGCGTGCAATCGGCCAGGAGTGGAGCGACGAGTTCCTCGACTTCACGGACAGCGAGGTCATCATCGTCGGTGGGGGGCCCTCGGGTCTCACGGCGGCGAAGGAGCTCGCAGAGCGCGGTGTGAAGGTCATGGTCGTCGAGAAGAACAACTACCTCGGCGGCGGCTTCTGGCTCGGCGGTTTCCTGATGAACAAGGTCACGGTGCGGGACCCGGCGCAGGGCATCCTCGACGACCTCGACGTGGAGTACGACGAGGCCGGCGACGTCGACGGGCTCTACGTCGCCAACGGGCCGGAGGCGTGCTCGGGGCTCATCAAGGCCGCCTGCGACGCCGGCGCGAAGATGCAGAACATGACCGAGTTCACGGACATCGTCGTCCGCGAGGACCACCGCGTCTCCGGTATCGTGATGAACTACACGCCGGTCCACGCGCTCCCCCGCGAGATCACCTGCGTCGACCCCGTCGCCGTCGAGGCCGACCTCGTCATCGACTCGACGGGCCACGACGCGATGGCCATCAACAAGCTGGACGAGCGCGGTGTCCTCGACGCGCCGGGCATCCAGGCCGCCAACGAACGCGGACAGGTCATGGACCAGACCGGTGACGACAGCTACGGCGCGCCCGGCCACGACTCGCCCGGCCACGACTCCATGTGGGTCGGCCGCAGCGAGGACGAAGTGGTGGAGCACACCGGCGTCGTCCACGAGGGCCTCGTCGCCAGCGGCATGGCCGTCGCCACCGCCTACGGCCTCCCGCGCATGGGCCCGACCTTCGGTGCCATGCTCGTCTCCGGCAAGAAGGCCGCACAGGTCGCGCTGGACGAGCTCGAGATCGACGCAGAACCGGTGACGCTGTCGGACTCGCGTGCGCCGGCCCCCGCCGACGACTGACCGCCTTCCCCATCGTCCGGGGCACGTGCTCCGCTCGCGACCCACTCCTCGAGAAGGCTGGACCGAAGTGGCCGGGCGCGACTGGAGCGAGCGCCCGCCGAGACCGCGGTCCCAGGCCGCGGTCGGCCCCCGAACCAGTCATCGCACCGACCACCGAACCAGCGCCCGCACTGCACCGGTCAGGCGCCTGTTCGACCCCTCACTGCTCCGGTTGGCCGAACGCGAACAGGGTCATCGGCGTCTGGTTCGACGCCCGCGGCGAGAGGTGGTCGGTGACGAGGTCGTCGAAGAAGGTGAACCCGCGCCCGCCGAGCCGGCGGTGGGCGTAGGTGGCGAGGTAGAGCCGACCGAGTTCGACGCCGGCCTGGAGCTGCGCGAGCCGGTACCCCCGGTTCCCGAACCGGTCGACGACGGCGTCGACGTCGGCCATCGCGTAGACGTTCACGGCCGCGTCACCGACGACCGACTGGCCGGCGGCGAGATGCCCGGCCGTCTCGCGGTCGGTGTCGCCGAGGCGTTCCAGGCAGTCGGCCCCGGGGTGGTACTGGTAGGCCCCGGACTCGATGCCGTCGACCGCGTGAACGAGGCAGTAGTAGTCCAGGACGCCGTCGCCGCCGTCGAAGCAGTCCGTCGGGACGCCGGCGAGGGCACGGTCGAGAACCGTCGCGAACAGCCGGTCGCTGATCGACTCGTGGGCGTACTCCCGTGAGGAGCCGCGCCGCTCGACGGTGTTCCCGACCGGACGGGCCGACGCCGTCTCCGCGTCGACCGGGTCGAGTTCGACGCGCTCGCCGCTGCCCGGTCCGTGAGTCGCCAGCGCCTCGTCCGCGCCGTCGGCCTCGTCCGCCGGGAACCGCCCGCGCCACTCGAGCGCCGCCGCGCCGTCGGGGAGCGTGCTCTGGTCCCAGGCGTCGTGGACGAGCGGATAGTCGACCGGGTCGGAGTCGAGGGTCACCTCGGGATCGATGGGGTCGACTCCGTGTGGGTCCGGCGCGGGGTCGTCGGCCCCGACCGGGACCAGCGCGAGCGTCCCCTCGTCCTCGGGGTCGAGGCCGAGCAGGTCCATCACTGGCCCGTCGGCGAACCCGGCCACCACCTCGGCGCGCCGGCCGCCGGCGTGGGCGACCGCGAGCAGGTTCGCGATGACGGTGCCCGAATCCCAGAAGGCGTGCCGGTAGGTCCGATTCCGGTACTTCCAGGCGTTTCGCCACCAGGTCGACGTGGCCACGACGGTGACCGGGGCCTCGGCGACTCCCGTCTGGCCGCCGGACGCCTCCGCGAGTACACCACGGTAGTCTCCCTCCCGGAGCACGTGGAACGCGTCGCTCCCGGGGTCGTACTGGTAGACGCCGGAGTCGACGCCCTCGAGGTCGCCACAGACCGCGTAGCAGTCCACGTGGTAGAGCTTCCCGGTGCAGGAGGCCGCCCGGAAGGCGACTGGCTCGCCGCCACGCTCCAGCGTCTTCGTGACGCCGTTGGCGTAGTGACAGCAGGTCGTGAGGTCGTCGCCGGACATCGGTTCGGGAGATGCGCCGGCGGCCCCGGTCGACGCGACGTCCGGTTCGGCGGTCGACGTGGCGACGGCCGACAGCGCCGGTGTCGCCGGTGGGTCGACGACGTCACCCAGCGAGCGTCGCGGCAGGTCGGCGTACACCTTCGTCGGCCGCGGCTGGTTGTCGAAGTCCAGTTCGAACTCCATCTCGCGGAACTGCCGTGGCGTGTGCTTCGTGCGTTCGTGGTACTCGCGAGCGTCGACCATGGCGTTGCGTTCCACACCGCGTGTAAAACGGTTTCCCGTTGCGTGGTACTGGCTCACATTCGCCCGCCGGTCAGGCGGACGATACCGAGCACGCGCTCCTCGCGGTGGCTCCCCCGCGAGCGGTCGAGCAGTGCATCCCGGGCCGACTCGACGCGCTCGCGGAGCAGGTCGTGTGGGGGCGGGTCGTACCTGAACTGCAGGGTCGGCGGCGTCGAGAGCACCGTCAGCGCGCGGAAGAGCGCGTTCACCGGTGCGGCTCGCGAGTCGTCCGAGAGCGCCATGTCCACCAGCACGACCGTCCCGTCGGGCGCGAGGTCGCACCAGCCGTCGACGGCCGCGGCCGGGTCCGCGAGCATCCCGGAGACGAACGTCGCGAGCACGCCGTCGACCGGGCCCGAGATGGGTGGTGCGGTCGCGTCGCCGTGCACGAGGTGGACGTTCCCCCAGCCCCTTCGCGCGACGAGTTCGCGGGCGCGGTCGAGCATCCCGCGGGTGTAGTCCACGCCGACGACCGTCCCCTCCGGGCCGACCTGCTCGCGCAGGTACGACAGGTTCGCGCCGGTGCCACAGCCCATCTCGACGACGATGTCGCCACGGTCGAGGTCGAGTGCCACGGCGGCCCTGTCGCGCAGTTCGCCGACACCCGGCACGTACGTCGCCAGCAGGTCGTACAGTCCCGCCCACCGACCGTAGAAGGCCCGTGCGGCGTCGGACCCCGAGGGCTCGCCGTCGTCGCTCATGTGAGTCCGCGGATGGTCTCCGCGACGGCGACGGGGTCGTCGCCGAGGACGTAGCAGATCGGCTCGATGCCGACCTCGCCGGTCTGGTAGAGCACGGTCGCGTCCGGCGTCTCGTCGAGCGCCGCCGCGACGCCCGTCGCCACGTCGGCCTCGCTCTCGAACTCGGCGGTCACGTAGCCCTGTTCCTCCAGCGCCGAGACGAGGTCCGGGTCGTACCGGATGTTCGCGGCCGCGTTCACCTCGCTGCCGGCCCCGCGTGCCGCCAGCAGGACGCTCGCGACGTACTCGCTGACGCCGAACTCGGGCTCGGCCGGGATCGTCGCCCGTCCCTTCACGTCGACGATGCGGCCCGGGACGCCCGCCACGTCGTCGATGGTCGTCGCGTCGGGCGTACACGCCACCAGGTTCGAGCCCACGTTCGGGATGAGGCCCGCGAACCCGCTCGTGTTCTCCAGCACGCGCAGCCCGCGCCGGAGCGACGACAGCACGCGCTCGGCGCTCCGCAGGTCGCTGTCCGGGTCGTGGATGGCGAAGTCAGCACCGTACTCCGCCAGCTCCGGCATCTGCTCCCTGTGCAGCGCCGCCAGCAGGTCACCGCGCTCCAGCTGCCGGATGACGACCTCGGCCTCGACGAGCGCCTGCACGGGCCGCATCGTCCCCGATGCGAGCCCCTCGCCGACGCGTTCGACGAGCTCCTGGACGCGCTCGTCGTCGACGAACTCCTGCCGTCGCGTCACGTCGCCGTGTGCGTACTTCGACACCGCGGACTGGCTGATGCCGAGCGCCTCCGCCACCTCGCTCTGGGTGAACCCGCGCTCGCGCAGGTCCTCCGCGAGCATCGACCGGAAGGTCGGGAGGAACTCGTCGACGACGATCTCCTCGACGAATCTCATTTCTGGTTCCCACTAAACTCGTGATCCCCTTGAATCTTGGACGCCTGGGGGCCGGTCTGGTCCTGGTACTTCGAGCCGCGCTCGCTCCCGTAGGGGCGCTCTGCAGGTGTCTTGAGTTCGGTGAACGTCAGCTGGGAGATGCGCATCCCCGGCGTCAGCGCGACCGGCGCGCTCCCGAGGTTGGAGAGTTCGAGGGTTATCTGCCCGCGGTACCCCGGGTCACACAGGCCGGCTGTCGCGTGGACGACCACGGCGAGCCGCCCCAGCGACGAGCGTCCCTCGACGTGGGCGATGAGGTCCGCCGGGATCTCGACGCGCTCCTTCGTCGTCCCCAGCACGAAGTCGCCCGGGTGCAGGATGAACTCCTCCGCGGGGTCGACGACCGTCTCGCTGACGTATTCGTCGACCTCGCTCTCCGAGTTCGGGTGGATGCAGGGGATGTTCGTCCGCTGGAACTCCAGGAACTCACGGCCCAGCCGCAGGTCGATGCTCGCCGGCTGCACCTGCAGGTCCACGTCCTCGAGCGGTTCGACGACCAGGTCCCCCTTTTCGAGGCGTCGCAGGATGTCCGCGTCCGAGAGTATCATGCTCGGAGTGTCCACCGGGGGGCGGGTAAAGGTTCTCGATTGGTGGTCGGTGGCGTGTAAACAGCGCTAACCGACCAGCCTACGCCCCCGGCACGCCGAACGCCCCCACGCCCAGGTTGAACAGGACGTTGAGCAGGTAGATGATGACCGTGGCGGCGAGCCAGGCGACGAGCCCGATGATGGCGGCGTTGCCCCAGCCGCCGGGGTAGCGCCAGTTGATGACCCAGATCCAGGCCAGCAGCGCGACGAGCACGCCGAACAGCGGGACCAGCGACCCGAGCGTCCACGCGATGGCACCGACGAGTGCGGTGACGACGGCGTGGCTGTAGTCGTCCACGTCGGCGACGACGCGGGCGGCGACGTAGATGGCGAGGCCGCCGACGAGCAGTGCGACGACGAACGAGACGACGGAGCCGATGACTGACACCATGTGGCTAGGTTCGACGGCATCGGTGATATAGACCGGGCCTGTGGCGGCTCGCTATCGCGTCCCGGGACGGGTCGACTCGTCATCTTCGGGGGAGAACGGTTACGGCCCCGGCGGTCCTTCGACCCGGTATGTCCCTCCACACTGACGAGCGGCCGTTGCTGACCGCGGCGGCGACCGTCGCCTTCCTCGTCGGGCTCGTCGTCCTGACCGAGGCGACGCCACGGTCGGTCCTCCCCATCGCCGTGCTGTTCGGGGGGTTCGCGCTCTGGAACGTCGTCGACGCATCGGTCGACGCGCCCGAAGGGTCGAACTGGGTGGTCTTCGGCGGGCTCGTCGCGTGCGTCGGGGCGCTGCTCGCGCTCGTCGACGGCTCGGTCCTGCTCGGGGCGGCGGTCGTCGCCGCCGGCCTGTGGTTCGTCGCCGACGGCGCGACGACCGTGCTGTACGCACCAGCGACCGAGCGCCCGGCGTTCCTGTCCGGTATCGACGAGGACTCCGGCGAGGCGATGCGTCGCATGGGGACGCTCCAGACGGTCTACCAGCGGCTGGCGGCGGCCGATGGCCCGGTGACGCCGGCGGAACTGGCCGCGGACCTCGAACTCACCGAGCAGCGGGCCGCGGACGCACTCTCGTATCTCGAGACGCAGGGTCGGGCCGAGCAGACCGGTGACGGGTACCGGGCGACCCCACCGCGATGGGGTCGGTTCGACCCGGTGGTCCGGTTCGCGGGCTGGCTCCCGCGGCGGCTCCTCCGGCCGGTCAGTCGGGTGCGTCGCGGGCGCGCCGACTGAGTCGCCGACCGGCTCAGGCCTTCGCCTGCCAGTCGCGGATGCGGTCCGAACTGACGCCCTGGACGTCGCCGGCGACGGTGTCCGGGTCGGCGTCCTTCAGGTCGTCGATGCTCTCGATGCCGGCGGCCTTGAGCTTCTCCGCGGTGGCGGAGCCGACGCCGTCGAGCGACTCGAGGTCGGTGCCGGACTCGCTCTCGCGCTCCTGGTACTCGCGGTAGTTGCAGATGGGACAGCCCAGCTCCCAGGGCTCGCGGTCGTCGTCCTCGTAGACGACGTGCAGGGCGTGGACGCCGTGCTCGTCGCAGACCTCCTCCTGCACCTCGACGTCGCCCCGGCGCGGGAGCGGGACGGAGTAGTCGCAGTCGGGGTAGCGCTTGCAGCCGACCAGCCGGGAGCCGTTCCGGAGGGTCTTGACCGCCAGCTCGCCCCCGTGCTCGTCGCCGCACTCGGGACACGGGCCGATACCGGGCCCCTCGCCGGCCTCGTCGGCCTTGCACTGCGGGCAGCCGTGGACGAACGTCTGGCGACCGGCGAGCATCTTCACCTCGTGGAGGCCGTGCTCCTCGCAGGTCTCCTCGAGGATGAGCGGCTTGCCCGTCGACGGGAGCGGCAGGGTGTACTCGCAGTCGGGGTAGCCGTCGCAGCCGACGAAGTACGAGCCGCGCCGGGAGCGACGCACGAGCAGGTCGTGGTCGGACTCGGGACAGGGGCCGAGGCGCTTGTCGGCCTTGAGGCTCTTCTGGAGGTGGTCGCCGATCTCCTCGCGTGAGTCGCGGAGCTCCTCGAACACCCGCCCGAGCATCTCGCGGGACTCCTCGGTGACGTCGTCGTAGCTGACCTCGCCCTTCGCGATGCGGTCCATGTCCTGTTCGAGCTGTGCGGTCATCTCCTCGCTGACGATGTGGTCGGCGAACGCCTCGGCGGCCTCGACGACGGCCTCGGCGAGCGCGGTCGGTCGCGGCGGGTCGTTCTCGATGTAGCCGCGGTCGTACAGCTTCTCGATGGTCTCGTGCCGGGTGGCCTTCGTCCCGATGCCCATCTTCTCCATCGTCTCGATGAGCCGGGACTGGCCGTACCGGCGGGGCGGCTGGGTCTGCTTCGCCTCCAGCCGGACGTCCTCGATGGCGAGTTCGTCGTCGACGTCGACGTCGGGGACGTAGTTCTCGTTGGTGCTGTAGTAGGGGTAGACGGCGTGGTAGCCGGGGTCGACGAGGCGCTTCCCGTTGGCCTTGAGGCGGTGCTCGCCGACGTCGGCGACGACCTTCAGGTGCTCCCACTCGGCGGGCTCGGCGACGGTCGCGTAGAACCGGCGGACGACCAGCTCGTACACCTCCCACTCGTCGTCGTTCACGTCGCTCCCTCGGACGGGGATCTCGCCGGTCGGGTGGATGGGCGGGTGGTCGGTCGTCTCCTCGTCGCCCTCCGTCGGCTCGATGTCGTCGAGTTCGAGCAGCTCCTCGGCGCTCTCGCCGAGCTCGGAGTGGCCGACGAACTCGTCCAGCAGCTCTTCCTCGTCGAGGTCGTCGGGGTAGACCGTGTTGTCGGTGCGGGGATAGGTGATGAAGCCGGCGGTGTAGAGGTCCTCCGCGATGCTCATCGCGCGCTTCGCCGAGTAGCCGAGCGAGCTGGCGGCGCGGATGAACTGCGTGGTGTTGAACGGCGCGGGCGGGCTGTCGGTCCGGGAGCGGCGGTCCACGTCGGTGACGGTCGCGCTCGTCGCCCCGGACAGGTCCGCGTACACCGCGTCGGCGCTCTCCTCGTCCCAGACGCGCTCGGCCTCGTTGTCGTCCTCGTCGAGGTAGAAGTACTGCGCCTCGAACGCCGCGTCCTCGTCCTCGGGGGCGAGGTCGGTGAACAGCTCCCAGTAGTCCTCGGGGTCGAACGCGTCGATCTCGCGCTCGCGGTCGACGATGAGCTTCAGCGTCGGCGACTGGACCCGCCCGACCGAGATGAAGTCCTCGCCGAGCTGGCGCGCCGACAGCGAGAGGAACCGGGTCAGCGCCGCGCCCCACACGAGGTCGATGACCTGCCGGGCCTCGCCCGCAGCGGCCAGGTCGAAGTCGAGCTCGTCGGGCTCGGCGAACGCGTCCGTGACCTCGCGCTGGGTGATGGAGGAGTAGCGCACCCGGTCGACGGGCACGTCCTCGTTCACCTCGCGGACGATCTCGTAGGCCTCCTTCCCGATGAGCTCGCCCTCGCGGTCGTAGTCGGTCGCGATGGTGACTCGGTCGGCCTTCCGGGAGAGCAGGCGGAGCGTCGCGACGATGTTCTCCTTCGTCGGCGTCTTCTGTATCTCGGCGTCGATGAGCTCGTGCGGTTCGACGTCGCGCCAGTCGTCGTACTCCGGCGGGAAGTCAACGCCGACGACGTGGCCCGAGAGGCCGACGCAGCGCTTGCCGCCCCATCTGTAGACGTTGACGCCGTTCTCGCGCTCGGCGGACGCGGACTCGCCGCTCAGGATGTCGGCGATGCGGCGGGCCGCGTTGTCCTTCTCGGTGATGATCAGCTCCATCCTCCACCTCGTGCTCGTCCCGGGTTCATTGGGAGGTGATACGCGCAGGCTCCGTTTCAAGCTTTCGACGAGAAATCGCAAGACAGCACGGGTGTGCGTGCGCTTGAGCGCGTGCTGCGCGTGCCGCGGGACGGGTGGGTGTGGACGCGTGCAGGGGCGCACGCGATGGAGGTCGATTCCCGGCGGGACGGCCACCCCGGCCGCTCAGCAGTCCTCTCGCGTCTCGACGCCGCTCGGGTCGGTTCCGGGGGAGTTCTCGACGATGACCTGGTCGCCGGCGTTGCCGCAGGCGAACCCGCCGTCGAGCGTCGTCTCCGGGCTGTCGCGCACGTGGATGCCGTCGTCGCCGTTGGTACGGGACGAGATCTCGCGCACGACCGTTCCCGACGCGCCGTCGCGGACGTACACCCCGTCGCCGCCGTTGTCGACGTACTCGCCTTCGAGCACGCGGTTCCCGTTACCGCCGGAGATGTCGACGCCGTCGTCCTCGCTTTCCGAGACCTGGTTCCCGGCGAGCCGACTGTCCGTGGCGTTCGCCAGCGAGATGCCGTCGTTCCGGTTGCCCGGCAGCCGGTTGTCGGCGACGACGACCTCCTCGGTCTCGACGAGACGCACGCCGTGGTCGAAGTTCTCGCCGATGCGGTTGTTCCGGACGGTCGCGCCGGCCGCCCGCTCGAGGACGACGCCGATGCCGTTGTCGTCGAAGTCGTTCCCCCGGACGACAGCCCCGTCGGACGCGAGCGAGCGGAGGCCCGCGCCCTCGTTGTCGGCGACGGTGCTGCTCCGGAGGACGTGGCCCGCCACGTCGTCGGGACCGAAGTTCGACCGGAGCCGGACGCCGTCGCCGCCGTTCTCACGGATCTCGCTCGCCGCGAGGGTCACGTCGGTCGAATCGCGCACGAACACGCCGTGGCCACCGTTCCCCTGGACGACGTTGTCGCTGTGGGTGTGGGACCCCACCTCCAGTATCCAGAGCCCGTCGCCGCCGTTGTCGCGCATCGTCGTCCCCTCGACGGCCAGCGAACTGGATTCGAGCAGGTGGACCCCGTCGCCGTCGTTGCCCGCCGCCACCGAGTCCCGCACCGTCGTCCCCGAGCTGAACTCGCCGACGTTGATGCCGTGACGGCCGTTGGTCCGCGTCTCGACCCCCGTCACGAGGACGCCGTTCGCGTCGACGACGTAGACGCCGTCGCGCTGGTTCTCCACGGCGGTCGCGTCCCGGACGGTCGAGCCCCGTGAGCGCGACCCGACCCGGATTCCATCTCCGTTCCCCCGCGCCTCGACGTTCTCGACGACCGTGTCGGTCGCCCGCCGGAGCGAGATGCCGTCACCCCAGCCCGTCACGACGACGTTCCTGATCGTCACGTCCGCGACGTCCTCGACACGGATACCTGCGGAGTCCTCACCGCCCGAGCCACCGACGACGTAGCCGTTCCCCTCGAGCGTCACGTCGGACGCCGTTATCTCGATGCACGGACTGGCAGTCTGCTCGCGAAGGTCGGTCGCGAGCTCGTACGTCCCTGCCGAGTCGAGCGTCGTACACGAGTCGATACCCTCGGGCGAGTTCGGGTCGTCGGTCATCGTTGGCGTGCTGGTCGGTGTTGGCGTTGGTGTCGTGGTTGGAGTGGGAGTACTCGTCGGCGTTGAGGTCGGAGTCGGTGTTGGGGTGGGGGTACTCGTCGGGGTCGCTGTTGGCGTGCTGGTCGGAGTTGCTGTTGGAGTGCTGGTCGGGGTCGTCGTCGGAGTTGCTGTTGGAGTGCTGGTTTGGGTCGTGGTCGGAGTTGCTGTTGGCGTGCTGGTTTGGGTCGTGGTCGGAGTTGCTGTTGGAGTGCTGGTCGGAGTTGCTGTTGGCGTGCTGGTTTGGGTCGTGGTCGGAGTTGCTGTCGGGGTCGCTGTTGGCGTGCTGGTCGGAGTTGCTGTTGGAGTGCTGGTCGGGGTCGTCGTCGGAGTTGCTGTTGGAGTGCTGGTTTGGGTCGTGGTCGGAGTTGCTGTTGGCGTGCTGGTTTGGGTCGTGGTCGGAGTTGCTGTTGGAGTGCTGGTCGGGGTCGGTGCGGGTGTGTTCACCTGCGTCGGCTCGGTAGTTCCGGTGGTCGTCCGGGTCGGTGTCGATGTGGAGGTCCGGTCCGTGTCCGTCGGTCCGTCGGTCACGTTGGGGCTCGCCGGGTCCGGCTCCGGTCCCTCGGCGGCACCGGTGTCCTCGCCGGGTGCCCACGGGTCGAGCAGGGAGGGCTGGAGGGCGACCGCACCGCCGACCGCGAGTACGATGAGCGCCACGGCGAACCCCAGCGCGAGCAGGAGTACCTCGGTCGTCGTCGCCGGCGTGTCGTCGTCTCCACTCCCGCCGTCGTGGCCGCCCGCGTCGTCGTCCATGCCCACGCGCACGGCCGTCGGCCGTATTGTTCGGCGGTGGTTTCCGCGACGACGCGCCGGTAATCCGAACGTTGTCGGGACCGGCGGTCCGATGCGGTGGCTGGCGGTACGGTCGACTTTCCCCCGTGTGTCCCACGCGACTGTCACCCCGGCGCACACCTCCGAGCGCTTAAATGCGGGCGGGGGAGTAGGTGGAGGCGTGACGATAGAACTGGACGGCGCGCACACCACCGCCCGCGTCATGGTCGAGGACGAGTCGCTCGTCGAGGCGAACTGTCTGGAGCAGATCCAGACGCTGGTGGACCACCCGGCGTTCACCGAGCCGGTCCGTGTCATGCCCGACACGCACTGGGGCGCGGGCGCGCCCATCGGCTTCACCATGCCGCTCGGCGAGCGCGTCGTCCCGAACATCGTCGGCGTCGACGTGGGCTGCGGGATGGCCGCGACGAACCTCGGGGGCGAGTTCCCGCTCGACGGCCCCGAGCGCGAGCGCCGCGTCCGCGAGGCCGTCCCGATGGGCCGGTCGGTCCACGACTACGACGACGCCGTCCACCTCGTCGACGAGTTCCCGTTCGAGCGCGCGAACGACGTGTTCGAGCGGTTCGACGCGGCCTACCGCCAGCGGTTCGGCGAGCCCGTCGACCCCCTCGGGTTCGAGTTCGACGGCTACGACGAGGCGTACTTCAAGCAGTTGTGCGACCGCGTCCTCGGTCGAAAGCGACAGGGGATGGGCTACGTCATCCGCGGCGCTGGCACCCTCGGCGGCGGGAACCACTTCGTCGAGTTCGCCCGCGCTCGCGAGTCGGGGGACTACTGGCTGGTCGTCCACTCCGGCTCGCGCTACCTCGGCCTCTCCGTCGCCGAGTACTGGCAGGAGCGTGCCTCCGACCTGCGGGACGCCGACCACATGCGCGACCAGATCGACGAGGGCGACCGGCAGTACCTGCAGTTCGACCCCGACGCGGTCACCCCGGCCGAGCTGTTCGCCTGGGTCACCGGCGGGATGGGCGAGTCCCACATCGACGCCGACGCGGTCCGCGCGGACTTCGATGGCAAGGCGATAGAGCACACGTTCGACCGGCTGAACGCGATGGACCCCACCGACACCGACCGGAACGAGGAGCTCGACTGGCTCGAGGGTCGCGAGGCCCACGGCTACCTCGTCGACATGCTGTTCGCCCAGCAGTACGCCCGCTGGAACCGCGAGCTGATGAGCGACGCCATCTGTGCCGCCCTCGGCGTCGACCCCGTCGACCGGTTCCAGTCCATCCACAACTACATCGACTTCCGCGACCTCACCATCCGGAAGGGCGCGACCCCCGCCCGCGACGGCCAGCGCCTCGTCGTCCCGTTCAACATGGCCGACGGCTCGGTCATCGCCCGCGGGAAGGGCAACGAGGCGTGGCACCGGACCGCCCCCCACGGCGCTGGCAGAGTGATGGGCCGCCGCGAGGCCCACGAGACGCTCTCGGTCGACGAGTTCGCCGACGCGATGGACGGCGTCTACTCCGAGTCCGTCGAGGAGGCAGTCATCGACGAGGCCCCGATGGCGTACAAGCCCGCCGAGGCGATCTCGGATGCGTTGGAACCCACTGCAGAGGTGGTCGAACGACTCGACGTCGTCCACAATCTGAAGGCGAAGGAGTGAGTCGGGTCGGAAAACCGCAGTTCAGCCGTCCAGCTCCTCGCGCAGCAGGCCGTTCACCGTCCCGGGGTCGGCGCTCCCGCCGGTCTTGCCCATCACCTGGCCGACGAGGAAGTTGATGGCCCCGTCGTCGCCGTTCTCGTAGTCAGCGACGGCCTCGGGGTTCTCCGCGATGGCCTCGGTGACGGCCTGTGCGACCTCGTCCTCGCCGGTCTTGCCCAGACCCTCCGCCTCGACGATGTCGTCGGGGTGCTCGCCCTCGTCGAGCATCCGCCGGAGGACGACCTCTTCGGCGTTCTTCGTCGTGATCTCGTCCGCGGCGACGAGCTCGACGAGGCGGGTGAACTCGTCGAGGCGGCCCTCGAGCTCCGTGATTGCCATGTCGCGGTAGTTCAGCTCGCCGAGCAGGTTGTCCGCGACCCACGTCGCCGCGAGGTCCGGGTCGAACGACTCGGCGACGTTCTCGTAGAAGTCCGCGACCTGCTTCGTGCTGGTGAGCTTCGAGGCGGACTCGTCGTCGAGACCGTACTCCGTCTGGAACCGCTGGCGACGCGCGTCCGGGAGTTCGGGGATGGGGATGCGCTCCTTCCAGTCGGACACCTGCAGCGGCGGGAGGTCGGCCTCCTCGAAGTACCGGTAGTCCTTCTCGGCCTCCTTCGAGCGCATCGAGACGGTGGAGCCGTGGGTCTCGTTGAAGTGGCGCGTCTCCTGTGCGACGGCCTTCCCGCGCCGGATGAGGTTCTTCTGTCGCGTCTCCTCGTAGGCGAGGGCGGTCTCCGCGCCCTTGTGGCTGGAGATGTTCTTGACCTCGGTGCGGTTCGCATCTTCGAGGGTCCCCTCGGAGATGTGGCCGCCCTCGGTGTCGATCTCCTCATCCGGAATGATGGAGAGGTTGGCGTCCACGCGCAGGCTGCCGTCGCGCTGGCTGTCGAACACGCCCAGGTACTCGAGCACCTCCTCCAGCTTCGCGAGGAAGGCTCTGGCCTCGGCGGGTCGTCGGAAGTCCGGTTCCGTGACGATCTCCATCAGCGGCGTGCCGGCGCGGTTGTAGTTCACCCGCGTGTGCGTCGCCGAGTCGATGCCACCGCCGACGTGCTGCAGGCTCCCCGGGTCCTCCTCCAGATGTGCCCGACGGATGCGGACCGTGCGGCGCTCGCCCTCCACCGAGACCTCGAGCTCGCCGTCCCGACAGATGGGCTCGTCGTACTGCGTTATCTGGAAGTTCTTCGGGAGGTCGGGGTAGTAGTAGTTCTTCCGGTGGAACCGGGTCTCCTCCGGGATGTCGGCGTCGATGGCCTTGCCGACCTTCACCGCGGCCTCGACGGCCCCCTCGTTCAGCACCGGGAGCGCCCCGGGCAGCCCGAGACAGACCGGGCAGACGTTCGTGTTCGGTTCCGCCGTCGGCTCCGTCGCGCAGCCACAGAAGATCTTCGTCTCCGTCTCCAGTTGGACGTGGACCTCCAGTCCGATGACCGCCGCGAGGTCGCCCTCCTGGGCAGCCTGCGTACTCATTGCGACTGGCTTCGGTGTGAGGTGGTTAAAGCGTGACGGGTTCCGCGTCTGAAACTGATGTTCCTGTCCGTTTGTGGCGCGAGTTCATCGAATTCCCCCAGGCGTGGCATCGTTTCCGAAGACGGCCAGAAATCCGGGGCAGCTGTGGGGGTCGCTCGTACCACGAACTGCCAGAAAGCCCCGAGGCGCTGGAGTCGGGGGACTTGCTGCGCTCCTCGTGCCTGCGGTGCTTGCTGCGTCCACCGTCCTCCAGCGCCTCGCCCCTTTCAGTCCCACCCGACCGCCCCTGCACCGCACCTCACACCTCCCCAGCCTCCTGCGGTGCTCACTCCGTTGCGCTCCTCGTCCCTCGCACGTGCATGGCGAGCGGCCTCCGGCACGCTCGCCAGTCGCGCGCCGTGCCGGCTGGTTCGACGACGCCGCCACCAACCACACGGCCAAGACACCCCGCGCCGGCAGGCGCGTGGGTGTCGAGGGGGAGGGCTGGCGCGGTGCGGTTGCGGTGCTGTGGGGCGGGACTGAAAGGGGCGAGTCGCTCGGCGAACCCGGACGAAGTAAGCACCGCAGCGGAGCGAGGAGCGCAACGAGTCCCGGGAGCCGAGCGACTCGGGGCTTTCTGGCTGCTCGCGGACCCCCCGATTCCCACGGGGAATGGGGCCATCAGCTCGCTCCCCTCGAACCGAACACGACTGTACGGGACTGCTCGCAGACAGAACGTTGACACGGGAGGGGGCCCAAGGGCAGGCAGATGACCGAAACGGCGGACGTCTCGAAGACGCGGGCGTGGGTGATGGCGGCGCGGCCACAGACGCTGCCGGCGGCGGCGTCGCCGGTCCTGGTGGGGACGGCGGTGGCGTACTACGGCGGGGTGTTCGAGCCGGTGGCGGCGCTCTTTGCGTTCATCGGCGCGGCGCTCATCCAGGTCGGGACGAACTTCGCGAACGACTACTACGACGCGGTGCAGGGCGCGGACACCGAGAATCGCGAGGGGTTCACCCGGGTGACTGCGGGCGGGCTCATCGAGCCGGCGGCGGTCAAGCGCGCGATGGTGCTGACGTTCGCGCTGGCCATCGTCTCCGGGGCCTATCTGGTCTACGTCGCCGGCGTGCCCATCCTCGTCGTCGGGCTCGTGAGCGTCGCCTGCGGCGTGGCGTACACCGGTGGGCCGTACCCCCTGGGCTACCACGGCCTTGGCGACGTGTTCGTCTTCGTCTTCTTCGGGCTGGTCGCGGTGACCGGCACCTACTACGTGCAGGCGGCGGCGGTGCTCGGCGAGCCGCTTTCGACGGGACTCGTGAACACACCCGACCTCGGGCTGGCGCTCGTCGCCAGCCTGCCGATGGCGGCCATCTCGACGAACATCCTCGTGGTGAACAACGTCCGCGACCGCGAGGAGGACGCCGAGACGGGCAAGGAGACGCTGGTCGTGAAGTTCGGCTACGGCTTCGCCCGGGCGGAGTTCGTCGCGATGGTGGCGCTGGCCTACCTCGCGCCCGTCGCGCTCGTCGTCGGCTACGGCGTCCCGGCGACGGTGCTCCTCTCCTGGCTCTCCCTGCCGCTCGCGTGGACCGTCACGAGGACGCTGCTGAACCGGACCGACGGCGCGGCGCTGAACCCCACGCTCGAACGGGTCGGCCAGCTGCTCGCGCTGTACGCGCTGCTGTTTGCGGTCGGTTTCGTGATTCCGGAGACGACGCTCGGGGGCGTGCTGGCGGCCGCGTCCCCAGCCGTGCCCGCGCCGACGGAGGTGCCCTGATGCGGGTCGAGACGCGCGAGTTCGCGGTCTCGCTCGCCCGGCCGCTGGCGACGGCGCGCGGCGAGATAACCGACCGCGAGGGCGTCCTCGTCAGGGTCGAGGACGGCGGCGAGGTCGGGATCGGCGAGGCCACTCCGCTCGCGTCGTGGACCGAGTCCCTGGGGGAGTGTCGGACCGCACTCCACGCCGCCGCAGAACGGCTGAACGCGGGCGAGGCGACGCCCGGCGAGGTGCTCGGCGACCTCGTCGACACGCCGGCAGCACGGCACGGGCTCTCGCTCGCGCTGGCCGCCCTCCGGGCGGGCCGCAGGGGCGAGCCGCTCTACCGATTCCTCGGCCGCGAGAGCGAGCGCGAGGCCGTCCCGGTCAACGCGACGGTCGGCGACGGAACCCTCGACGAGACAGCCGCCGCCGCGGAGGAGGCCGTCGACGCCGGCTACGGCGTAGTGAAGCTCAAGGCCGGCACACAGCCCGTCGCGGACGACGCGGCGCGCGTGCAGGCCGTCAGGGACGCGGTCGGCCCCGACGTGGAGCTGCGCGTCGATGCCAACGGCGCGTGGGACCGCGAGCAGGCGACCGAGGCGTTCGACGCTTTCGCCGACGCCCGTGTCCGCTACGTCGAGCAGCCGCTCCCGGCGGACGACCTCGCGGGCCACGCCCAGCTCCGCGGCGGTCGGGTCGGCGTCGCCCTGGACGAGTCGCTGGCGAGTCACCCCGTCGAGGCGGTGCTCGACGCCGATGCGGCCGACCTCCTCGTCCTGAAACCGATGGCGGTCGGCGGCCTCCAGCGCGCGAAGCGGGCCATCCTGCAGGCCCGCGAGCAGCGCGTCGCCTCGGTCGTCACGACGACGGTCGACGCCGTCGTCGCCCGCACGGCCGCGGTCCACCTCGCCGCCGCCGTCCCTGGAATCTCGGCCTGCGGGCTCGCGACGGCGGACTGGCTCTCGACCGACGTGGGGCCGGACCCCTGTCCGGTCGACGACGGCGTCATCGAGGTGCCACAGGTGCCGGGGCTCGGCGTCGAGGGGGTGTGGGAGTGAGGCCACCGGCGGGCTGGCCCTCGGCCGACCTGCTCGCCGAGCGCGCGAACCGGACCCCGGAGCGCGAGGCGCTCGCCGCGGCCCAAACAGGGGCCTCGTGGACGTACCGCGAACTCAACGCCGCCGTCGACGACCTCGCGGGCCGCCTCGCACCCACCCTCGACGACGGTCGACTCGGCGTGCTCTCGCCGACCCGGCCCGCCGTCGCCCAGTTGCTGTTCGCCGCGTTCCGCCTCGGTGTCACGCTCGTCCCGCTGAACGTCCGGAACGCGACCGGGGACCTCGCTGGCCAGGCCGACCGCGCCGGCCTCGACGTGCTGGTCTGCACGGCGGGGACGCGGGAGGTTGCCGGAGCAGTCGCGCCCGACGACTGCACGATCGCGAGCGTCGACGACGTGGAGAGCCCGGCGTGGGTCGACGAGTCCGGCGGGAGCGGCGAAACGGACGCCCTGATGAGTCCACCGGAACCCGGTGACTGCCCCGACCTCGACGCCGAGGCGCTGCTCGTCTTCACGTCAGGAACGACGGGTCGGCCGAAGGGTGTGCGCCTGACCGTCGGGAACCTCGTCGCCAGCGCGACGGCCTCCGCATTCCGGCTCGGCGTCGACCGCGACGACCGCTGGCTCGTCCCGCTCCCGACCTACCACATGGGCGGCCTCGCGCCGCTGGTCCGGTCGACGCTGTACGGAACGACGGCCGTCCTCGGCCCTGGCGGTGGCTTCGACGCCAAGACGACGGCGACGAGCCTGCGCGAGCAGCGCTGCACCTGCGTCTCGCTCGTCCCGACGATGCTCGACAGACTGCTCGACTTCGGGTGGACGCCGGCGGACCGGCTCCGGGTCGTGCTGCTGGGTGGCGCGCCCGCGAGCCGGGACCTGCTGGACCGCTGTGCCGAGCGGGACGTACCCGCGTGGCCCACCTACGGCATGAGCGAGGCGGCCTCGCAGGTGACGACGGCACCGCCCGAGATGGCGCGCGAGCACACCGGCACCGTCGGTCAGCCGCTCGTGAACGTCACCCTCCGGGTACTCGATGCGGACGGCGAACCCTGCCAGCCGGGCGAGCGCGGCGAACTCGTCGTCGACGGCCCGCAGGTGACGCGGGGCTACCTCGACGACGAGCACACCGACGCCGCCTTCTCCGAGCTGGGCCTGCACACCGGCGACGTGGGCTACCGCGACGCCGACGGCCGGCTCTGGGTGACCGGCCGGCTGGACGACCTGCTCGTCTCCGGCGGCGAGAACGTCGACCCGAACCGGGTCGCGGCGGTGCTCCTGGAGCATCCCGCGGTCGCCGACGTCGCCGTCGTCGGGCTCGACGACCCCGAGTGGGGCGACCGGGTCGCCGCGCTCGTCGTCGGTGATTGCTCCCACGAGACGCTCGACGACTACGCTCGGGACCACCTCGCCGACCACGAGCGCCCCCGGACGCTCGCCTTCGTCGATGAACTTCCGCGGACCGCCTCGGGGACCGTCGACCGCGACGCCGTCAGGGACCGACTCCGGGCCGGCAGCGAGTGAGCCAGTGGTTCAGATGGTGAGGATCTCGTAGTCCTCGTCGGCGAGCTGGGCGACCGCCGGCGCGTGTTCGTCGCTGAGCAGCGTCACACCCGACCGCTCGCAGGCCTCCTTCGAGTCGAAGGCGTTCGCACAGTAGCCACACTGCTCGATGAGCTTCCAGTTCCGGCTGAACGGTCTGCCGGGGTCCTCGGCGAACTCCGCCGGCCACTTCGTCGCGACGCCGTCGAGGAACACGTCCACCTCGTAGCCCGCGTCGTCGAGCTCGATGGCGTACTGGAACCCGTTGCCGGCGGCCGCGAAGTCGTCGGGGCCGGCGTTCATGGGGATGGCGTACCTCTCGGAGCCGGGGTCGTCACGCGTGGCAGTTCCGTGGTCGGCGGTCGTGCCACCGTCGGCTGCCGCGCCATCGTCGGTCGTCTCCCCACCGCCGAACAGCGTATCGAATAGTCCCATTGCGGGTTTCGCTTGGTAACCGGGTACAAAACAGTTCCCCCGGTCGGGCGTGACAACTGGACAACCGTTCCCGGTCAGTCGCCGCCGGCCCGCCCGTGTTCGTCGACCTCGCCGGCGACGACGCGCGTCGAGGAGATGCGCTCGCCGTCCTCGGCGACGACGAGGGGGACGACGACGGCCACCAGTGGCTCCAGCCCGTTCGCGCGGCGCTCCTCGTTCAGGTCGGGCACCTCGTCGGCGGTCTCGCGGGAGACGACGACGCCCTCGAGGCTCGCGTCGCTCGCGGCGAAGTCGTGCTCGCTGGCGATCTCGCGGAGCTCGACGCCCCGGTTCCAGCGGTCGAGTGCGTCGAGCTCGCGCCGGAGCGCCTCGGCGCGCTCGGTGAACGGAGGCACCTCGCGTTCGCGGCCGCTGGTGGCGAACCGGTCGCTCGTCAGCCCGACGAGTACGCCCTCGGCACCGACCTCCAGGGCGGTCTCGAGGAGGGAGCGATGGCCGTCGTGCAGCGGTCCGAACGTCCCCGCGACGGCGACTCGCATGGGACGCCGTTCGCGGGCCAGGGGCTTAGTCCACGGGGGCGATTTATCCCGGTCGGCTCCCTACGGGAGGGCGTGTGCACGCTCACCCTCGCCTGGCGCGTCTTCGACGAGCCCGTCGTGGTCGCCGCGAACCGCGACGAACTGCTGGAGCGCCCCGCCGTCGGCCCCGCCGTCGTGGAGACCGACCCGATGGTCGTCGCCCCGCGCGACGAGGAGGCCGGCGGCACCTGGATCGGCTACAACGAACACGGCCTGTTCGTCGGTCTGACGAACCGCTGGCTCGAGGGCGACCTCGCGGGCGATCGCTCTCGCGGCCTCCTCGTCCGCGACGCGTTGCGACAGGAGAGCGCGGCCGCCGCCGCCGAACTGGTCGAGGCCGCGGTCGCCGAGCACGAGTACCAGGGGTTCCACCTCGTCGTCGCGGACGCCGACGACGCGCGCCTTCTCTCGTGGGACGGCGAGCTCACCGTCGCCGAGTTCGACCCGGGCGTCCACGTCGTCGTCAACGTCGGCGCGGACGACCGCTTCGACATCCCCGACCGTCGGCGCGAGCCCGGCGAGCGACAGGCGGAGGCGGTCGGTCGAATCCGCGACGAGCTCGAACCGCGTGACGGCGAGACCGTCCGCGAGTGGCGCGACCGGGCCGCCGCCGTGCTCGGCGACCACGAGTTCGGCGTCTGTGTGCACGACCCGGAGGGGCGCTTTGGCACGAGGTCCTCCTCGCTCATCGTCCTCGGCGACGAGCCCGAGTACCAGTTCGCCGACGGTCCCCCCTGCGAGACATCACACGAGCCGGTGGTCCTCGAAGGGCAGGTTTAAGCGGGACGACCGACGTACTACGGACGTGATAGCCATGCCTGTCGCACCGACGACACGGGGGTGGTCGGCGTGAGCGTCGCAGAAGAAGAACTGTCGGCCGACGAGCTCGCCGGACTCGAACTCGTCAGAGAGACCGGTGGCATCCACCAGAGCGACTTCTGGAAGGAGCTCGACGTCTCCTCCCGCAAGGGCTCGCGCATCGCCGAGTCACTCGTCGAGAAGGAACTCGTCGACCGGGAGGAGACGGTGTACGAGGGCCACAACACGTACCTCATCACGCCGGTCGCCCGCGACCTGGACTTCTCCCTGCTGATGGCCGGCGACATGCTCTCGCCGTACATCGGCGAGGAGGAGGCCGACCCGCAGTCCGACGCCTTCACGCAGTGGATAATGAACCTCGCGTACGAGGAGTAACCAGTTCGCTCTTTTCGCCCGACTACGTCGTCGGGTGCCGCCGTTCGACCAGCACTAACGGGTCGCGCTCCCTGTTGTAGTAGCCCACGTCGCCGTCGATGGCCTCGATGATGCGACGGTGGACCTCGCGTGCGGCCCGGCCCTCGTCCGGCGAGAGGTTGTGCCGCCGTCGGAGCCGCCGCCAGAACGTGGCGTCCAGCCAGAACAGGCTCTCGTCGTTCGACTGGTAGGTCAGTTCGCCCTCCTCGCGCAGGTTCTCGGGGCCGAGGCCGCGGCCCGAGAGCTGTGCCCGTGCCAGTACGGCGACGAGCTGGCGTCGCGAGATCGGCGCGTGCAGTGCCACGTCGTCTATCAGGTCGTCGAAGTAGTCCTCGACGAGGTCGCAGGCTCGCGAGAACTCGTCGAACTCGACGTCCGTCTCCTCTGTGATTCGCATCGTGTCTCACCCCCCGAACGCCGCCCCAGCGACGGTCGGATTCGTCTACAGATATCACGAAGCCGAATATAACTATTGTGGACGACTCACGTCTCGATACGCGGGACGGTGGCGGGATGGGAACGGAGGATGGCCGGAATATTCAAGCAGGGGACGGACGGGGGGTCAGTCGAGCGCGCTGGCGGCGCGGATGATGGTCTCCTCGCCGAACGCCGGGCCGACGAGCTGGACGCCGACGGGGAGGCCGTCGGTCTCGCCCGCGGGCACCGAGATGGCGGGGAGGTCCGCGAGGTTCACCGGCACCGTGTTGGCGTCGGCGAGGTACATCTTCAGCGGGTCCGAGAGGCTCTCGCCGAGCTCCATCGGTGGGACCGGCATGGTCGGGGAGGCGAGCACATCGGCCGAGGAGAGTGCCTCGTCGAAGTCCTGCTTGACCCAGGCGCGGGCGTCCTGGGCCTGCTTGTAGTACTTGTCGTGGTAGCCCGCGGAGAGGGCGTACGTGCCCAGCAGGACCCGGCGCTTGACCTCGGCACCGAAGCCCTCCTCGCGGGCCTTCCCGAAGGTCTCGTTCCAGTTGCCGTCGTAGCCGCCGGAGTGGCCGTAGCGCACGCCGTCGAACCGGGCGAGGTTCGAGGACGCCTCGGACATCGCGATGACGTAGTACGCCTGCACCGCGTACTCGACGGACTCCAGGCTGACCTCGTGGGTGGTCGCGCCCTGCGCTTCGAGTTCGTCGAGGGCCGCGTAGAACTGCTCCTTGACGCCCTCGTCGGCACCGTCGACCAGTTCGGTCGGGACGCCGATGGAGAGCCCGTCGACGTCGCCGTCCGCCGCGTCGGCGTAGTTCGCGTCCGCGCCCGCCTCGCGTGTCGTCGCGTCGCGCTCGTCCGGCCCGGCGATGACGTCGAGCAGCGCTGCGGCCTCCTCGACCGTCGACCCGAACGGCCCGATCTGTTCGAGCGAGTTCGCGTAGGCGACGAGGCCGTAGCGCGAGACCAGCCCGTAGGTGGGCTTGATGCCGACGACGCCGCAGAAGGCGGCGGGACAGCGTACCGAGCCACCGGTGTCGCTGCCGAGCGCGAGGTCGGCCTCGCCCGCGGCGACAGCCGCCGCAGAGCCGCCGGAGGAGCCACCCGGAACGTGCCCCTCGGCGACGGGGTTCTCCGTCGGGCCGAACGCGCTCGTCTCGGTCGTCGTGCCCATGCCGAACTCGTCCATGTTCGTCTTGCCGACGATGTCCGCGCCGGCGTCCTTCAGGCGCTCGACGACCGTCGCGTCGTACGGCGGTACGTAGTCGTCGAGCATCGCCGACCCGCAGGTCGTCCGGACGCCCGCGGTCGAGATGTTGTCCTTGATGGCGACGGTCTTGCCGGCGAGCGGTCCGTCGTCGGCCCCCTCGACCGTCTCCTCGGTGATGAAGATGCTCATGAGACGTTCGGCCCCTTGAAGTAGCCGTCCTCTGTCTCGGCCGCGTTCGACAGCGCCTCCTCCTGGGTGAGCCCCTCGCGCACCTCGTCCGGGCGCATCACGTTGACGAGGTCGGCCTCGCGGTCGACCGCCGGCACCTCGTCGAGGGCGTCGAAGTAGTCGAGGATGTCGGCGAACTGGGCCGCGAACTCGTCGACCTCGTCCTCGTCGAGGTCGACCCGCGCCAGCTCCGCGACGTGGCGCACGTCGTCGGGCGTCGCCTCGGTGTCGCTCATGCGCCAACGAAGTCGGTTCCGCCGAGTAAGCGTTTCGATACGGGGTTGGCCCGGGGACGGGTCGGCGACGGTTGGCCGGTCGGGTGGTTACCAGTAAGTTACCTATTCGTAAAAAAATCCTGCGTGAAAGATGACTAGATAACCTGAAACACCAACGAGAGTTAGCCCAAGCGTTTAAGTCCTCCTCGCCGCAACAGTTTGCGTACGATCCCCCGTTCTGAACACGCGTTCAGACCCTCACAATGACTGACACGAGTATCCGACGCCAGCAGCCCGACGAGAGTCGGGAGGCGCGAACGACCGAGACCGAGACGACCGAGCAACTGCGGACCTGCCCCGAGTGCAGCGGACAGCTGATCAACGACGACGAACACGGCGAGACCGTCTGTGCCGACTGCGGCCTCGTCGTCGAGGAGGACTCCGTCGACCGCGGTCCCGAGTGGCGCGCGTTCGACGCCGCCGAGAAGGACCAGAAGTCCCGCGTCGGCGCGCCGACGACGAAGATGATGCACGACGACGGCCTGTCGACGAACATCGGCTGGCAGAACAAGGACGCCTACGGCCGCCAGCTCAGCTCGAACCAGCGCAAGAAGATGCAGCGGCTGCGCACCTGGAACGAGCGCTTCCGCACCCGCGACAGCAAGGAGCGCAACCTGAAACAGGCGCTCGGCGAGATCGACCGCATGGCCAGCGCGCTCGGCCTCCCGAAGAACGTCCGCGAGACCGCGTCGGTCATCTACCGCCGCGCACTCGCGGAGGACCTGCTCCCGGGCCGCTCCATCGAGGGCGTCGCCACGTCCTCGCTGTACGCCGCCGCCCGACAGGCCGGCACGCCGCGCAGCCTCGACGAGATGGCGGTCGTCAGCCGCGTCGGACGCGACGAGATCGCCCGCACCTACCGCTACATCGTGCGCGAGCTCGCCCTCGAGATCCAGCCCGCCGACCCGGTGAGCTACGTCCCCCGCTTCGCCAGCGAGCTCGGCGTCAGCGACGAGGGCGAGCGTCGCGCTCGCACCCTCCTCGAGACGGCCAAGCGCGAGGGTATCCACTCGGGGAAGTCACCCGTCGGCCTCGCCGCCGCCGCGGTGTACGCCGCCTCGCTGCTCGCCAACGAGAAGGTCACACAGAGCGAGGTCAGCGACGTGGCCAACATCTCCGAGGTCACCATCCGGAACCGCTACCACGAACTCCTCGAGGCCGAACACCCGGCCTGATCAGTCGCGACGACGGTACTCCTCGTCCGACGGGAACCAGTTCGACCCGTACTGCACCACGGCGAGCAGCGCCGCCGCCGTCAGCCCGAGCACCGCCAGCCAGAACCCGCCGAACTGCAGTACGTCGTCGGCTCCGCCCGCGCAGTCCTCGAACTCACGGCCGCCGACCTCGTACAGCGTCCCCTCGAACTGGACGGTGCGGTTCGCCAGCTCGGAGCGGTACTGGTCGGGCTGGACGAACACGGTCCGGTTCTCCCTGACAGCGATGCCGACCGGCTCCTGCACCTCGCGGGAGAGGTTCCCCGCCTCGACGACCCTGCGGTCCGTCTCGTTGACCTTCGTCAGCGAGACGCCGTACTGGGTCTCGCAGTTGTCCGAGACGAGGAACGTGCCCGCCGCCGCGACGCCCCCGCCGAGCAGGAACACCACCAGCGCGACCCCGATGGCGACCTCGCCCGGTCCGACGGTGCGCTCCGGGTCACGGTCGGCTGTCTCTGATGCCATCCGTCGTTCGAACTGGCGGCCCGCGCGAGTAAAGACGTTCGGTCCCCGGCAGGCGGTCACTCCCCCGAAACCAGCGACTCGACGTACTTCGTCACGTGGTCGTCCAGCCGGCGCTTGTAGCCGGCCTGCCGGGCCAGCCGGTCGAGCTCCCGAGACGCCAGACTGCCGTACTGCACCGCCTTCTTGTCCCGGTCGGCGACCGATTCGGGGATCCACTCACGCGCGGCGAGTCGGAGCGCCCGTTTCCGTGTCCCCGCGTCGTCCACGAGCAGCTCGCCGGACAACGGGAGTGCGGCCTCGACGACGGCGTCGTGCAGCAGGGGGGCGACGGGTTCGACACCGGCACCCCGTAGCGACAGCACGTCGCGTTCGAGCTGGTCGGGCAGGCTGTGAACCATCTCGCGCACCGCACCACGGACCGTCCCGGCCTCGACGCGCGGGTCGTCGGGCGCTTTGGCGACCTTCGCGTAGCCGCCGAACAGCTCGTCCGCGCCCTGGCCGACCGCGAGGTGGTCGAAGCCGTCGGCGGCGACGCGCTCGGCGACCAGGTAGAGCGGCAGCGATATCTGCACGTCCATCGCGTTCGTCCGGCCCATCGCCTGGACGATCTCGGGCACCGCACGCTCGATGGCGTCGTGGGTGAGCTCGACGACGGTGAGGTCGACGCCCATCGCGTCGGCGGCGGTCCGGGCGGCCGCGACGTCGTGGCTGTCGGGGAAGCCGGCGACGTAGCAGGGACCGTCGACCAGCGCGGCGACGAGTGCGGAGTCGACGCCGCCGGAGAACGCGACCGCGATGTCCTCGTCCGGGAGGCTGGCCGCGCTCTCGCGGATGGCCGCCTGGAGGTCGGCGACCGCGACGTCGACGTCGGTCGTCGGCTCGGGGTCGGGGAGTGTCCAGACCCCGGTTTCCCGTCCGTCGGCGCTCCGGCGGACACCGGCCGGCAGGCTCCGGGGCGCGGTGAGTTCCGTGGGGTCGAACGCCCAGTCGTCGCCGTCGGTCGCGTCGTCCAGAAACAGCGGTCGGCGGCCGAGGACGTCCCGCACGAGGGTGCCGTCCAGCTCGCCGGCAAAGCCCGCCGTTCCGGGGAGCGGGTCCCCGGTTTCGAGTGCGCGCCGAACCGTCGTCGCGTCGGTACCGTCGAGCGTCACGGCAGGAACTCGTGCATCCGGTTCTTCACGCGCCGCTTCGCCCCGCCGGCGGCCTGCCGGAAACTGATCCGCCAGGGCGTGCGCTTGCCCTCGACGGTCGTCCGACCCTCGCGGATGGCGTCGAGGATGCCCTGGACCGTCGGCTCGTCGGGGTCCACGCGGGTGACGGCCTGCCCCACCATCTCGCTGATGTGGGCGTCGCTGCCGGCGGTCATCGGCAGCTGGTACTCGCGGGCGAACCGCTCGGCCTGGCGGTTCGACCGCCCGGTGAGGAGTCGCGAGTTGTAGACCTCGATGGCGTCGGCCGTCGCCAGCTCGGCGCGGGTGATGTTCTCCATGACGCCGCTTCTGGACTCCTGGAACGGGTGTGGGACGACGGCGATACCGCCGAGACCCCTGATGATGTCGAGGGTCTCCGCGAAGGGGCGACCCTCCGGGACACGCTCTTCGACGCCGAGCGCGAGCACGTGGCCGTCCGCGCTCGTCACCTCCATGCCGGGGATGCCGAGCAGGCCGTACTCGGGGGCCTTCTCGGCGGCGTCGAGACTGGCGTCGATCTCGTCGTGGTCGGTCACCGCCAGCGCGTCGAGACCGACGGCCTCCGCCTGCGCGAGGAGCAACTCGACAGGGTCACGGCCGTCGTACGAGAGCGACGAGTGGCAGTGCAACTCGACCGATAGCACGGCCTGAGCTACCGGCGGGAGGGCTAAAAGCGCCTCGGTACGTCGGTCCGGTTCGGCCCCCGCCCATCGCCCGGCTCTCGCCGCGAGCCCCGTCTCGACGGCGGTGACCGAGCGCGGGTGGGTGTTCACGAACGTGCGCATAGAAACGCATAAACCGCCCCGGTATCGACATGAGGATGAATGAGCCTCGCCGACTCCGACCGCGAACTCGTCGTGGACGAACTCGGGCGCGACCCCACACCGGCGGAGGCCGCGCTCTTCGAGAACCTCTGGAGCGAACACTGCGCGTACCGCTCCTCCCGGCCCCTGCTCGGTGCGTTCGACTCCGAGGGCGACCAGGTCGTCGTCGGCCCCGGCGACGACGCCGCGGTCGTCGCCCTGCCGGAGCCCTCGGGCGACGGCTACTCGGACACGTACATCACGCTGGGCGTCGAGAGCCACAACCACCCCTCCTACGTCGACCCGTTCGACGGCGCGGCGACCGGCGTCGGCGGCATCGTCCGCGACACGCTGTCGATGGGCGCGTACCCCATCGCGCTCGCGGACTCGCTGTACTTCGGCGGCTTCGACCGCGAGCACTCCCGGTACCTGTTCGAGGGCGTCGTCGAGGGCATCAGCCACTACGGCAACTGCATCGGCGTTCCGACGGTCGCCGGGAGCGTCGACTTCCACCCCGACTACGAGGGCAACCCCCTCGTCAACGTCGCCTGCGTCGGGCTCACCGACGCCGACCGGCTGGTCACCGCGGTGGCCCAGGAACCCGGAAACAAGCTCGTGCTCGTCGGCAACGCCACGGGCCGTGACGGCCTCGGCGGCGCATCGTTCGCCAGCGAGGACCTGAGCGAGGACGCCGAGACCGAGGACCGGCCGGCGGTGCAGGTCGGCGACCCCTATTCGGAGAAACTGCTCATCGAGGCCAACGAGGTGCTCGTCGAGGAGAGCCTGGTCCAGTCGGCCCGGGACCTCGGCGCGGCCGGTCTCGGCGGCGCGTCGTCCGAACTCGTCGCGAAGGGCGGGCTCGGCGCGGAGATCGAGCTGGACCGGGTCCACCAGCGCGAGCCGAACATGAACGCACTGGAGATTTTGCTCGCCGAGTCCCAGGAGCGGATGTGCTACGAGGTCCGCCCCGGGGACGTCGACCGGGTGCGCGAGGTCGCCGAGAAGTTCGACCTCGGCTGCTCGGTCATCGGCGAGGTGACCGACGGCAACTACGTCTGCACGTTCGAGGGCGAGACGGTCGTCGACGCGCCCGCCGAGTTCCTGGGCGACGGTGCCCCGATGAACGACCTCCCGGCCGAGGAGCCGGCCGAGCCCGCGGTCGACCGTCCGGACGTCCCCCTCGCGGACGCGTTCGAGTCCGTCGTCGGCAGCCCGACGACCGCCTCCAAGCGCTGGGTCTACCGCCAGTACGACCACGAGGTGGGCGTCCGGACGAGCGTCCTCCCCGGCGACGACGCGGCGCTCGTCGCGGTCCGCGAGACGGAGGGCGACGACGGCGTCGGCACCGGACTCGCCATCTCGGCCGGCGCGGACCCGCTCTGGACCGAGTGCGCGCCCTACGACGGGGCCCGCGCCGTCGCGCTGGAGAACGCGACGAACCTCGCCGCAAAGGGTGCGACGCCGCTCGCCGCGGTGGACTGCCTCAACGGCGGCAACCCGGAGAAGCCCGACGTGTACGGCGGGTTCACGGGTATCGTCGACGGGCTCGCCGACATGTGTTCCGACCTCTCCGTCCCCGTGGTCGGCGGCAACGTCTCGCTGTACAACGACTCGCCGTCCGGTCCCATCCCGCCGACCCCGACCGTCGCGATGGTCGGCACGAAGGCGGGCTACGACGCGCCGCCGATGGCCGCCGCGGACGAGGGCGAACTCCTGCTCGTCGGCGACCGGTCACTGGGTAGCGAGGGCGACGGCGCGCAGCCGCTGGGTGGCTCGGAGTACCTCGCCCGCAACGATGGCTCGGACCGGTTCCCCGAGCTCCCCGAAGACCCCGCGGGCTTCGTTTCGGCGCTCGCGGCGGTCGCCGACGCCGACCACGTGCGGGCGACCCACGACGTGAGCCACGGGGGCCTCGCCGTCGCCCTCGCGGAGATGGTCCACGAGGACGCGGGGCTGCGCGTCGCGCTGCCGGAGCAGGGCGGTCTCGACGACGAGCGCGCCCAGACCGCGTTCCTCTTCCACGAGCAGCCCGGCCGCGTGCTGATCCAGACGACAGACCCCGACGCCGTGCGCGAGGCGTTCGTCGGCGTCGCACCCGTCGCCAGCATCGGCGAAGGGACGGCGGACGGGCGGCTCCGGTTGACCACGGCGTGGACCGACCTGGCGTACGACGCCGACGAGATCGCCGGGATGCGGTCGGTCATCGCGGACACGATGGAGTAGCGTGCTCCCGTCGCGGATAGGGCCACCGGGACGACGGAGAGGCCCACACACCCCCGTCGTTTGCGTCGAGGGCAAGTTTAGAGACGGCCCCCGAACAAGGGGACTGTAGAGGGTATCTCACGTGCCAGATTCACCGCCGGAGCCGGTCGACAGCGACCAGCCGAAACCGTCGCGCAGCATCCTCGACGAACTGATCGAGACCGGCGTCCACGAGATGAACCGCGAGCGGTCCGGGCTCCTGCTCTCGGGGCTCTCCGCCGGGCTCGACATCGGCTTCGGGCCGCTGCTGATGGCGGTCGTCCTGACGCTCTCGGCCGGTGGCTTCGGGGACCTCACCACGGAACTGCTGCTCGCGAGCGTCTACTCCGTCGGCTTCATGTTCGTCATCATCGGCCGGTCCGAGCTGTTCACCGAACACACCACGCTCGCGGTGATCCCGGTCCTCGACGGGCAGGCGTCGGTCCGACAGCTGGCCAGGCTCTGGGGCCTGGTGTACCTCGGGAACCTGGTCGGCGGGTTCTTGTTCACGCTGCTGGTCGTGCTCCTGATGCCGGGACTCGGCGTCGTCGAGACCGCGGCGTTCGAGGAGATCGCGCTCAAACTCGTGACCCACGAACTGCAGTGGCTGTTCATCGCCGGGGTGTTCGCCGGGTGGCTGATGGGGCTGCTGGCGTGGCTCATCACGGCGGCCCAGGAGACGACGAGCCGGCTTATCCTCATCCTCATCGTCACGGGGGCCATCGGCATCCTCCACCTGCCACACTCCATCGCCGGCAACGTCGAGGTGCTGTTCGGCCTGTTCGTCTCCCCCGCGATCACCGTCGTCGACTACCTCGCCTTCCTCGTGCTGGCGACGATCGGCAACGCCGTCGGCGGCGCGGTGTTCGTCGCCCTGCTGAAGTACGGCCACGTCGTCCGGGGCGGGAGCTGAGGGAGTCGAGGCAGGGCCCCGTCATCTTCATATACTCCAAGTAGCAACAGGTGTACGATGCCTTCGCACACCGGGGGGCGGTGAGTCGTGGCGGACTCGCCCGCGGTCCTCATCGTCGAGGACGAACCCGACCTGGCGAACCTGTACGCCGCGTGGCTCAGGGACGCCTGTACCGTGAAGACGGCCTACAACGGCAGTCAGGCGCTCGAGGCCATGGACGACTCGCGCGACATCGTCCTGCTCGACCGCCGGATGCCCGGGCTCTCCGGCGATCAGGTGCTCTCGACCATCCGCGAGCGCGAGCTCGACACCAGGGTGGCGATGGTGACCGCGGTCGAGCCCGACTTCGACATCATCCAGATGGGCTTCGACGACTACCTCGTCAAGCCGGTTTCGAAGGAGGACCTCCTCTCGACCATCGACCAGCTGCTCCTGCGGTCGACCTACGACGAGCAGATTCAGCAGTTCTTCGCGCTCGCCTCGAAGAAGGCGCTGCTGGACTCCCAGAAGACCGAGGCCGAGCTGCGGGCCTCCGAGAAGTACGCCAGACTGGAGGACCGGTTGAACGTGATGCGCGCCCAGATCGACGAGACCATCACCGAGCTGTCGAACCACGACGCCTACCGGCGGGTCTGTCAGGACCTCTCCAGAACCGACTGACGGCCGACGCCCACGGACCGTCAGTTACCGCCGAGACACTTCGAACGTGACCATCCCGGTCACGGAGAACTGCGTCCCGCCGGCCTGTCCCGTCGACACGTCCACCTCCCAGCCGTGGGCCTCGGCGATCTCGCGGGCGACGGCGAGCCCGAGCCCGGAGCGTTCGCTGCCGGTCGTCGTCTCCGGCTCGAACACGCGGTCGAACTCGGTCTCGGGGATGGCGGCGGCGTCGTCGAGGATGTAGAAGCCGGTGGGCTTGCCGGTGGCGTCGTCCTCGACGGGGCCGATGCGGACCGTCGCGTCGCCCTCGGCGCGGGTCGTCACGTCGTTGAACACCGTCTCGAGCATGTGGACGAAGCGGGCGCGTTCGGCACGCACGCTGCCCTCGAACTCGAGGTAGACGGTCATGTCCTCGGCGATGGACGCGTCGAGTGCGTCGGCCAGTGTGCTCTCGAAGTCGACCGAGGAGCGCGAACCCATCGCGCTCTGGTCGCGGGCGAACTCGAGCACGTCGTCGACGAGCTCCTCGGCACGGGTGAGCGTCTCCGTCACCGCGGGGTCCTGGCTCTCCGCGTCGAACTCGCTGGCGACCTCGTCGAGGTGCTGCTGGAGGTCCTCCGAGAGGATGTCCGCGACGGCACGGAGCCGCTCGGACTGCCGGGCGAGCGACTGCTTGCGGTCCTGGAGCAGCTTCTCGCGGTCGGACCGGTCGAGCGCGGCCTCGGTGTTCGACGCCAGCAGCGAGACCAGCTCGAGGTCGGTGTCGTCGAAGCCCTCGACCCGCGTCGAGCCGGTCATGATGACGCCGTGGGTGCCGATGGGGACGATGATCTCCGAGCGCAGCGGCGTGTCCTCGTTGTAGAGTCCCGTCTCCTCGGTGAGGTCGTCGAACATCTTCGGCTCGCCCTCGCGGTAGACGTCCCAGACGAGCCCCTCGCCCTCGTAGAACTGGGGGAGGCCGCCGAGCTCGGTGTGGGCACCCATCGTCGCGGCCATCGGGTCGAGACAGCCGCGTTCGTCGTCGAGCAGCCAGACACCCGAGATGGGCAGGTCGAGCAGTTCGTCGGCGGCGTGCACCGCGACCGAGCAGATCTCGGCGGCGTCCTCCGCGCCGAACAGCCAGCGCGTGACCTCGTGCAGCGAGTCGACGGTCTCCTCGTACTCGCGCTGCTCGGTCACGTCGCGGATGACGCCCGCGACGCTCGCGAGGCCCTCGCCGAGCGGGACCATCCGCATCTCGCCGATGCGCTCCTCGCCGTCGGCGTCGACGAACGAGAGCTCGAAGCGCTGGTAGCTCGTCTCGCCCGACTGGAGGGTGCCGATGGCCTCGCCGATGGCCATCGCGCCCTCGGAGTCGATGCTCGCGAGTTCGGGGAGCCGACGGATCGGCTGGCCGACGAGCTCGTCGCGGCTCGCCCCGAGGGTCTCCTCGATGGCCTCGTTCACGCTGGCGATGCGGTCGTCGTCGTCGACGGTGAGCACGCCGTCGTGGACCGCCTCCACGACGCGGGCGTGCTGTGCGAGCTCGTTCTCTCGCTCCTTCCGGTCGGTGATGTCGCGCAGGTACACCGAGAGACCTGACCCGGAGGGGTAGGCGTTGGCCTCGAACCACGTGTCGAGGGGGTTGTGGTACACCTCGAAGGACACGGGCTCCTGGGTCTCCATCGCCTGGTGGAACCCCTCGGGGAACTGGGTCTCGACGGTCTCGGGGAACTCGTCCCACATCACCCGGCCGATGAGCTGGCGGCGCGACCGCTTGAGCATCGACTCGGCGCGGTCGTTGATGTACGTGAAGCGCCAGTCGGCGTCGAGCGCGAAGAACGCGTCCTCGACGCGGTCGAGGATCGGGACCGAGCGGTCCGTCGCGTGCGGCCCGTTGTTCACCCTGTGTCCACCTCGTCGGATGCGTTCGGTCGGGGAGAGCGCGAGACGGTGCGGGGAGAATGCATGGCTGCGGGGTCGTACGGGGCTACGTGATTCCCCTACTTACCTTTCGTGGCCAACCTCGCCTCCGGCGTCGGGGGCGAGGGTCGGCAATCGACCGGGTCGACACCAGTCTCGTCACAGCACACGGACAGCTTCGCATCTGACCGCGACCGGTCTAGCCGGCGGTGTCGAGGCGGTCGTCGGCCCGGATGGACCCACTGTCGGGCTGAACTGTCGGACGGCGGCCACGTTCCGGGACCGATACCGGCCGTCAGATCCCCCGTGACGACCCTGCGAGGCCGGCCAGACAAGAGTTAACTCGGTCCTCGCCCTCGCTCCGGTATGACAGTCGTCGTCGTGGGCGGTGGTATCGTCGGTATGGCGGCCGCGTACAGCCTCGCCGAGCGGGGCGTCGAGGTCGTACTCTGTGAGAAGGGGTCGGTCGGCTCGGGGAGCACCGAGCGCTCTGCGGGCGGCATCCGAACCCAGTTCTCGACGCGGGTGAACGTCAGGCTCTCGCAGGCGAGCATCGCAGTCTGGGAGTCGTTCGAGAAGGAGTTCGGCGTCGACATCGAGTACCGACGCTCCGGCTACCTCTTCCTGGCCCGCGACGGGGCGACCGCCGACGACTTCGAGTCGAACGTCGCCATGCAGCGCGAGGAGGGCGTCGACAGCGAACTGCTCGCCCCCGAGGACGCCCGGGAGTACTGTCCCGGGCTCGACCCGGAGCCGTTCCGCGCCGCGACGTACTGCCCGACGGACGGCTTCGCCGACCCGCACCTCGCGCTGCAGGGGTACTCCCAGGCGGCCGCCGAGGCCGGCGTCGAGGTGCGGACGAAGACGCCGGTGACGGCGGTGCACCGCGAGGACGGCGACGACGGCCGCGTCACCGGCGTCGAGACCCCGGACGGCACCATCGAGGCGGAGTACGTCGTCAACGCCGCCGGCCCGTGGGCGAGCCGACTCAACGAACTGGCCGGCGTCGACCTGCCCGTCGTACCGAAGCGCCGGCAGGTCGCCGTCGTCGACCCGGAGACGCCGGTCCCAGAGTCCGTCCCGCTGACCATCGACCTCGACACGGGCGTGTACTTCCGGCCCGAACGCGAGGGCGCGGCGCTCGTCGGCGGCCACTTCGGCGGCGACGACCCCGACGCGGACCCCGACCGGTTCTCCACGACGGCGGACACCGACTGGACCATCGAAGCGGTCGAGCACGCGGCCGACTGTGCCGCCTACTTCGGGCCGGAGACCAGAATCAAGAACGGCTGGGCGGGGCTGTACGCCGTCACGCCCGACCACCACCCCATCGTCGAGGAGGTCGCACCGGGCTACCTCACCGCCATCGGCTTCTCGGGGCACGGGTTCCAGCACGCCCCCGCCACGGGTCGGATCATCACGGACCTCGTCGTCGACGGCGAGACCGACCTCGTCGACCTCGACGCGCTCTCGGCCGACCGGTTCGAGCGCGGCGAGACCCACGACGAGCGGAACGTCGCCTGAGCGGTCGGCGCGGGCCGCCGTCAGGCGACCGTCGCTCTACTCAGAAGAAGTCGAGGATGGCGGCGTCGTTCTCGGGGAACAGGCGGTCGAGCGTCCCGAGCGTCTCGTCGTCGGCTCGGAGGTCGGTCGTCTTCGCCAGGCGGTCCGCCGGTGCGTAGCCGGCGAGCATCTGGCTGAGTGCGCCGATGTCCAGCCCGGCGTCGACGTCAGCCCCGTCGTCGACTCGGTGGACCGTCCCGACGCCGTCGGTCACGTCGAGCCGGAACACCCCGTCGTTCCACGGTGCGAGTCCATCGTCGACGGCGAGGGTGACCACACCGTCGGCGTCGTACCCGACGGTCTCCAGCGCGTCGGCCACGTCGACGATGCGGACCATCGGCCCACCCTGCAGCTCCGTCTCGACCTCGCCACGGTCCTCGACCAGGTCGGGCAGGACGGTGTCGGGCTGCTCGTGGAGCGTCACCGTCGACACCTGCGAGTCGTGGTCGCGGCAGAACGCGAGGATGCGGAGGTACGCCTCGTGGTCGCGCGCCCGGTGCTCCCAGACGTCCAGCTCGCGACCGTCGTCTCCCTCGCTCACCTCGTAGATGACGTACGCTCGCAGCTCGTCCTCGGTGCCCCAGCCGTAGACGAACGGGTCGTCCTCCCAGCCGGTGAACCGGCGGTATCGCCACCAGTCCTCGTCGCGGTGGACGGTCAGGTCCATACCTGCGGTGTCGGCGCGGTAGACGGCGTCGACGGCCGCCCAGTCGTCGCCGTCGAGCCGTCGCCAGCGGGCGTCCCCCGTCTCGCGACCCGTGCGCTCGGCCTCCGCGTCGGCGGCCTCGGCGGCGAATTCGAGGGTCTCCGGCGGGCAGGCGATGTCGACGTACCGGTTCGCGGTCTCCCAGCCGTACTGCCGGTAGAAGCCGTACTCGAACGGCCACAGGGCGCAGATGGGGGCCTCGCGGTCGTGGTACTCCTGCACCGACCCCTCGAGCATCCGCCGGACGTTGCCACCGCGGCGGTGCTCGGGCGGCGAGGCGACAGCGGAGAGCCCCGGCATCTCCACGGTCGCGCCGCGGAGCGTCGTCTCGAACCAGAAGTGCCGACAGACCGCGAGCGGGTCGCCGTCGTCGTCGAACACCCCGCGCTTTGCACCGAGGCGGTCGCGTTCGTGCTGCTCGTCGGGGTCGTACTCCATCGCCCCGGGGCCGGCCTGGGGCCGGAACGCGTAGGTGACGAACTCGTGGAAGGTCGCCGCCTCGTCGTCCGTGAGGGGGCGGTACGTTGTCATGGTCGAACGGGCAACGTCGCTGGGTAAGAAGGTTGCCGTAGGGAGCTAGTCGCTGTCACACCGCCACCGGGGGCCGACCGGGTGTTGTGTGCGAGGGACGCAGGACCGAATGCTATTGTGCTCTACACGCACAGTTATGGGACGATGCTCGAACTGTACCAGTCGGAGGGCTGCCCGCATTCCCGGAAGGTCAGGGAGACGCTCTCGGCACTCGGCGTCTCGTACGTCGCACACAACCCACGACTCCCGGGCGACCAGGGCGGCGACGTGACCAACGAGACGACACACGACCGCCTCACGGCGGTCGGGGACGACCAGATACCGTACCTCGTCGATACGGACCGCGACGTCACGATGTACGAGAGCGACGACATCGTCGAGTACCTCGAGGAGCACTACGCCTAGGCGCGAGGGTCGAGGCGGTGGCGACCCTCAGCCCGAGATGTACGCCTCGAACCGGTCCATCGCCTCGCGGAGGTCGTCGAGCCCGGTCGCGTAGGAGACGCGGAGGTGGCCCTCGCCGCCGTCGCCGAACGCGTCGCCGGGGACCATCGCGACGCCCTGCTCCTTCAGCAGGCCCTCGGCGAACGCCTCGGCGGACTCGTCGGTCGGTACCTCGGGGAAGACGTAGAACGCGCCTCTGGCCCGGAAGCAGTCGACACCCATCTCGTCGAACCGGGAGAGGACGAACCGTCGCCGGCGGTCGTACTCGTCGACCATCGCCTCGACCTCGTCGTCGCAGGAGCGCAGCGCCTCGAGCGCGGCGTACTGCGCTGTCGTCGGTGCCGACAGCATCCCGTACTGGTGGACGCGGTTGATGGCAGTGACCACCTCGGGCGGGGCCATCGCGTAGCCCAGCCGCAGCCCCGTCATCGCGTAGGCCTTCGAGAAGCCGTTGAAGACGACGGTGCGCTCGCGCATCCCCGGCAGGGTGGCGATGGAGGTGTGCTCGTTCTCGTACTGCAACTCGGCGTAGATCTCGTCCGAGAGCACGCCGAGGTCGTGCTCCCGGCAGAACTCCGCGACCGGCTCCAGCTCCTCGCCGGTCATCACCGCACCGGTCGGGTTGTTCGGGTAACAGAGCATCAGCAGGTCGGCGTCGGCCGCGCCAGCCGACTCGAGTGCCTCGGGGGTGAGCTTGAACTCGTCGGCTTCCCGGGTCGGCACGCGCAGCGGCTCGCCGCCGGCGAAGATGACGCCGGGCACGTACGAGATGTACGCCGGCTCGACCACCGCGACGGTGTCGCCGGGGTCGACGAGCGCCCGGAGCGCCGCGTCGACGGCCTCGCTCACGCCCGTCGTCACCAGGATCTCCTCGTCCGGGCCGTAGTCGAGGTCGTAGCGGTCGTCGACGTGACCCGAGATGGCCTCCCGGAGCTCCAGCAGCCCACGGTTCGACGTGTAGCTCGTCCGGCCGCGCTCCAGCGAGTCGATGGCCGCGTCGCGGGCCGCCCACGGCGCGGAGAAGTCCGGCTCGCCGACGCCCAGCGAGATGACGTCGTCGCGTTCCTCCGCCAGCTCGAAGAACCTGCGGATGCCCGACGGCGGTACCGCCCGAACGCGGTCTGCGGTCTCCAGCCCCATGGTCAGGGTGACACCGAGAGCCGGTCGTCTTCGTCGTCGTCGTCCAGGACGACCCCGCGGTCCTTGTACGTCGTCATGACGTAGTGCGTGACCGTCTGGGTGACCTCCGGGACGGGCGCGACCTTCTCGCTGATGAAGATGGAGACGTCGTGCATCGACGACCCCTCGACCTCCATGAGGAAGTCGTAGTCGCCGCTGACCAGCCGGAGGGTCTTGACCTGCGGGAAGCGCGCGAGCCGTTCGGCGATGTCGCCGTAGCCCGTCTCGCGGTCGAGGGTGACGTTGAGCTCCACCGTCGCGCGGACCACCTCGCGGTCGGTCCGCTCCCAGTCGACGATGGCCTGGTAGCCAGCGACGACTCCCTCCTCTTCCAGTGCCGCGAGTGCCGCCTCGACCTCGTTCTCGGTCAGGTCGGTCATGCGTGCGAGGTCCGCCGTCGTGTGACGTGCGTCCTCGACCAGCAGGTCGAGCAGGTCGTCCCGTGCCGTCATACCCCTAGGAGTCGGCGAGGGGGTCAAAAGCGTTGCTTCCGCGTCCGGGTTCGCCGCGAACGAAGCGTGGCGGACTCAGTCGGGGACGTGACCGAGGTCGACGTCCTCGAACGCGCCCGGGCGACGCCCCTCCGTCGCGTAGACGTACAGGGCCGTCTTGGCGATGCTCGACAGCGACGCGCTGAACAGGTACACACCGACGAGCAGGACGGCGGCGACGGCCACCGACGCGCCGAACCCGAAGCCGCTCCCCGACGCGATGCCGAGGAACAGGACCGTACCCGCGACGATGACGACCGGCAGCATGAACAGGAACGTGACGATACCCACGCCGAAGTGCGCACCGGCGGTCTCGCCCCACGTCCCCTTGAACGTCTCACCGCTCCGGCGAACCGCCTCCCGGACCGAGACGTCCTCGAAGGCGATGACGGGGACGACGAAGTAGGTGAGGATGGACCACGCGACGCTGACGATGCCCGCCAGGATCTCGGCGAGGAGGCTGTCCTGGCTGTCGATGAGCTGGACGACGACGCCGACGGTCGCCGATATCACCGACCAGACGAGCAGCGTGCCCTTGTTGCGCCACGCGGCGGCCATCCCGCTCCGGAACGACGGTTCGCCACCCTCGAACGCGGTCCGCGTCTCGTGCATCAGCGCCGCCGTGGAGAAGGAGGCGACGAACGTCGTCCCGAGGTAGAGCAGGAACAGCACGCCGAGCGCGACGACATCGGACCCGAACCCGCCGACGACTGACGTACCTCCGACCAGTAGTGCGACGTAGCAGAGCCCACCGACGCCGCCGACCAGCGGGAACACCGCCAGCTCGGGGTCGTCGCGGAGCACCCGGATACTGTCCTTCGTGAGCGCCCAGCCGGTCCGGAGGCGTGTGAGCAGTCCCATGCGAGCACAGATGCCCGGGTGTCGGATAAAGGACGGCGGACGGTTTCTCGCTCAGTAGTTCTTGAACAGGTGCGCCCGCACGTCGTCCTTCGTCTGGACGTACTGCGTCGTCCCGTCGGGCATGTCGACCTCGTACCTGGCGTCCTCCTTCGACGCCTCGCGCCACTTGCCGTCGTGGGTGTCGAGCAGGTTCATCATCGCGTTCAGCCGGTCGTCGCCCGCCTCGCTCCCGTCGCTCGGGTCCGGCATCGACGAGGAGCTCCCCGACGTGGTCGTCCCACCGTCCGCTGCCTCCGCCTGTGTGCCCTCGTCCGCGGCCGCTCCACCGTCGGCTGTCGCCTCCTCCTCGTCCTGGTGCTCGACGGCCTCGGCCGCCTGCTCCTCCGTCGACTCGTCCCCCACCGCGTCGTCCGTCTCCGACGGTGGTGCGACGTCCACATCGACGTCGACGTCGATCTCGTCGGTGTCGACGGTGTCGATGAGGTACTGCAGCGCGTCCCGCTTTCGCACGTAGCCGTACCGCGTCTCGGCCTGCAGCTCCGCCCGCAGCGATTCGAGGAACTCCGCCTGCGCGTCGGAGACGGTCATCTCTGGCATGGTTCCACTCTCGAAGCCCCCCGTAATAAGCGTGGACACTCGCCGGAGCCCTGAACACCAGCCATTAAGCCGCCGAGCGCCAAGATGATGGCGACATGGTCCAGATGGAGTCAGACTCGAACCTCGGAGCCGGTGACGTCGCACCCGACTTCGAACTGCCGGGTGTCGACGGCGAGACGTACACGCTCGACAGCTTCGCCGACGCCGAGGCGCTGCTGCTCGTGTTCACCTGCAACCACTGCCCCTACGCGCAGGCGAAGTTCGACCTGCTGAACGAGCTCGCGGCCGAGCACGACGACGTGGCCGTCGTCGGCATCAACCCGAACGACGCCGAGGAGTACCCGGACGACTCCTTCGACGCGATGCGCGAGTGGACCGCGGACGGGCGCATCCAGTACGACGCCTACCTCCGCGACGAGTCCCAGGAGGTCGCGGCCGAGTACGGTGCGGTCTGCACCCCCGACCCGTTCCTGTTCGCCAACGAGGACGGCGAGTTCCGACTCGTCTACCAGGGCCGCCTCGACGACGCCCTGAACCCGGAGGACGAGCCGACGCGGTTCCACGTCCGCGAGGCCATCGACGCCGTCCTCGCCGGCGAGGACGTCGACCTCGAGTGGGAGCCCTCGCGTGGCTGCTCCATCAAGTGGAAGGACGACGACTGAACAGGGGCGAACCGGCCCCCGAAATCAGACCGCGCGCCGGTACTGTATCGGCCACTCGACCTCGTCTTCTCTGCCGAGTTTCTCCGCGGCGTGCAGCGTGAAGTACGGATCCCGCAGGTGCTCGCGACCGACGATGGCGAGGTCGGCCCGGCCGTTCCGTATCAGTTCGTCGGCCTGCTCGGGGGCCGTGATCCCGCCGACTGCACCGACCAGCGCGTCGGTCGCCTCGTCAACGCGCTCCGCGTAGGGCACCTGGTAGCCCGGCCCCGTGTCCGGGATCTGCTGGTCGGGGTGGAGCCCGCCCGCCGAGACGTCTATCAGGTCCGCCCCCTCGTCGGCGAGATCGCCGGCCAGCCGGGCGGTGTCGTCGACGGTCCACGAGTCGCGGTCGGGCAGCCAGTCCGTCGCCGACACGCGGACGAAGACGGGCTTCCCGTCGGGCCAGACCTCGCGGACTGCCGCGGTCGCCTCGCGGACGACTCTGGTCCGGTCCTCGAAGTCGCCGCCGTAGCGGTCGTCGCGGCGGTTCGTCACCGGCGAGCAGAACTCGTGGAGCAGGTAGCCGTGGGCGGCGTGGACCTCCGCGATCTCGAAGCCGGCGTCGAGTGCGCGCTCGGCCGCGGCCCGGAAGTCGTCGACGACGCTCTCTACCTCCTCGGTCGTCATCGTCGCGACGGTCTTGTCGTCGTCGTAGGGATACGCCTCGGCGGACGGCGAGGGCGCGACCCAGCCGTCACCGTCGGGCTGCACCGGCGTCGAGCCGTCCCACGGGGGCGTCTTCGAGCCCTTGTGGCCGGCGTGTGCGAGCTGGATGGCCGGCACCGAGCCCTGTCCGGCGATGAAGGCGGCGATGGGCGCGAGCGCGTCGGCGTGCGCGTCGCTCCAGATGCCGAGGTCGTCGGGGGAGATGCGGCCCGCGGGCGAGACGGCCGTCGCCTCGGTCATGACGATGCCCGCGCCGCCGACGGCCCGACTGCCCAGATGTTGCTGGTGCCAGTCCGTCGCCAGCCCGTCGCCCGCACAGGAGTACTGGCACATCGGGGAGACCATCACGCGGTTCGGCACCCTCGTCTCGCGTATCGACAGGTCTGCGAAGAGGTCGCTCATCGGCGGTGGTAGCGCGTCGGCGGGGGTCAAGCCCACGGTGCCCGCACCCCTTGCCGCTACGATGGAGACCCGGACGGTGTCCGACGGAGAGACAGCCGGCCAGCCGGGGCTTTCGAAGTGGTGTCGATGGGGCCTGTCGAACGACGATGTTGTATTCGACAACGAGCGTATCCGAACACGACCTCGCACGGAAGGACGGGGCTTATCGCACTCGCCGAAGAACCTCGTCGCATGAACCTGCAGGAGACGTTCGGGACGGACGCACCGGTCGTCGGCATGGTCCACCTGCCGCCGCTGCCGGGTGCACCCCGGTTCGACGGCGACCGCGCGGGACTGCGAGAACAGATGCTGGCAGATGCCAGCGCGCTCGAAGTCGGCGGTGTGGACGGCATCATGGTCGAGAACTTCGGCGACGCGCCGTTCTACCCCGAGGACGTGCCGAAGCACGTCGTCGCCGAGATGGCGTCCCTCGGGACGGAGCTGGTCGACGAGGTGTCGATCCCGGTCGGCATCAACGTGCTCCGGAACGACGCCGAGGCCGCGCTTTCCATCGCGGCCGCGGTCGACGCGGACTACGTCCGGGTGAACGCACACGTCGGCGCGACGGTCACCGACCAGGGGCTCATCCAGGGGAAGGCCCACGAGACGATGCGGCTGCGCGACCGGCTCGACGCGGACGTGGCCGTGCTCGCCGACGTTGGCGTCAAGCACGCCGCACCGCTGGCGGACCGGCCGATGCGCGAGGAGCTGGTCGACGCGGTGGAGCGCGGGCTCGCCGACGGCATCGTCGTCTCCGGCTCGGGCACGGGCGACCCGACCGACCGGAGCGTCCTGGAGACCGCCCGCGAGACCATCGACGATGCGGTTCCGGGCACGCCGCTGTTCGTCGGGAGCGGTGTGACCGCGGAGACCGTGGACGGGACGCTCGAACTGGCCGACGGCGTCGTCGTCGGGACCGCGCTGAAGGAGGGCGGCGAGACGACGAACCTCGTCGACGAGGACCGGGTCCGTGCGGTCGTCGACGCGGCGCGGGATCGATAAGAACGGACCGGGCAGTCGTCGGGTGCGGTTCAGTCGTCGGCCGGGACGGGTTCGCCGTGGCTGATCTCGGTGCCGAGCACCTCGAGGAACTGCGAGAGCCACTCGGGGTGGTCCGGCCAGGCCTGGGCGGTGACGAGGTTCCGGTCGGTCGTCACGCCGTCGTGCCACGTGCCGCCGGCCTCCTCGACGTCGTACTTCAGGGCGGGGTACGCCGTGCAGCCGTAGCCCTCGACCACGCCGGCGGCCGCGAGGATCTGCATCCCGTGGCAGATGCAGGCGACGGGCTTGTCCGCCTCGAAGAAGTGCTGGACGGTGTCGATGACCTGGTCGTAGTTGCGCAGGTACTCCGGCGCGCGCCCCCCGGGGACGACCAGTGCGTCGTACTCCGCGGGGTCGATGTCGTCGAACGTCGCGTTCAGCGCGAAGTCGTGACCCCGGGTCTCGAGGTACGTCTGGTCCCCCCGGAAGTCGTGGACGGCTGTCTTGACCGCGTCTTCGCTCGTCTTCTCGGGACAGACCGCGTGTACCTCGTGGCCGACGGCCTGGAGCGCCTGGAACGGCACCATGATCTCGTAGTCCTCGACGAAGTCACCCGCGAGCAGTAGTATCTTCTTACCTGACATGGTGGAACACACCGCAGAGGACTACGCCTGCAGCGGACTTAACCGTTGAGACCAGTCTCCGACCTACTCCACGATGTCGGCGTCGACGGCGTCGTCGGGGGCGTCGCCCACCGACGGCCCCGCCTCGACCGGCACCACCGTCGACACGCGGGCGTTCTCCTTGATCTCGATGCCGGCCCCACCGACCGTCAGCGGCACGAGCGGGAGGTGGCCGCCGACGGTCACCGTCGGGTGGGACGCACCGCGGGCCATCAGCTTGTTCCGCGGCTGGAGCAACAGCCGGGCGTGCTCGTCGCCGGTCACCAGCTCGTTGTACTGGAGCACGTACGTCCCCGCGTCGAGGTGCCACCACTGGTACTCGTCGTCCGGGTTCCGCCGGGTCAGCTCGTGGGGTTCGAGGTCCGCCTCCGCGAGTTCGTCGCCCCCGAAGTCGATGCGGCCCGGTCCGGTCACCTCGTGAATCGCGCTGACGGTCAGGTCGATGCCGTGCTCTCGAACCTGCGTCTCCGGGTGGACGAGGTTGTCCACGCGGTCGAGTACCTCCTGCATGGGCGGCCGTTGGAGTGCCATCCTCAAAAAGGCCGGCTGGTTCCGGCGCGAGCGCGGCCCGCGAGCCCACCACCGACAACACAACCGTTTTGACGACAGCTTTCGACTCCAGACGGTGTGAAGCGACGCCTCGGCTACCTCGCGTTCGTGGTCGCCCTGCTGGCCATCGTCGCGGTGAGCGTCCTCGAGACGGCGTGGGTGCCACCCGAGTCCCAGCAGTCGCTCAAACCGTGGGTGCTGAAGGGGCTGCTCGCGCTGGCCATCGCGACCGGAACGTACGGCGCTTACCTCCTGCTCTCGGCGGGGATGACCCGGCTGGTGCACGACAAGCGACGGCGGCACGACCTGCGGAACGTCGTCCGGCTGGTGATGATCGTCGCGGCCATCGTCGCCGTCGCGGGCGTGCTGACCGACCAGTGGCTCGGCGTGCTGTTCTCGCTCGGCATCGTCGGCTTCGGGGTGACGGTGGCGCTGCAGCAGCCGCTCACGTCCCTGCTCGGCTGGGTGTACATCCTCGCGATGCGGCCGTACCAGGTGGGCGACCGGATCCGCGTCGAGGACGCGAAGGGCGACGTCATCGACGTCGACTTCCTCGTGACGACGCTGTGGGAGGTCGAGGGCGACCTGGTCTCCTCGCACCAGCCGTCGGGCCGGACGGTGACGGTGCCGAACAGCCTCATCCTCACCTCGGAGGTGTTCAACTACTCGCGGGACGACTTCCCGTTCGTCTGGAGCGAGGTGACGATGCAGGTGTCCTACGAGACCGACCTGGAGTTCGCCCGGGAGACCATGCAGGCGGTCGCGGACGAGCACCTCGGCGACGAGATGGAGCGCCGCGTCGAGACGTACCGCGAGCAGCTGGCGGAGACGCCGGTCGACCTCGAGGTGCAGGGCCGGCCGTCGGTGAACCTCACGCAGGGGGAGACGTGGGTCGAGCTCCGGCTGCGGTTCCTGACCCGGCCGCGGAAGATTCAGGCCACGAAGAACGAGCTGTACGAGGAGGTCCTGGCGCGATTCCAGGCGAACCCGGACAGGGTGTCGTTCCCGGTCGGGCGGTTCCGGTAGCCCGACGTCTTTTCCCGCGACGGCCCGTCTGTGAGCCCATGACCGACGAGTACGACGTGGTCGTGGTCGGCGTCGGTGGCATGGGCAGCGCGGCGTGTGCCCACCTCGCCGCGCGCGGCGTCGACGTGCTTGGCATCGAGCGGTTCGACGTCCCGCACACGCACGGCTCCTCGCACGGCTCGACGCGCATCATCCGGAAGGCGTACCACGAACACCCCGACTACGTGCCGCTGGTCGAACGCGCCTACGAGAACTGGCGCGAACTCGAGGCCGAGACGGGACGTGACCTGCTCCACGTCACGGGCTCGGTCTGTGCCGCGCCGCCGGACGGGGACCTCGTCGACGGCGCGCGGTTGGCCTGCGAGAACCACGGCCTCGCCCACGAGACGATGACGGGCGCGGAGCTGAACGAGCGGTTCCCAGGGTACGGCGTCCCCGACGACTACGACGCGCTCTTCCAGCCCGACGGCGGCTTCCTCGACTGCGAGCGCGCCGTGAGTGCCCACGTCGAGCGCGCGGTGGCCGAAGGAGGAACCATCCACGCCCGCGAGATGGTCACGGACTGGTCCGCGGACGGCGACGGCGTCACGGTCGAGACGGACCGGGACTCCTACGCCGCCGGCTCGCTGGTGCTCGCCGCCGGTGCGTGGACCGCCGACCTGCTGCCGGAGCTGGATGGTACCGTCGTCCCGGAGCGGCAGGTGCTCGGCTGGTTCCAGCCGCCCGAGCGCGCCGACGACTTCACGCCCGACCGGTTCCCGGTCTTCGTCACCGAGAGCGACGGCGGCGACGAGTACTACGGCTTCCCGCGCTACGACCGCCCCGGCGTGAAGGTCGGCCTCTACCATCACCTGCACGAGGAGACCGACCCTGATTCGGTCGCCGAGCCCTCTCGCGCGGACGAGGACGCGCTCCGGGGTCTCCTCCGTGACCACTTCCCCGCCGCCGACGGGCCGACGATGGGCCTCTCGACGTGCATGTTCACCAACTCGCCGGACATGGACTTCGTCGTCGACACGCTGCCAGCGCACGAGCACGTCGTCGTCGCGGCGGGTTTCTCGGGTCACGGCTTCAAGTTCGCCAGTGCGGTCGGCGAGGCGCTCGCTGACCTGGCGCTCGACGGCGAGACGCCTCTGCCGGTCGACGGCTTCGCGGTCGACCGGACGGCGATCCGGAGCGCCTGATCCGAACCCACCGGAGGAACGTTTAGGGGTGCGACGACCGCATCACCACCATGGACCTCCTGTCAGACGAGACGGCTCGCTTCGTCCGCGCGACAGCCCCGGAACCCGATGGTCTCGCCGCCGAGATGGACGCCTACGCCGCGGAGCAGGACTTCCCGCACGTCGGTCCCGGGGTCGGCGGGCTCCTGCGCACCTTCGCTCGCATGGTCGACGCCGAGCGCGTCTTCGAGTTCGGCTCCGGCTTCGGCTACTCCGCGTACTGGTGGGGGCAGGCGCTCCCCGCCGACGGTGAACTCGTCCTCACCGAGTTCGACGAGGACGAGCTCGACATGGCCCGCGAGTTCCTCCAGCGCGGCGGCCTCGACGACATCGCCCGCTACGAGCACGGCGACGCCCTCGACGCCGTCGAGCGCTACGACGGCCCGTTCGACTGCGTGCTCGTCGACCACCAGAAGCACCGCTACGCCGAGGCGTTCGAGGCCGTCCGCGAGAAGGTCGCCCCCGGCGGCGTCGTCGTCGCTGACAACGCCATGACCGCCGGCATCATCGAGTTCGAGAAGCTGCTCGCCATCGTCGAGGGCGACGACCCGGGCGAGGTGAACGAGCACACGCGGGGCATCGCGGACTACCTCGAGACCGTCCGTTCCGACCCCGAGTTCGAGACGAACGTGCTGCCGGTCGGTGAGGGAATCGCGGTCAGCTACCGGCTCGGCTGACTCACTCCTCGTCGTCGTCCTCTGCTTCCTCCGATGCAGTCGGCGCGTTCCGCTTGACGCTCTCGATGGCGTCGTGGACCCCGTGCCGGCTGCCGTAGCCCTGCCCGCAGTCCGCGATGATGTTGCCGTTGCGGTGGCGGAGCCGCCAGCGCCACTTCCCGCCCCGGTCCTCGTACACCTCGAAGATGGCGCGGCCGACGTCGAGCGCGTCGGCGTCGGCTGCGTACTTGCGCACGCGCTCGACGGCGTCCTCCAGCCCGTCCGCGGAGGCGTAGCCCTCGCCCGAGTCGGCGACAAGTTCGCCATTGCCCGCGAGCAGCCGCCAGCGATGCTCGCCACCCTTGTCCTCGTAGCTCTCGAACTCCAGCGAACCGCTCTCGAGCCCGTTCCGGACCGAGTCGATGGCGCGCTTCGCGTCCCGGCGGCGCGTGTACCCCTGCCCGGAGTCGGCCATGATGTTGCCGTTCCGGTGGACCAGCCGCCAGCGCCACTTCCCACCGCGGTCACGGAACACCTCGAACGAGGCCGGGTCGAACTGGAGGTAGTCCGCCGACCCGACGTTCCGCCGGACGCCCTCGAGTGCCCGGGTCAGGCCGCTCCGGGTCGAGTAGCCCTCACCCGAGTCGGCGATGATCTTCCCGTTGCGGTGGCGGAGCCGCCAGCGCCACTCCCCGCCCCGGTCCTCGAACAGCTCGAAGGTGCCGTCGCTCTCGTCGCCCCCGGTGACCGCGGGGAGCAGCGGCACGTCGTCGAGCACCTCCTCGACCGGCTCCTCGGCTTCCTCCTCCGTCGCCTCCGGTGGGGCCGGCTGCACGACGGCGGCACCGAGTGCGTTCCGCCGCACGCTCTGGAGCCCCTTCTGGGCGTTGTGCTTCCGGGTGTAGCCCTGCCCGCCCGTGGCGACGATGTTCCCGTTGCGGTGGCGGAGCCGCCAGCGGTACTTCCCCTTCCGATCCGGGTACAGCTCGAACTGCGCGCTGCTCGTCCGCAGCGAGTCGAGCTCGGCAGACAGTGCCTCCACCTCGGCCTCGTGCTCGGCCCGCTCCGTCTCGGCGTCGGCGCTGGCCTGCTCGCTCGCTGCCGCGCCCTCCTCGACTTTCCGGGCGAGGTCGTCGCGCTCCTGCCTGACGGATTCGAGTTCGTCTCGGAGCGCCGCCTGCGTCGTCTCGGCGTCGGCGCTGGCCTGCTCGCTCGCTGCCGCCCCCTCATCGACCTGTCGCGCGAGGTCGTCGCGTTCGTCCGCGAGGTCGTCGCGTTCCCGCCTGACCGACTCCAGTTCGGCTTCGAGTTCGGATGCACGCTGGCTCGCCTGCGCCGCCGCCGCACCCGTCCGCGTCTCGGTCGCGCTCACGAGCGGGACGAACACCCCACCGACGCCGATGATCGCGATACCGAGCGCGTACAGGATGGCGACCGGCTGGTTCCCCGTCGTCGTGCTCCAGTCGATGGGGAAGACGACGGTGAACCAGACGACAGCGATGGCGCACATCGCCAGACCGATGTACGTCGTGTACGTTGCGGTTCGCTGGAGCGGGAGCCTGATGACCGGTCCCGCGACCAGCAGCGCGATGCCCGCCGCAGCCAGGACGATGCTCGCCTCTCGTATCGTCGTCGCGCTCTCGCTGGTCAGAAACAGGGCGATTCCGGCGACGCCGAGTACGACCCCCACCGCGAACACCCAGTAGCCGTACGCCTCGTCCCCCGTGTTCGCCGCCCCGATTCGATCCTCGTAGGCCGACACCAGTGTGCCGCCTTCCTTGTCATCTGTTGCCATATACCATTTGCTGGCCGCAATACAGAAAAGTGCTTCCACGGTTCCCCCGATATCCGGGGGGAGGACCCCCTACCACCTGGATTCTGCTTCCGAAGAACAGCCGGCGATGAGGAACTGAGTCGCGTGGGTGCAGTTCGCTGGCTCCGGTTCGACCCGCATCCCTGCTCCCCCACGGCTCGCTGCGCTCGCTCCGAACCCCGCTACTGCTCGCGGTTCGGAGACGCTTCGCCGCGCTCGGCGTCTCGCTACTCCTCCACGGCTCGCTGCGCTCGCCGTTCCGGTTCGAGGTCTCTCGCTAGCGCTCGAAACCTCCCTACTCCTCGAACCCGTCCTCGAACCTGAACGTCCCGTCGCGCTGGACGACCTCGCCGTCGACCTCGATGAACGAGTCCTCGCTCATGTCGACGATCATGTCCTGGTGGACGACCGAGTCGTTGCCCTCGTTGTCCTCGCCGATGTTCTTCTCGTAGGCCCGGCCGAGCGCGAGGTGGATGGTGTCGCCCATCTTCTCGTCGAACAGCATGTTGTAGGTGAACCGGTCGATGTCGCGGTTCATGCCGATACCGAGCTCGCCCAGCCGGCGCGCACCCTCGTCCGTGTCGAGCACCGCCGAGAGCACCTCCTCGTTCTTCTCGGCGCTGTGCTCGACGACCTTGCCGTCCTCGAACCGGAGGTAGACGTTCGTGACCTCGCGACCCTGCGCCATCAGCGGCTTGTCGAACAGCACCTCGCCCTCGACGCTGTCGGGCACCGGCGCGGTGAACACCTCGCCGCCGGGCATGTTGTTCTCGGCGGTGTCGTTGATGGTGATGTTCCCGGCGACGGACATCGTGATGTCGGTCGTCTCGCCGGAGACGATGCGGACCTCCTCGGCGGGGTCCATGATCTCGACCATCTGCTCCTGGAACTCGTACTGCTCGTCCCAGTCCTTGTTGATAGCGCCCCAGACGAACTCCTCGTACGCCTCGGTGCTCATCTCGGCCTTCTGGGCGTCGCCCGGCGCTGGGTACTGCGTGACGACCCAGTTCGACTCCATCACCGTCTCCTGGATGGGCTTCATGTGCTGGCTCCGTGCCTGGTTCTTCTCCGGGGGCACGTCGCTCGTCTCGAACATGTTCGCGGAGCCACGGATGGAGATGAAGGCGTCGGTCTCCTCGGCGGCGGCGAGCGTGTGGGAGGGCGTGTCGAAATCCTCGGGGTCGGCCGCGAGCATGTACGCGCGGTTGACGCGGCTCGACTGGAGGCGTGTCTGTGGGTGCGCGCCCTTCTCGCCGAGCAGCTCCGCGATGGCGACCGCGAGCTCCTCCGCCTCGGGCGGTCCCGTGACGGTGACGTTGTCGCCGCGTTCTATCTCGGTGCAGTCCTCGACGAGTATCTCGGCGTGTTCCCGAACGCGTTCGTCCATACCTCCGGTTACGACAAGCGACTGATATTCGTTTCGAAACACTTGCCGGAACCCGCCGACCGTCGCTGTGTTACCGCCGACTGCCGGGCTGTGGGTCCACGTGCGGTTCGGCCATGAGACCGTCGAACGGCTGGTCGTCGAGCCACTCGAGCAGGGCGACGAGCTGCTCGGTCGCGGCCTCGAACAGCTGCTCGCCCTTCTCGGCGGTCGCGTCGGTCTGATCGCCGAAGACGCCGTTGGGCGAGTTGTCGATGGCGTCGTAGTAGTTCCGCGCGCCGTGGATGGTGGGCTCCCCGTCTTCGAGGTTCACCCGGCCGCCGTCGCGGGCGTCCGCGAGCCGGTCGTCGTGGACGTTCTCCGGGTCGAGGTACTGCAGCATGGCGGTCTCCTTCGGGCCGCCGTGGGGACCGTTGTGCTCGAACAGCTCGTCGACGAGGTCGGGGATGGATTCGTCCCACATCCACTCGACGGCGAAGGCCACGCGGTCGTCGCGGAGCCGCCGTCCGACCTCGCGGAGGTGCTGCATGTTGCCGCCGTGGGCGTTGACGTAGACGACGCGGTCGATGCCGTGGTGGGTGAGACTCCGCGTCATGCTCTCGACGTAGTCGCGGAAGGCGGGCGGGTCGACCGACATCGTCCCGTGGAACTGCCGGTGGTGCATGCTCACGCCCACGTTCACCGTCGGCGTACAGAGGTAGCCGGCGCGGTCGGCCGCCGCGCGGGCGAGGTTCTCGGCGATCACGTGGTCGGTGCTCTCGGGGAGGTGTGGCCCGTGCTGCTCCGTCGACCCGAGCGGGACGACTGCGAGCGACTCCTCGGCGAAGTAGTCCCCGAGGTCCGGCCACGCCTGGTCGGCGAGGTACATGCACGTGCTGGTGGCCCGACCGGTCAAAAAGGTAGTCCTCCCGGCCACGTGGGGGACCGGTTCCGAGCCCTACTCGCGGTCGTCACCGCTTCCGCTACCATCGCTCCCACGGGTGCCGCTTCCACGGTCACCGCTCCGCCCGGACCCGCTACCCGACCGCCGCCCTGAGCTGCCCCGCGAGGAGCGACCGTCGCCGGAGCCACGGCGCGAGGAGTCGGTCGACGACCCTGAATCGGACCCGGAGCCGCCGGTCCGTCCGGTTTTCGAGTTCGAGGACCCGCCCGTCGACGACCGACCGTCCGCGCCGCCGCGCTTCGACGGTCGCCCGCCCGACGAACCGCTCTTCGTGGCGCGCTTCGACGACACACCCTTCGATGAGCGCGTCGCGGACTTCCCCCGTGGCTGTCCACCGGACCGGTCGGAACCACCTGTGCCGGGAGCGCCACGCCGGCCGCCGGCCGTCGCTGCCGACGCGCCGGGGACTGCCGCCACCGCGCTCTCGTTCCCGGCCTCGACGGCGTCGGCGACGACCTTGTACGTCGTCCCCGCCATCCCGGCCGTCCAGAACGCTGCAGCGACGAGGAAGAGGACGCCACCGACGAGGAAGCTGGCCGCACTCGCCCCGGCGGAGCCGCTCTCGACCGAGGCAGCGCCGCCCACGCCGAGCACCATGAAGCCGGCGAAGGCGATGGCACCGCTGATGATCGTCACGAGGAGCTGGTAGCCCATCAGTTTGAAGCCGTACGTGATGCCGTCCATCGTCGAGACCGCCGTCATCGTCCCACCATACGGCCATGCATGTCAGACAGGTGTTTAGTTCTTCCCGCCGCCTCGACGGCCGACCGTCCGGTTGGACTCCGTCGCGTATCACGCGGGGAGGCCTGGACGAACGTGTTCGGCCCCCTGCTCACGTGGAACGGCGGCGTACTCCAGCCAAGCATGGTGTCCGAACAGCGACCGGTCTGTGACCTCTGGAACCCCGCGGACTGTACGGGGACGGTGGACTGTCCGCCACGGTGCCCGCGGTTCCTCGACGACGCGGGTCGGCCGCACACGGTGTACAGCCTCGGTGACTGCCCGACAGCCACCGCGGAGCGAGCACGGGGGCTGTTCGACTGTCTCGCCGACGACGCGGACGCCCTCGTCGCCCTCGACGGCGAGACGCCCGTCGGCGCTGCCGCGCTCGAAGACGGCTCGAGACGGGTCGAGCTGGGCGACGACGCCGCTCCGTCGGTCGGAACCGAACTCGTGAGACAGCTGGTCGCCCACGAGCGGACGGCCGGTGCGTCGCTCGCCGGGGCTGACTACCCCCAGGACCCCGATACGACGCTCGACGTGTCCGCCCCCGGCGTCGTGGTCGACCGGTTGGTCGACGCCGGGCTGGCGACCAACGGAGTCGAGACCGGGGACGACACGGTGACGGTCGACCTCGGGGGGGACGCGGCGAGCCGGACGACGCGCCCGCCGGTGAGCCGCGCCGACTATCCCGTCGGCGACGACTTCTCGGCGCTGTTCGAGCCTGACCGCGTCGCGGTCGTCGGCGCGACCGACCGCGAGGGAGCCATCGGCCGCGTCGTCGTCGAGAACCTCCGCACGTCGTTCGAGGGGTCGGTGGTCCCGGTCACGTCGCGGGCGGACTCCGTTCTCGGTCTCCACGCGGTCGACGACGTGGCCGACGCGGACGCCGACCTGGTCGTGGTCGTGCTCCCGGCCGACGCCGCCGTCGACGCGGTCCGGCGCGCGGGCGAGGCCGGTGTCGGGACCGTCGCCGTCCTCTCGGCCGGGTTCGGGGAGTCGGACGACGCGGGCCGGCGGCGGGAGCGACAGCTGGCGTCGGTCGTCGACGAGCACGACCTGACGCTGGTCGGGCCGAACGCCCTCGGCGTCTGCAGCACCCGCCGGCGGATGAACGCCAGCTTCGCGCCGACGCTCCCCGATGCCGGCGGCGTATCGGTCCTCAGCCACTCCGGCGCGCTCGTCACCGCGACGCTCGACTGGGCCGACGCGACGGGCGTCGGCGTCCGGGACGTGGTCTCGGTCGGAAATGGGGCCGGCCTCGACGTCCCCGCCCTGCTCCGGTACTGGGGGAGTGACCCGGAGACCGACGTCGTGCTCATGTACCTCGAGGACCTCCCGTCGGGGCGGCGCTTCGTCGAGGCCGCCAGGGCGGTGTCGCGGACGACGCCCATCGTCGTGCTGAAGTCGGGGCGGACGGGACACGGCGCGGCGGCGGCCGCCTCCCACACCGGCGCGTTGGTCGGCGACGACGCCGGGTTCCAGGCCGCGTTCGACGCCGCCGGCGTGGTCCGGGCCGACTCACAGCAGGCGGCCTACGACCTCGTCCGGTCGTTCGCGACGCAGCCCCTGCCCCGTGGCGACGCCGTCGCGGTGGTGACGAACGCCGGCGGCCCGGGTGTGCTGGCGACGGACGCGGTCGACGAGGCCGGGCTCTCCCTCGCGGACCTCTCTGACGAGACGCGGGAGCGCCTCGACGCGGTACTGCCGGACGCGGCCAGTGCCGCCAACCCCGTCGACGTGCTCGGTGACGCGACGGTCGACCGGTTCGTCGACGCGCTCGATATCGTGCTCGCCGACCGGGCCGTCGACGCGGCGGTCGTGGCCTCCACGCCGCACCCGCTCGTCGACCAGGCGGCCCTCGTCCGGGCGGTCGGCGACGCCGGACGGCGGTACGGCACGCCCGTCGTCACGAGCCTCTCCGGCGGGCCGCGCCCGGACGGCGTCACGGAGTCCCTCGCGGCGGCCGGGGTGCCGAACTTCCCCGACGCCGACCGTGCCGCCCGGGCGCTCGCCAGCCTGACCGACTACGCGTCGCGACACCGGGCACGACGTGCGTCGCCGGATCCGACGGCACGCGGGAGCGGCGAATCGGCCGACGCGGCGGTGTCGTTCGACGACGACCTCCTCGGCGTCGAGGCCATGGACGTCCTCCGCGAGTACGGGGTCCGGACCCCCGACGGCGAGCTCGCGAGGACGCCCGCCGAGGCGGCGACGGCGGTGGCGGAGCTGACCGGGCCGTTCGTGCTGAAGGTCGTCAGCCCCGACCTGGCGCACAAGACCGAGGTCGGTGGCGTCGAGGTCGGCGTCGCGGCCGACGCGGTCGAGGGTGCCACCGCCGACCTGCTCGCCAGGGTGTCCGAACACGCCCCCGACGCGACGCTCCGGGGCGTGCTGGTGCAGGAACTGGTCGAGGAGGGAGTCGAGTGCCTCGTCGGCGTCACCCGGCACGAACGGTTCGGTCCCGTCGTGACGTTCGGCCTCGGTGGCATCCTCGTGGAACATCTCGACGACGTGGCCCACGGACTGGCACCGCTGTCACCCGCCGACGCCGAGCGACTGCTCCGACGCATCGACGGCGCGTCGGTACTCGACGGCGCTCGCGGACAGGAGTCGGTCGACCGGGACGCGTTGGTGGACGCACTGGTCGGTGTCTCTCGACTGGCGGCCGACCACCCGAGCCTCTCCGAGCTGGAGGTGAACCCGTTGATGGCGACCCCGACGGGTGCGACCGCCGTGGACTTCCAGGCGACGGCGGACCGGGACGGCTGACGACCGGGCGGCTCAGGCCGCCGAGAGCCACTGCTGTCGCCACCAGAGGTAGAGCCCGGTGACGACGAGGTTCAGGTACGGTACCGCGACGAGGTAGTACGCGGCAGAGGGGGTGCGACCGGCCTCGTGGGTGACGTACCGCCGGTCGAAGTAGAGGGCGAAGGGAGCGAGCGTCGGCGTCAGCACCACCCCGAGTTCGAGCAGGCCGCCACCGTCGCCGATCCACGGCACCGTCCCGGCGGCGATGGCGGTCGGGTCCGTCGCGATCCCGATTGCGGCACCGAGGAACGTCAGCACTGCGGGGACGAGCACGCCGAGCCACCAGCGGCTGCTCGGGACGGCCGGTGCGTACGGCGTGTCCGTGTCGGCCCGCCGGGCGGCCTGCCGCTCGGCCAGCCGCTCGCTCCGGTTCCCGTCCGCCGCCGACCGACGAGGTGGCTCACGCCGGGACGGTCCTCGTCGGGGCTGCTCGGGATAGCGTCCGGCGGCCTCCCGTGGCGGCTCGCGCCCGGGGCCGACCGGTTCACCCCGTCGCTCCCGTTCGTACTGGACTTCGCCGTCACCGGCCTCGGTCGTTCGGTCGCGGCGCTCCCGTGGGCGGCCCCGACGCTGGCGGCGGTCGCGCGACTCGTGCCGTCGGTCGCGTCGCGGCCGCTCGTCATAGTGGCTCTCGCCGGGGTCGTGTCCCCGCGGGGGCGACTCCGGCCCGTCCGGGCCAGTGTCGGCTGCACCGTGTGTGCGCGACGGTTCCTCCTGCTCGCTCGCGTCGTCACCGCCGCCGGCGACGTCCGGCTGGTGTGCGCCACAATCGGTGCACCGGACCGCCTGCGCGACGAGCACGGAACCACACTCCGGACAGCGCTTCTGCCAGGGTTCCAGACCCGACTCGTCGGCGTCCGTGGCGTTCGTCCGCCCGTCGTCGTCACCCTGCTCGAGCGGGCGCTCGGCGTCGGATGGCCGGGGACTCCCGTCGTCTGCGGGGCCGTCGCCGCTGCCGGGCCGAGCGGTCGACCCGTCGGCCGCCGTTCCGGTCGACCCGTCGTCGGCGGTGAGCGCCGTGCCACAGGCCGAGCAGAACCGGTCGCCGGCGTCCGCCCGCGTGCCACACGACGGACAGTCCGTCGCGTCGGCACCACCGTCACTACTCATTGGATGTTGACACGTTCGGTGGGGGGAGGCAAATAAGTTCCTGCACAGGCGCACGAACTCAACGCCTTTCATCCTGTACTCCGTAGACAGGAACGATGCGCCGCCGTGCCCTGCTCTCCACCCTCGCCACCGCCTCCATCGCCGGCTGTAACGGCCTCGCGGACAGCGGGCGGACGACGCGACCGCCGCTGGACGTCGAGACACCGACCCCCACGGCGACGGAATCACCGTTCGGCGAGCCGAGCGTCGCACCGACGCCGACGACCGGCACCGAGGTCGGCCCCGACCACCGGCTCGTCTCGCTCCGTGCCAGGGACGTCCCCGACGGGCTCGCGCTGGACGCCGGCTTCGTCGGGGCGGCGACCGGATCGCAGCCGGCATTGCTCTGGGTGGGCCTCCGGAACGTCACCGAGGCCGACCGCACCGTCGAGTTCGGGGCGACGCCGCCGGTCTCCACGTACCGGCTCCGCGGCGGCAACCCCCCGCTGTACGTCGTCCCCGTCTCACGACCCGAACCGACCGAGGGCGTCCGTCTCTGGAACGACTGCTGGAAGACCCGTTCGCAGTCCGTCGCCGAGGCCGAGGACACCACCCGGTCGGTGACCATCCCACCGGGGGAGAGCGTCGGCGGGCTCTACGGCGTCGTCGTGATGCGCGGCGCGGACATCTGTCTCCCGGCCGGCCAGTACGAGATCGCCGGCGACGGCGGCTGGACGCTCGGGCTCTCGGTGTTCCCCCGCCGAGGGACCGAGCCGGGGAGCTCGCAGTTCGGGGAGCCGCCGACGCCCGCGATGGTGGCGAACGACGGGGACGTCCACTGGTTCCACGAGGCCGACGCCGACACGAGTCGCTACCTCGAACCGAGCGCCGAGCAGGTCGGGCTCGCGAACGGGCGAGTCCGGGCGACGCTGCACAACTACGGTCCCGGCTCGCTCGTCCACGACGGGAGCTGGGCGCTCGTCCACCGTCACGGGGAGGCCGACTGGCGGCTCGTCGCACCGCTCGCGACGAGGGTCGAGGACGGGGACGCCGTCGTCAGACCCGGCGAGCGCGTCCGGACGGCGTTCGACATCGACAGCCGACCCCGACTCGCCTACGGCGACCCCGCGAGCATCGGCGGCCTGGTACCGGGGCGCTACGCCGTCGTCTTCCCCCGCGTCCAGGTCTGGCGCGGGAACGTACGACGGTCCCTCGACGTCTTCGCCGCGCTGGTCGACCTCGTCGGGAACGCGCCCGAGCTCGCGCCGTCGGCACTGGTCGAGTCGACGACCCGGAGCGGTGACACACTCGACGTGCTCGCGTCGGGTGACTCCGGTCCGTCGGACGCCGTGGTGTCGGTCGAGCGGACCGCGGCACCGCCGGACCGGTCGCTCGTCCTCCCGCAGGTGCTCCAGTTCGAGGTGCTCCGGGACACGCTCGGCTACCTCGTCGACTCCGACCTGCACCGTGTCGAACTCCGGACGCCCGACGTCCGGCGGGAACGGTTCGCCATCGGGGCGGCGAACCTGACGCTGCCGACGGTTTCCGGTGGCGTCGCGTTCGCCTTCCGTGGCCGCGGCTATCGGGTCGAGATAGAGGCGGGCTGAGGCTCCGGACCGTCACGGACGACCCGACAGCCCGTGGCCGGACCCCGGGTGACGCCAGCTGTCGGCACACCCTATTTGGGTATCCGGTCCGAAGCCCGAGCATGGAACTGCTAGAGGAGAGCCTCGTTCCCGAGGAGGCCCGCGACGTGAAGGCCGAGGCCCGGGAGTTCGCCGCCGAGCACATCGAGCCGAACGCCAGGGAGTGCTTCCAGCGCGGCGAGTACCCCTGGGAGATACTCGAGGCCGGCCAGGAGGCCGGGCTGGTCGCCCAGGACATCCCCGAGGAGTACGGTGGTCGAGGGCTCGCGCTCTCGGAGATACTCGCGATGGCCGAGGAGTTCTACAGGGCCGACGCGGGCATCGCACTCACCCTCCAGCTCGCCAGCTTCGGCTGCGAGATACTCTACGAGTACGGCGACGAGGACCAGAAGGAGGAGTACCTCCGTCCCGTGGCGGAGGGCGACCAGATATCGGGGCTGGCGGTCTCGGAGCCCGACACCGGCAGCGACCTCGCCGGGATGGAGATGACGGCGACGAAGGAGGGCGACGAGTACGTCCTCGACGGCGAGAAGTACTGGATCGGCAACGGCGTCGAGGGCGACTGGATCACCGTCTACGCCCGGACCGGCGACGACGAGGACAACCGCTACGGCAACCACTCGATCTTCATCGTCCCCACCGACATCGACGGCTACGAGGCCGAGCACATCCCCGAGAAGATGGGCTTCCGTGCGTCGAAGCAGGCACACATCACCTTCGACGGTGCGCGCATCCCGGCGGAGAACCTCGTCGGCCACGAGGGGAACGGCTTCATGATGCTCGCGGACTTCTTCAACCACGGCCGCATCGTCGTCGCGGGCCACGGCCTCGGGCTGGCGGCCGCCGCCATCGAGGAGGCCTGGGAGTTCGTGCACGACCGCGAGCAGTTCGGGCGCTCCATCGGTGACTTCCAGTCCGTCCAGCACGACCTCGCCGACATGCTCCTCGAGTTCGAGTCCGCCCGGTCGCTCGTCTGGCGGGCCTGCGAGAAGGTCGAAAGCGGCGAAAATCCCGGCTACTGGGCCGCGATGGCGAAGACGAAGGCGACCGAGACCGCCACCCAGAACGCCGAGCTGGGGATGCAGCTCCACGGCGGTCGCTCCGTGCTCGACGAGCGTCGCATCGCCAGGGTGTACCGCGACGTGCGCATCCCCGTCATCTACGAGGGCGCGAACGCCATCCAGCGCAACCTCATCTACCGGCAGGCCTGACCGACGGATCGACGGCCGGAGCGACCGGGATAGACAACCACAAGCGTCTTTATCGCGACACCGAAACAGGACGTTGACCGAACCGCGACCGGTCGCCGCTGGCGAGACTCGCCCGGTCGCGGACAGGACTCCACACAATGACGGCCACGAAACGGGTTCTCATCATCAGCAACGACGCGCAGTTGCGCGCCAGTCTCGCCGCTCCCCTGCAGTGGTCCTATCCGAACGTCGAGGTGCTCACCGCCGCGGGCTTCACCGGCGTCATCGAACACCTCGCCGACGGCGACCTCGACTGCATCGTCAGCGACATGGCGACCATCGACGCCGCCCCCGCGGTACTCCAGGCGACCCGCGAGCGCCACCCCGACATCCCCCTGCTCGTGCTCACCGAGTACGAGGCCGAACGCGGCAGCGGCGCGGCCGTGATGGAGGTCGTCGACTTCCTCGACGGCGTCGGCGACGCCGGCTCGGACGACGCGTTCGCCGCCTGGGTCGCCAACTCCGTCGTCCGCAACCCGACCGACGCCGCGCCGCCCGGCGGGAACCGCCCCGAGGACCTCGTCCGCGACGTGAAACGCGCCCTCGTCGACGCCTCGTCGCCGATGGACATCGAGCAGGCCGTCTGCGAGCAGCTCACCCTCGGCGGCCGCTACACGTTCGCGTGGATCGGCGAGTACGACAGGCGCGAGGGACAGGTCGTCCCGTGGGTGTCCGCGAGTGCGACGGAGGACTGGCCGGTGAGCGTCACGTTCCCCGTCGGCCGCGGCGGCGGCCAGCAGACCGTCATCGAGCGTGCCCTGCGGACCCGCGAGCCACAGGTCGTCAACGACATCGACGCACACAGCGCCGCCGTCCCGTGGCGTTCGGCGGCGACCGAGCGCGACTGCAATGCCGTCGTCGTCGCGCCGCTGTACTCCGACGACGAACTGTACGGCGTCCTCGGCGTCTACTCGGACGACCCCGGCGGCTTCTCGGAGATGGAGGTCAGCGCGCTCTGGGAGATCGCCGGCAGCGTCTCGCACGTCCTCGACACCATCGCCATCCGCGGCCGCATCGACCAGCAGGAACGCGTGCTCAGACGGTACGAGCGGCTCGTCGAGACCGTCGGCGACGGCATGTACGCCCTCGACGCGGACGGCCACTTCATGACGGTCAACAACGCCATGCGGTCGATGACCGGCTACAGCCGTGAGGGCCTGCTCGGCGAGCACATCTCCATCGTCCTCGACGGGGCGGACGTCGAGCGTGGCGCGGAGCACATCCGTGAGCTGCTCGCCGAGGACCGGATGGAGGGCGAGACGGAGGAGGTGACGGTCCACACGAAGGACGGCCGGAGCTACCCCTGCGAGGTCCAGTTCGCCCTGCTCCCCTACGACGACGACGAGGAGTTCCGCGGCACCGTCGGCGTCATGCGCGACATCACCGAGCGGAAGCAGCGCGAACGCGAGCTCCAGCGCCAGAACGAGCGCCTCGACGCGTTCGCCAGCATCGTCAGCCACGACCTCCGCAACCCGCTCGGCGTCTCGCAGGGCTACCTCGAGCTGGCGATGGAGAGCGCCGACGAGGAGGTCCGGGGCTCGCTCGAGCACGTCGCCGACGGCCTCGAACGGATGGAGGACATCGTCGCCGACGTGCTCGCCATCGCCAGACAGGGCCAGACGGTGACCGAGACCGAGTCGATGGAGCTCGAATCCCTGGTCCGCGAGGCCTGGGCGAACGTCGAGACGCCCGCGGCGACGCTCACCGTCGCTGGCTCCGGCCGGGTCGAGGCGGACCGCTCGCGACTCCTTCGCGCGTTCGAGAACCTGTTCCGCAACGCCATCGAGCACGGCGGCGACGACGTGACCGTGGAGGTCGGCCTGCTGTACGAGGAGCCCGAGCACACCGTCGACACCGGCGGGTTCCAGTTCCCGGAGGAAGCAGGCACCGGTGTCGAACACGTCGAGGCGGAGACGCCGACGATGGTCGGGTTCTACGTCGCCGACGACGGCGAGGGGATGCCGAAGGAGGTGCGGGAGAACGCGTTCGACTCGGACTTCTCGACGTCGGACGAGGGACTCGGCATCGGGCTGTGGGTCGTCAGAGAAGTTGCGAGTGCACACGGCTGGACGACGCGGGTCGTCGAGAGCGAGTCCGGTGGGGCCAGGTTCGAGTTCTCGGACGTTGAGTCGCCCTGATCAGCTGCCGCCGGGGAGGTCCTGGAACGCGCCGACGAAGTCGTCGTGGTCCTTCATCCCGGAGACCGTCTGGTCGACGCGCTCCCGGAGTACGTCCACGCGCTCGCAGAGCTCGGCGTACTCGTCGTTCTCCTCCAGTTCGCGTTCGGACTTCTCCGACTCGAGGAGGGACTTCTTCGAGACGAGCGCGTAGTACTCCTGGATGTCCGTCTCGTACTCGGAACGGCCGGTGACGCTCTCGACGACCTCGAGGAGTTCGTCCTTCGAGACCGGCTTGACGAGGTAGTCGTCGAAGCCCATCTCGATGATGTCGAAGTCGGGGTCGACGGCGGTGACCATCACGACGCGACAGTCGTAGCCGTCCTCGCGGATCCTGTCCAGCACCTCGTCGCCAGAGAGACCGGGCATCCGCCTGTCGAGCAGTACGATCTCGACGGAGTCCTCCATCAGCTCCAGCGCCGACTCGCCGTCGTAGGCCGCCTCGACGTTGTAGTCCGACTGGAGCCACGCGGCGAAGAGATCTGCCAGTCGTGACTCGTCGTCGACGACGAGCACCTCGAGGCCACCGGACGTTTCGTCAGCCCCTTGACCGTCGTTTTCTGCCACATTCGGTCAATGGTGACTATGGTTCTTAAATGCCGCGCCCACAATTCTTCTTTCTGATACATGTGTGCGAGGATAACAACCGCTGTTGGGGTGGGCCTGTCACAGTTTCCCGAGACGAACGTGGCCAGCGGGGCTACGGGGCGACGCGGTCGTACCGTCCCGAGAGGTACTCGACGACACGTTCGACGATGTCCGGATCGTACGTCCAGCAGCCGTAGAACCCCTCTACCTCTCCCTCGCGGGCGAGGAGGGCACACTTCTCCGCGGGCGTATCGCCGCCGTCGAACGCGACGAACCAGGTCCGTCGAAGCTCCTCGTCGTCGTTGGCGTGGACCTGCAGTCCGTCGACGTCGACGGTCACGTCGGGCGCGCCGTAGATGTGTATCTCGAGGTCGGTCGTCGCGAGTCGACGGTACACGTCGGTCTGGTCGGCGAAGCGCGAGAGCTCCTGGAACCCGACGTGGAGCTCGCCGGCCGCGTGCCGGAACGCGCGGTCCTCTATCTCGCGGGTCACGGCCATCATCCGCCCGCTGTCGTAGGAGGTGAACGTCGTCTCCTTCAGCGGGGAGAGCAGTCCCGCGTGGTCGGTGTCGTCGATACCGAGTCCGTCGGGTCCCGGTGTCGGGCCCTCCAGCAGCGCCCGCAGTTCCGCCCCGTCGACGGCGGTGTAGAACTCGTCGGAGTCCGTCAACGTGGCGAACGTCGGTGCCTCGGCGACCGTCTCGTCGACGTCGACGCGGACGTTCATGTCCTCGAAGAACGACGCGAGCTCGGTGTCCAGCGACGACGCTGGCGGCAGGTTGAACAGCGTCAGCGTCTTCTCGCTCGACCGAACCCGGTCGATGATGTCGAGGAGTGTCACAGACCTTACTCGCGGGCCGAGGGATTTGAGGTTTGCCCCTCCAGACCGCCCGTCCCGGCCTCCCACGGACCGTGTCCCGCCCCGTGGAGCGGTCGGCGGCCGTCAGCCCTCCGCCAGGGTCCACTGCACGATCCTCGCCTGCACGCGGGCCGGGTCCTCGGCATCGTCGGCAGCCAGCGCCGCCTCGCTCTCCTCGAGCATCCGTCGCTCGACCGGGCCGTGGTCGGGCTCGTCGCGCACGTCGGAGAGCAGCGCCTCGAAGTCCTCGCGGAGGTCGAAGGAGGCGCGGGCGACGTTGCAGCGCGGCAAGGGGCTCTTCCCGATGTCGAGCACGAGGTCGCGGACGAGCTCCCAGTCGTTCGCACAGAAGTGGATGGACACCTCGCCGACGATGTCCTGCCAGGCGATGGCGTCGGCGTGCTTCATCTCCGGGACCGCCCGCGGCGGCAGGTCGACGCGGACCGCCGTGTCCGGGTCGTCACAGAGACAGCACGGCTGTTCGGTCTTGCCCGTGTACACGTCGACGGCTTGGAATCGGAACGGAAAAACGCTGTCTCAGCCGGAAGGGGCCGCCGCGGTCGGGGCCGTTACTTGCCCTCGAACTCGGGGTCGTCGTCGCCGAAGAACGCGTTGATTCCCTCGTGGACGTCCTCGCTGCCGACGACGTGGCCGAAGCCGAGCGACTCGACCTCGAGGCCGGCCTCGGCGTCGTCCCACCCCTTGAGCATCGCGCGCTTGGTGAACCGCTGTGCGAGCGGCGGGCCGCCGGCGAGCTTCTCGGCGTACTCGACGGCCGACGCCTCGAACTCGTCGGGGTCGTACACCTCGTTCACGAAGCCGTAGTCGGCCATCTCCTCGGCCGGGAACCGCTCGGCGGTGAAGATGATCTCCTTCGCACGGCCCATGCCGACGATGCGCTGGAGCCGTTGGGTGCCGCCCCAGCCGGGGATGAGACCGAGGTTGAACTCGGGCTGGCCGAACTCGGAGCGCGTACTCGCGACGCGCACGTCGGCGCAGGTCGCGAGCTCCATGCCGCCACCGAGACAGTAGCCGTCGATGGCCGCGACGACGGGCATCTCGACCTCCTCCAGACGGCCGAACGTCTCCTGGCCGTACTTCGAGAGCTCGACGGCGTTGAACGGGTCCGCGCCGCCGCCGGCGATGCTCATGAAGTCAGCGCCCGCGGAGAACGCCTTCGAGCCAGCACCGGTGAGCAGGACCGCGCGCACGTCGTCGTCCTCGTCCATGAGGTCGATGGCGGCGTCGAGCTCCTCGATGAGTTCGAGGCTGATGGAGTTCATCTGCTGGGGGCGCGAGAGCTCGATCTGGCCGACCTTCTCGCCGGGGTAGCTGATCTCGAGGGTGTCGAACTCGGGCGCACCGCCGGCGTCGCCGTCGTCCCCGTCGTAGAAGCCGCCCTCCTCGGCGACGGTCGCGAGGTAGTCGAACGCCTCGTAGCGCGGGTGCCCGGACGCCTCGTGGGCCTCGTCCAGCGCGTCGGCGAGCTTGGCGACGCCGTACTCGTCGGCGAACTTCGCCGGCCCCTTCGGCCAGCGCCCGCCGAGCTTGACGGCGGTGTCGATCTCCTCGGGCGAGGCGACGTCGTCGCCGACGAGGTAGGCGACCTCGTTCGCGAGCGCGGCGAGCAGGCGCTCCTTGACCGTCTCGCTGAACAGGTCGTCGTCCATCGAGACGTCGGCACCCTCGCCGTCCTCGTAGTCGTAGAAGCCCTTCCCGGACTTCTGTCCGAACTGCTCGTTCTCGACCTTCTCCTCGAGGAGCGGGCACGGCTCGTAGCGTTCGCCCGCGACCTCGTTCATGTAGTCGAGCACGTGATAGCCCACGTCGATGCCGACGTAGTCGGCGAGTTCGAAGCTGCCCATCGGCAGGCCGATGTCGAACTTCGTCGTCGCGTCCACCTCCTCGATGGTGGCCACGTCGTCGTGGACGAGCCACGCGGCCTCGTTCATCAGCGGGACGAGGATGCGGTTGACGATGAAGCCGGGGACGTCCTTGCGGACGCGGACGGGGGTCTTGCCGAAGTCCTCCGCGAGGTCCTCGACGACGTCGAGGGTCCCCGTGTCGGTGTGCTCGCCGGAGATGACCTCGACGAGGTCCATCCGGATCGGCGGGTTGAAGAAGTGCATCCCGCAGAAGCGCTCCGGCCGGTCCGTGAACTCGGAGAGGTCCGTGATGGAGAGCGAGGACGTGTTCGTCGTGAAGACGGTGTGGTCGGGGGCGTACTCCGCGACGTCGTTCCACGTGTCCTCCTTGATGTCCATCTGCTCGGGGACGGCCTCGATGACGACGTCGGCGTCGGCGACGGTCTCCTCGAGGTCCACGAGGGGCGTGACGCGGTCGAGGGCGGCGTCGGCCTCGTCCTCGGCGATCTGCTCGCTGTCGGCGAGCTTGCCGAGCGACCACTCGATCTTGTCGTAGCCGCCCTGGACGAACTCCTCCTTGATGTCCCGCATGTTCACGTCGTAGCCCGCGAGTGCTGCGACTTCGGCGATACCGTGTCCCATGTTGCCCGCACCGAGAACTGCGACGGTGTTGATTTCTTCCAGCTCCATGCGCAACAACTCAATTGGAACCCGTTTCAAGGTTTCCCTTAGCGAACATAGAAACTCCTTTCCAGTTTAGAACCGGGTACATACCTTTTTAACGAACAATGCGTTAATGGTTTACTATGGATTTCGCGCTGTCAGACGAGCAGAAACAGATCAAGGAGGAGGTCGCCCGCTTCGCCGAGAACGAAGTGAAGCCGGTCGCACAGGAGTACGACGTCGAGGAGAAGTACCCGTGGGAGGTCATGGAGAAGGCCGCCGACGCCGGCCTGCTCGGTGCCCACATCCCGTTCGACTACGGCGGAGCCGACTACGGCAACCTCGAGTCCGCGCTCATCACGGAGGAACTGTTCGCCGTGGACCCCGGTATCGGCCTCTGCCTGACGTCCGCCTCCTTCGGTGCGGACGCCATCATGGAGTTCGGGACCGAGGACCAGAAGGAGCGCTTCCTCTCGCCCATCCCCGAGGGTGAGGCCATCATGGGCGCGGCCATCTCCGAGCCCGACACCGGCTCCGACGTCTCCTCCGTGAGCACGCAGGCCGAGAAGGACGGCGACGAGTGGGTCATCAACGGCAACAAGATGTGGATCACGAACGGCTCCATCGGCGACTACTACGTCGTCCTCTGCCAGACCGACCCCGACGCCGAGGGTCGCTACAACGGCTTCAGCCAGATCGTCGTCGAGGCAGACCGCGACGGCTTCGAGGCCGAGAAGATCACCGGCAAACTCGGCATCCGCTCCTCCGACACCGCCGAACTCATCCTCAACGACGTGCGCGTCCCCGAGGAGAACCTCATCGGCACCCGCGGCATGGGCTTCCTCCAGCAGATGCAGTTCTTCGACGAGACCCGCACCGCCGTCGCCGCACAGGGCGTCGGCATCGCGAAGGGCGCGAACGAGGCCGCACTCTCCTACGCCCAGGAGCGCGAGCAGTTCGACCGGCCCATCTCGGACTTCCAGGCCATCCAGCACAAGCTCGCCGACATGCACACCCGCACCGAGGCCGCCCGCATGCTGACGTACAAGGCCGCCTGGAACGTCGACCAAGGCGAGGACATCACCAAGCTCGCCTCCATGGCCAAGGAGTACGCCTCCCGCGTCGCCGTCGACGTCGCAAACGAGGCCGTCCAGATCCACGGCGGTGCCGGCTACGTCAACGACTTCCCCGTCGAACGGTTCTACCGCGACGCCAAGATCACCCAGATCTACGAGGGCACCACCGAGATCCAGAAGAACATCATCGCCCGCGAGCTGCTCGGGAAGGGCTACTGACCATCTTTTTCCCGCTCGGGTTCTCGCTGCGCTCGAACCCTCGCGGCAAAAACATGGATGAAAAAGGCCGGGCGCTCACTGCGTTCGCGCCCGGTGAACCGCGCTCGCTTCGCTCGCGCGGACGTTCGACCTGATCTCTGTGGCGGTGCGTTCGTGGGCCGTCTGTGGAGGGTCGCGTCAGCGGGGTTGCTTCTCCGTTACGACACGGTGATCACTTCGGCTTCGGCACGTAGACGAGCGGGACGTGGCCCCACGCCCACCGTCTCTCGGGCTTCTCGGCGACCTCCCAGATGCTGCGGGGCCAGGTGCCGACGGCGTTCCGGATGGCGTCGAACGAGAGCGTGCTCTCCTCGTCCATCACGAGGCCGAAGCGTTCGGCGTACTCCTCGGGGTCGCGTCGCGGGTCGTCGCTGGCCTCGAGGTCGGCGTGCTGGGCGCGGAACTGGGCCGCGCCGAACTCGTTCACGTAGCCGAGCACGAGGTGGCCGCCGGGTGCGACCGCGTCGTACATGTTCTGGAGGGCCTGCGCGGACTCGGTGACGTACGCGAGGGTCCCGTAGCACAGGACGAGGTCGAACTGGCGACCGGGGTCGAACTCGGGGAGGACCGTGCGCTCGAAGCGGACGTTGTCGAGCCCCTCCTCCGTGGCACGTTCGCGGTTCTCGTCGAGGATAGATCCGGCGGCGTCGTAGCCGACGATCTCGGCGTCGGGGGAACGGTCCGCGAGGTCGAACGTGACGACGCCCGGGCCGCAGCCGACGTCCGCGACGGAGTCGATACCACCCGTCTCGGCGATGAGATCGGCGAGCGCCTCCCTGACGTGGTGTGCGCTCGGGGTCGCGCTCTCGTGGTCGTCCGCGTCGGCGGTGCGCCAGAACTCGTCCCAGTCGATTGTCCGCTGGTGTGTCTCTGTCATCGTTTTGTCTGTCTTCGTCTGTTTCCCGTAGTTGTCACTCGGCGCGCTGTTCGCTGACGTGGCGTATTCCCGGCCTCTCGGGCTTCTTGCCGGGATAGAGGGATAGCTGCCGCTACTCCATAAGAGTTGCCAAAATAGTTTAACTTACTTCTTACTTACACATTCTCCCGCCGGGCACTTAGTCGTTTCGGGAGTGGAGTGTGCCGTTTATGGCTGTCCGGGTCGTGGACCCCGGTACGCAGATGAGCCAGGACGCGTACGACCACCTCCGAACCGACCCGGAGATGGGTTCCGTCGTCGAGGAGCACGGGCCACTCGAACTTGAGCCGGCCGAGGACATGTTCGAACGGCTGGTCCGGTCCATCGTCAGCCAGCAGGTCTCCACGTCGGCGGCGACCGCCATCAGGGAGCGCCTGTACGACGCGGTCGAGATAACGCCGGCGGCCATCCTCGCCGCCGACGAGTCGACGCTGCGCGACGCCGGGCTCTCCGGGCAGAAGGTAGGGTACGTCCGGAACGTCGCCGGAGCGTTCGAGGAACACGGCTACACGACGGCGTCCTTCGACGGGATGAGCAACGAGGCGGTCGTGGACGAACTCACCGACATCAAGGGAATCGGCGTCTGGACCGCCAAGATGCAGCTCATGTTCAGTCTCGCACGGCCCGACGTGTTCCCGGTCGAGGACCTCGGCATCCGGAACGGGATGTACGCGCTCTACGGCGACGAATTGACGCGCGGCGAGATGGTCGAGACCGCCGAGCGGTGGCGGCCGTACCGCTCGTACGCGTCGCTGTACCTCTGGCGTACCGTGGACTGACAGACCACCAGCGAGCGACACGGACTGGAGGCTTGTACACGGGGGTTTCCGACTCGGGGTCGTCCTCCCTGAGGAGCGGTGAAATTAGTCCGTCCGCAGGTCCACCGAAGCACAGAACGGTGGACCAGTCCCCCTCGTTTCACCCACCTCGCGTCACACTGAGTGCTCTCCCGCGCATCTCCGGCGAGCCGAGACGGTATCACACGACCACACGACAGCGAGCCGGAAACTATCGGACGATTTCGTGTCGTTTTATCGGGTGGGCCGTTTACCGCCTACCAGATGGAAGAGACGGAATCGGTCGATACAATCGAGGAATCGGACCCACCCGACCTGACGTTCTACGGTGGGCGTGCCGCGAGCGCCGTTCCGCTCGCCGTCTTCGTCGCCTGGGCCATCTTCCAGAGCGGCGTGCTCGGCGTGGGCGACACGCAGGGACTGGTCGTCGGGATGCTCGTCGGGCTCATCGCCGGGCTGTTCCTGGTGAAGGGCTCGTGGAAGGACTACGCCGATACGATCTTCGACGGGATGACCCAGCGCGTGGCCGCGACCGCGGTCGTCGCGTGGCTCTGGGCCGGCATGTTCGCGAACGTGCTTCGCGCGGGCCAGTTCGTGAACGGCCTCGTCTGGGCGGCCGACGTCACCGGCGTCGCGGGCGACCTGTTCCCGGCGCTGACGTTCGTGCTCGCCGCGCTGCTCGCGACCGGCATCGGGACCGGCTACGGGACCGCCATCACGTTCACGACCGTCGTGTTCCCCGCGGGTCTCCTGCTCGGCGCGAACCCGACGCTGCTGTTCGCCGCCATCCTCTCCGGCGCGGTGTTCGGCGACAACCTCGCGCCGGTCTCGGACACGACCATCGTGAGCGCGGTCACCCAGGACGCCGACATCGGCGGTGTCGTCGCCTCCCGGCTGAAGTACGCGCTGATCGCCGCGGTGTTCGCGTTCGCGGCGTACGTCATAGCCGGGCTGTCCATGTCCGGTATCGACGTCACCGGCGCGGGGACGAGCCTCGCCGAACAGGCGAACGCGGCGGGTCTCGTCCACCTGGTCTCGATGGGCGTCGTCATCGTGACGGCGATACAGGGTCGCCACATCGTCGAGGCCGTCTCCTGGGGGCTGCTGACCGCCGTCGTGGCGAACCTGGCCCTCGGGCTCTCCTCGCTGGCCGACATCCTCGTGTTCGTCGCACCCGCCGAGACGAGCCTCGCCGCCGAGTTCGCGTGGCTCCCCGTCGTCCGCATCGCCGGCCCGGACGAGTCCGTCGCCGTCGGCGGCGCGCTCTACGACGGTGCGGTCGGGTTCTTCCCGCTCATCGTCCTGACGCTGCTCATCGTCGCGGCCGCCGAGATCATGATCCGCGGCGGCGGCTTCGAGGCCATCCTCGACTTCCTCATCGGCTCCGTCGCGACGACGGTCCGCCGCGCGGAGCTGACGATGGTGCTGGGGACGGCGCTGGTCAACGGCATGATCACGATCAACACCGCCGCCGAGATCGCCATCGCACCGTACATCGCACGGCTGGGTGGCCGCTTCAACCTGAACGGCTACCGGCGCGCCAACATCCTGGACGCCAACACGTCCGCCCTCGGCTACATCTTCCCGTGGGGCGGCGGCCTGCTCGCGGGCTACGGGGCGATGACCAGCCTGACCGACAGCGTCCCGTGGTTCACCGAGGCGATGGTCGTCAACCCGGTCACCGTCTGGCCGTACGTCTTCCACGGCTGGTTCCTCGTGGCGGTGTTCGTCTTCGCCGCGTGGACCGGCTACGGTCGCGAGTACGTCCACGACCGCCAGTCCGCCGAGGTGGAGCGCGTATGAGCGTCCTGTCATCCGTCCTCGCCGGCATCGGCTTCCGGACGCGCACCCCGTCGTTCAGCGCCGGACAGGAGGTGACCGCGTTCGTCAGCGGCGTGCAGGACGGCGACGCGCTCCTGCGCATCGGCGATTCCCGGCTCACCGTGTCGGGCGTCGAGGACCCGACCACACTCGTCGACGAGCGGGTACTGGTCCGCGTCGAGGCGTTCGACGACACGAGCCACACCGGCAGTGCCGTCCTCGTCGCGGTCCTCGACGGTCGTGGGCTGTAGTCCGCCCGGCGGCTGCTCGTGAACCGGGGACACCGGAGCCAGAGACGGCGAAGGTACCCGCGAGCGAACCACCTATACCCCTCGATTGCGTGGCCCCGACGATGACAGGCGTCCGTCGTGGCGACGAGGTGACTCGCGAGTGAGCGCCCGGAGCGATGCGGCAGCGGGAGCGCGCGCAATCGGCCCGTTCATGCTGGGCGTCGTCCCGTTCGGGCTCATCACCGGTATCAGCGCGATCGACGTCGGGTTCGACGCGGTGCAGACGGTCGCGATGTCGGTCGTCGTGTTCGCCGGTGCGTCCCAGCTCGCGCTCATCGAACTCGTCGGTGACCGCGCTCCCGTCGCCGTCGTCGTGGCGACCGCGGCCGTCGTCAACCTCCGCTACCTGATGTACAGCGCGTCCATCGCGCCGTACTTCCGGGACTTCTCGCCGCCGTGGAAGTGGCTCTCGGCGTACGCGCTGACCGACCAGTCCTACGCCGTCGCCGTCACGGAGTTCCGCGACGACGAGCCCGGTATCGGGCGGCGGCGCTGGTACTACCTCGGCGCGGCGTTCGCCCTGTGGGGGGTCTGGGTCGTCTCGACGGCCGTCGGGGTCGTCATCGGCGGCAGCGTCCCACCCGGACTCTCGCTCGAGTTCGCGGTACCGTTGACGTTCCTCGCGCTGCTCGTCCCGTCGCTGAAGGACCGGCTCAGCGGGCTCGTCGGTGTGGTCGCCGGCGGGGTCGCCATCCCGGCGGCCGCGCTCCCGCTCGACCTCGGGCTCGTGGCCGCCGCACTGACCGGCCTGACGGTCGGGGTGCTCGTCGACACGTTCACGGACTGGCCGGGCGACGAACCGGACGAGGACACGGAGGGCGAGCGATGAGCTACGACGCGACGACGCTGTGGGGTATCGTGCTCGCCGTGGGTGTCCTCACGCTCGCGCTCCGGCTCTCGTTCATCCTGCTGTTCGGCCGGGTCGACGACGTCCCGACCCGCGTCGAGCGGACCCTCGAACTGGTCCCGGCGGCGGTGCTCGCCGCGCTCGTGGTGCCGGCGGTCGTCGCGCTCGACACCAGCCTGTCGCTCGTCGCCGAACCCGCGAAGGTCGTCGCGGCGGTCGTCGCGGCGGGCGTCGCCTGGCGCACCGAGAACGTGCTCGCGACCATCGCGGTCGGAATGGGCGTACTCTGGCTCGTCGGGGCGGTCGTCTGAACCCACCTGGAGGCCGACGTGAGCCCGCGTGTCGCTGCCCCATCGAATGATTCTGACCATTCCTGCAGCTCCATTGGTTATGTCTGCCCAGGGTGCTTTACGAAGCCGATATCGGTTGAATCGGTGAGCCCTTCCGTGAAGCCGCAGTATTAAGTGTGGTGGCCACTACTTCGGCAAGTGTCATTCCTGCCTGTCAGGGAATGGGGAACCATGGCAACCACGACAGAGACCACCACGACCGACACGAATCGACCACCGGAGGGGGGAGGACCGTCGAAGGGGGAGCTGTTCGAGGCGCTCTCGAACGACCGACGCCGGGAGACGTTGCGGTATCTACTTCGACAGGAGGACGGGAAGACCACGAAGGGGGAGGTCGCCCGTCACATCGCCGCGCACGAGACCGGCAAACCGACCGAGCAGGTGACCTCCGACGAGCGGAAACGTGTGTACATCGCGCTCCACCAGACCCACCTACCGAAGCTCGACGACCTGGGACTCGTCGAGTACGACTCCTCGCAGGGCGCGCTCCGTCTCGGCGACGACTGCGACGGACTGGCGGTGTATCTGGACGTCGGGACCGACGACGGCGACGACGAGGGCGACTCGCACCGATGGGGGCGGTACTACCTCGGCATCGGCATCGGCGGCCTCGGCGTCACCGGTGTCCTCGCGAGCGGCATCGGACCGATCACCGTCGGTCCGGGCCTCGGTGTCGCGGCGGCGCTCGCGCTCGCGGTCACCGTGACCGGTATCGCACAGACCTACGGCGAAGAACTCAGCCTGCCGCCCGTCGGTGAGGAACTCGACCGGTAGCTACTCCAGCGTCTCCTCCTCTTCCTCGCGGTCCTCGCTGTCGCTCCCGGCGTCGACGCGCTTCGACACGTCCACCTGGTAGTTCCCGAGGATGTCGCGGCCGAGGAGGATGGGGTAGTCCATGTGCGAGCGGTCCTCGACGCTCGCGGTGACGGTGTGCTGCCGGCCACCGACGCCGACCACGAGGTCGACGACCGGCCGGGACTTGCCCTGCTTCAGGCTGCCGGACTTCACGCGCATCACCGACTTGATTGGGCCGGCACCGACGTCGGCCGCCAGCCTGGTGTCGATGCTCGTCCGCGTCGCGCCGGTGTCGGACTTCGCGACGACCGTCTTCGAGCCGGAGGTCCCGGAGACGACGACCTCCTCGGTGTAGCCGACGACGAGCGGCCCGTCGCTCGTCGTCTTCGACTTGATGGGCGCACACGCCGGCATCGAGTCGTCGAGCGTCGCGGACAGCTCGCGAACGCGCTCGTCGTCGACCTCACCGCCTGCCTCCTCGATGGCGAGCTTCGCGATGTGCGGTGCAGGCGACCG